>NZ_JASLAW010000032.1 GCF_030147005.1 Pseudomonas sp.
TGTAAAAGCTGTCTTCACACTGGCGCACAAAAAACGTCTTTTGCAGCAGGCTCAAGCTCTCGCGAATGGCACCGGCGCTGGGGTAAGGCCCGAAATACTTGCCCTTCTGCTTCTTAGCGCCACGGTGAATGCTCAGCCGCGGGAAGTCGCCGTCCGATAAAAATACGTAGGGGTAGGATTTATCGTCGCGCAGCAGGATGTTATACGGGGGCCGCCATTCCTTGATCAGCGTCTGCTCAAGCAGCAACGCTTCGGTTTCATTGGCGGTAATGGTGGTTTCAACCTGGGCGATGCGTGCGACCAGGGCGGCGGTTTTCGGCGCGAGACCAGTCTTGCGAAAATAACTCGCCAGACGGTTTTTCAGGTTCTTGGCCTTGCCCACGTAAAGCAGGCGCGCCTCGCTGTCGAACATGCGGTACACGCCGGGGCGGCCGCTGCAGGTCGAGAGAAAGGCACTTGGATCAAACGGCGTGGTCATGTCAGGCGCTGGCGTCCACCATGCCGTGGCGCACCGCGAGCAGGGTCAATTCAACATCACTGCTGATGGCGAGTTTCTCGAAGATGCGATAGCGGTAGGTGTTGACGGTCTTGGGTGACAGGCACAGTTTGTCGGAGATCGACTGCACCTTCTGGCAACCGACAATCATCAGGGCGATCTGGATTTCCCGCTCCGACAGCGCATCGAATGGCGAGTCGCTGGTGGGCTGGAAGGACTTGATGGCCAACTGCTGGGCAATCTGCGGGCTGATGTAACGCTGGCCGGCAAATACCAGGCGAATGGCTTGCACCATTTCCGCAAGGCCAGCGCCCTTGGTGAGGTAACCCGCGGCCCCCGCCTGCAACAGACGCGTAGGAAACGGGTCTTCCTCGCACACTGTGACTACCACAACCTTGATATCCGGATGGCTGCGCAATAATTTGGTAGTGGCGCCCAGACCGCCGATACCCGGCATCTTGACGTCCATCAACACCACATCGGGTTTCAATTCCCGGGCCTTGATCAGAGACTCCTCCCCCGACTCGGCCTGGCCGACTACTTGCAGGCCGTCGATGTCAGCCAGCATTCGTGTTATGCCTGTACGAACGAGATCATGGTCATCGACTACTAGCACCCTAATCAAGCAGACACCTCGCGATATGGTCTTATAGGTTGCTGAACACCTTAGCAAAAAACCTGGGCGCAGACCTAGCCGCAAGCGTCATATATATGGAGTTTGACCGTTCGGTGCCTATTCAGCAGGCGGCAGGTGGCCGGATTTGCTGGGCAAAAGGTCAGGAATCCTGTGGCTGAGGCTTGGCTTTTCCATTGCTGGAAAGCGAATGCTCTGCCAAGGTCGACGTCAGGCGGCGGATTGCATCCTGGTCTTCCTTGAACATCGCCCGGTAATCAACCAACACTTTTTCTTCAATCTGACTCAGATTTTCCAGTTGAATCGGCGTAGCGTTCCCAGTTAACACATACAAAATATCCACGCCTCTCTCGGCCACACGAGACAGGTAGTCAGCCTTGGGCGCGCGCCCGCCGCTTTCGTATTTGCCTTGCGCATTAGCTTCGACACCTCCGATTTCACCAAAAACTTTTTGCGACAGGCCAAGTCGCTCTCTTTCTTGCCTTAAACGCGAACCGATTCCACTCATTTGGATGTATGATCCTATTTGGCACACCCCGAGAGGTGACACACTCGTCTCTTCGTTAAACGAAATTGAACGGTTTTGAACTATGCCCGGAATCCGTACTGCTGCACAAGCCAAGGCTTGGCTGGAACATCAAGGAAAGTCAGTTCAGGCGTTCGCCCGTGAACATGGCGTCGATCCGGCGACCACCTATCAAGTGCTCGCTGGGCGCAAAAAGGGACGGCGTGGGGAGGCCCATAAGGTAGCGGTCCTTCTGGGCATGAAAGAGGGGATCATCCTTGCGGAGGCTGATGGCCAGAGCAACGATCAGGAAATCGGCTCCTGACCCAGTATGCGCTTATTAGAACCTGACGCATGTTTTAGCTTGAGCGACAGACGCGTTCCATCCGCCAGAACCCGTCTTCTTCGCCGACAATGTTGAACCCATTGCGCTGATACAGCCTTTTGGCCGGATTAGTCTTGAACACGGTCAAACGCAAAAGGCCCAGCGCTCGCGCCTTGAGCGCCATCTGCTGTAACACCCAACTGCCTGCGCCGAGCCCGCGGCATGCCTCGATCATATGCAATTCGCGGATATAGAGTGCTTGGCTGTCACAGCTCAGGCTGACAAACCCGATTGCGCGGTCATCATCGCAAATAAGCCAGTTTTCCCGACCCGCCCAGGCCCGATCGAAGCCATCGTTGGACCACAGCAACTGGTACTGCACGTAATAGCCATCCATGGCCTGGTGAGTCAGGTTTCGTGCAAACGGCAGGTCCTGGTCCGTCGCAGCGCGCAGGTGGAAGGCCATTTATAAAGCCACCACATGCCCGACCCAGCGCTCGCCTTCGCGGCGGGCAATCGCCAGCGCTTCGCCGACGCCAGGCACCGCCGCAAGCAAACGGCCATCGTCGGCCCATATCGCGCTGCGCCCGGCACAGGCCCAGCCGCCCGAAGGGCCGCCGTGGTTAGCCATCAATACCAGGAGGCAATGCTCGGCCGCATACCCCTGGAGCAGCGCGCTGTCCGTCGCGTAGCCGCTTTCGCTGATCAACACGCCCGCGGCATAGATATTGGCGCCGGCCAGTGCCGCTTGGCGTGGGTGACTGGCGTGGGAGAAGTCAGCGCAGACGGCCAGCGCAATACGATCATCTCCCCAGTCAAGGGCCGCACCGCCCTGCCCCGCCGCAAACACGACGTCTTCGCCCGGATGCAGATGCTGCTTGGTGTAGACCGCCACCGAGCCGTCACCCCCCAGCACCAAGGCGCCAATCAGCACCTCCGCCCCTGGCGCCAGACGGATCGGCATCCCCACCACCGCCGTCAACCGCAGCTCCCGCGCCAACTCGCGTAACGGCGCCAGCAACGCAGCTTCAGGCGCGATGGCCAAGTCGGCTGCCAGCGCAGGCTCATAACCGGTCAGCGACAACTCTGGAAATACCAGTAATTGCACGCCCTGAGCGGCTGCAGCCTGCATGAACACCATATGTCGCGCGATATTGGCCGCTACGTCACCGGCAATGGAAAGGGTTTGCGCCGCAGCAAGGGTCAAGGCGGTCATGGTTGCGTCCTGGCAAGCATTGTGAGGTGCGAGCAGCATATCGACACTCACCCCATAGTCGTAAGTCCCCCTCTGCAATAGAAATTACTGATTGAACCCACCCGCTCGGCTCTAGTAAGCTCCCCCCATCATTTGGAGACGTACCATGTTGCAACTCACCCACACTCATGTTTGCTCCGCTATCCGCGCCTTGCGCTCGGTGGCGGCTATGCGTGTGAACGGTTCGAGCGCACTGGTCAGCTTTTATTTTGGGTATTGGTTTAGCCACTGGCGCGCCTGATACCTGAAATCGGCGCCCACTACTCAAGGGGTCGCCTGCCAGAGAAATCTAACCCCCGGTCGGCTCCCCGACCGGGGGTTTTGTTTTTTCAGGCCCTGATAATTTTGTTCGATCAAGCACACTTAAAGGAATCACGACATGAACTACGCCACCTATTACCGCTACGACACTTGCGCTGCATGGCGATTTAGCCAGCTCCGTTCGGGACAGCCTGCCGCCTCCGATCGGTCACCTCTTGGTGGCAAGCCAACACACCTGGCCGATACGGCCAATTGTCGAACACCCCAGTAGGCCAAGCGCGCGGGAATCGCCCGCCGCTTGCCCAGGAAACCTTGAATATGAACTCCTCTGTCGCCGCACTGCCCGTATCCACTCTGAACAGCGCCAATCAAGCCCTTACCCAACGCCTGCCCAGCGCCCTTGAGCTCAAGCACCAACTGCCCCTCAGCCCGTTCCTCAATGAACAGATCCATGCCCATCGCCAAGCCGTGCGCGCCATACTCAATGGTCAGGACTCGCGCTTGCTGGTAATTGTCGGCCCGTGCTCGATACACGACCCGCAATCAGCCATGGAATACGCACGCAACCTGAAGAAGCTGGCGCTTGAAGTCAGCGACCAGATGCTGCTGGTAGTCCGCGCCTACGTCGAAAAGCCCCGCACAACCATTGGCTGGAAAGGCCTGGCTTACGATCCGCATCTCGATGGCAGCGATGACATGGCCGCAGGCCTGGCCCTGTCCCGGGAACTGATGCGCGAAATGCTGCGCCTGGGCTTGCCGGTCGCCACCGAACTGTTGCAACCCATGGCCGCCGGCTACTTCGATGACCTGCTCAGTTGGGTTGCGATTGGCGCGCGCACCACCGAATCGCAGATCCACCGCGAAATGGCCAGCGGCCTGGACATGCCCGTAGGTTTCAAAAACGGTACCGACGGCGGCGTCGCGATTGCCTGTGACGCAATGCGCTCGGCGTCGCACCCACACCGCCATTTCGGCGCCGACAGCCAGGGGCATCCGGCGATCATCCAGACGCCGGGCAACCCCGACACCCACCTGGTGCTGCGCGGCGGTCACCGTGGGCCAAACTACGATGCGCAGAGTGTGGCTCAGGTCAAACACGACCTGGCCAAGTCCAAAGTGGCGTCACGCATCATGGTCGATTGCAGCCACGCCAACAGCGGCAAAGACCCGCTGCGCCAGCCGGCCGTGTTCAGCGAGGTGCTGGAGCAACGCTTGCAGGGCGATACGTCGTTGATCGGCATGATGCTCGAAAGCCACCTGTTCGAAGGTTGCCAGCCTCTGAGCCCGTCAATGAAATACGGGGTGTCGGTAACCGATGGTTGCCTGGGTTGGACGGGCACCGAGCAATTGCTGCGCAGTGCCGCCGGGCGCCTTCGTGAACACAGCAATACCAAGTGACAGGCAAGGATTAACGCTGCAGGGGCTTGTGCCAGCGTGGACCTATACCCCGACCACCGGCTGGTGGGACAACGCCCTTAACCACGGCAACACCCGCAAGCCGGTCATGGCCTCAGGTGGGTCGATGATGTCCATGAAGTGTTCGAGATTGACGTTATCCGGCACGCCCGGCAGGCGTACCGACACGGCCGGCATTGCGTCGGCGGGTGCACTCAGGTCCAGGTTGTCGTACACCAGCACATGGCGTGCCTGAGGATGGGGCCCACTCGCCTGGGCCGCCAGCCCTGCATTGATGATCAGCACATCAAAGGGTTCGGCCGGAATGGCGGTGAGGATTTGGACTTCTTCGAAGGTTTGCACCGGCACAATCCGGTAATACCCCAACTGGTTAAGCATTTTTTCGATGTACAACCGTTGCATGTGCAGATCATCGGCAATCAGGATGGTCAGTGCTTTATTCGGCATGGCAAACCCCTGGGCAGGCAGCGCTCGTCAGTGAGCGCCGCCCATTTTCCAGACAAATTCCGAAGACAAAATCAGGCATATTCCCCCCTCGCGTAGGATTTCTCCCAAAAGTCCCGAATGGCCATTATTGGGTTCGAAGCTGATCGCAATAAAGGCTCAGCCCCTCATGCAACGCGATGATCGCCTCGCTCACACCGTCGACCGCGGCCACCAGCGCGTTGCGGTCTTGCCTTTCACAGACGGCCTCCAGCGCTTCGCAGCGAGTGATCAACTCGCGTGCCTTGACCATTCGAGCACCGCCCTTGGCGCGATGTGCCAGGTCGTGCAGCTTGGCGAAGTCAGCCTTGCGCCGCAGCGCAGGCAACAGCGCCCGATCCGCCTCGAGGCTGTCAAGCAAGGGTAACAACAGCTCTGTGAGCGCGTGATGATCCTCCCCCGTCAACGCGATCAGCGTACTCAGATCAAACGCCGCCGCTTCAGGGCCAAGGACGTAGGTGGAGCGAGATGCCAGCGCCACGCGCAGATCGTCAAGCCCGGTAGGTTTGAACAGGCACCCATCCATACCGGCTTGCCGGCAACGCTCGGTTTCTTCAGGCTGGGCATTGGCGGTGAACCCCAAGAGCAGACACGGCGCCAGGCCTCGTTCACGTTCCAATACGCGGATGTCCTGTGCCAACTGGTAGCCGTTCTTGAAGGGCATATTGCAATCGGTGATGACGCCATCGAACGCCCCGGCACGCCACTGCTCAAGCCCCTGAACCCCGTCCTCGGCCGTCGTGATACGGTGGCCCAGGAAACTCAACTGTCGAGCCAGCAGCAAACGGTTGGCCGGGTAATCGTCCACCACCAGAATACTCAGGGCGGGCGACGGCGATACCGGCGCATTCGCCGAAGCGTCCTCCTGCGGCACTGCGGTGGTCATGACCAAGGCCAACGTCACATCCACCCGCGTGCCCTGCCCCAGCACACTGCTCAAGTGCAGCCGCCCGCCCATCATTTCGCACAAGTTGCGGCTGATCACCAACCCCAGGCCAGAGCCGCTACGTGCCGACTGTTCGCCATTGCTACCCTGGACAAAGGGGCTGAACAGGCGTAACTGGTCTTGGGCACTGACGCCAATTCCGCTGTCCTGCACCCATAATTGCAGCCCCAGATGTTCCCCATCGAAGGCCGCCTGGGCACCGAGCTTGACCTGGCCCCGATGGGTAAACTTGATGGCGTTGCTCAGCAGATTCGATACCACCTGCTTGAAACGCAGCGGGTCAACCAGAACCACGCGATCGATCAATGGATCAAGTTCAACCTGCAGCGCCAACCCCTTGGCCCGCGCCAGGCCTTCGAACACGCGTGCCACCGACGTCAGCAGCTCGTGCGGATTGGCCGGCTCCAGGGTCAATGACAAATGACCGGACTCGATCCGTGCGATATCGAGAATATCGCCGATCAACTCCAGCATGCCGCGCGAAGCCTCCGAAGCCACTTCCAGGGCATCCCGGTCGGCCAAGCCTTGCTCGGCATTTTTCAGGGCCAGCTCGATCATGCCGATCACCGCGTTCATCGGCGTGCGGATCTCGTGACTCATGGTCGCCAGGAAGGTGGTCTTGGCCCGGTTGGCGGCGTCGGCGTCGTCCTTGGCTTCCTGCAACTGGCCCAGTAGTTGTTGGCGCTCGCTGACATCCACCCAGCCGGCAATCATGCCCACCACTTTTTCGTCACCGTCTCGGTATGGCAGCATCCACTGGTAGATGGTCAGCACCTCGCCCGTGGGCAACTTGAGTATACGGTCGTGAATCTGCGGCTCGCCTTCTGCCATCAAGTGCAGGTAATCCTGATGAAACGACTGGGCCTGCGGCAGATTGCCAGAGTCGGTTTCCACCACGGTTTTACCAATCACGTCTTCGAGCTTGTAGCCAAACACATCCAGGTAAGCGTTATTGCAGGCCATTAACCGCCCCTGCCGGTCACGCACATAGATGGGGTGAGGTGTGCCGTCGATCAGGACGCTCATAAAACGCATCTGGTCGCTCAAGGCGCGTTCGGCCTGGACGCGCTTGCGAATCAGGCTGCGCAGATAGATGGCCCAGCTCAGCGTGACAATCAGTAACAGAGCGGCCAGCCCGAACCCCTGGATGATCACGTTGCGGTGCCGCAGCCAATAGCTGTTTTCGATAATCACGTCGCTGCGCCATTGGGCAATCATCTCGTCCATTTCCTGGGGAGTGATGCTCAACAGTGCCTTGTCGAGGATCGAATAAAGCTCCAACTGACTGCGGTTGACCCCGAATGTGATGCGCGCCGGTTCCGAGCCGACCGTGCTGGTGATGCGCAACCGGTCACGGTAATACCGGGCGATCATATAGCGCGCACTGATCAGCGAATTGACTGCCGCGTCCGCTTCGCCTTTCGCCACCATCGCCATGGCCTGCTCCGCGTTCTCTACATCGACAAATACGATGCCGGGAAAGTCTCGCGTGATCGTATCGCGCAGCCCGTTGCCGCTGATCATCGCCAGGCGCTTACCCACCATGTCTTCCAATATCACCGGACTGTGTTCATCACCTCGGGTGACCAGCACCAAGGCGTTGGTCAGGTAGGGCCGGGTAAACCGCACCTTTTCGGCGCGTTCGACACTCGGGGTCACGACCGCCAGCATATCCACCGCGCCCATGCTGACCTCGTCGATCTGACGCGGTATCGAGTTGCCCGGCACCACGTCGAATTTCAAACCGGTGCGCAGGCTGATACGCGACAGCACCTCGGCACTCAGGCCCTCGAACTGCCCCTGATCATCGATGACTGACAGCGGCAGGAGTTTGTCGAGCACCGCGACCTTGACCCGTGGATGCTTGAGGAGCCAGCGTTGTTCACTGGCACTTAAGTGCAACCGACCGGTGCCGACAATGCCGAGGTTGCCGCCGCTCCAGCGGCGCAATATTTCCATCTGCTCACCGGCGGGAATCGCCTCCAGCGCCGCATCGATGATCGGCGGCAGCCGGGTATTCTGCCGGGTGAACGCAAAGGCAAATGGGTTGACTTCAAGGGTGGAAAAATCCGCCATGCGCACAATATTGAGCTGGTTTCGGTTGATCAGGTAATTGGTGCTGATGGCATCGCCCAGATACACATCGGCGCGTCCAAACGCCACCGCGCCGATAGCCTCGAAGGCCGAAGAGTACAACTCCACCTGAGCGCGAGGGTAAAAAGCCCGCACCACCTCAGGCTGCAAATAGTGATAAAGCATCGCCACGCGCTTGCCCGCCAAGTCGTCACTCAGCGCCTGGCTATCGTTGGTACGGGTCACCAGGGTGGGTTGGTCACTGGCGTAGGAGCGCGACAAGACCAGTTGCGGGTCGGCCGCTTCATAGCCATTGGCCGAGCCGAGGAAATCCACATCGCCTCGCTTGAGGGCCTCGATCACTTCATCGCGGGTCTCGTAACACCGAACCTCGATGGAGATATTCAGGGCCTGGCCGATCAGCGCTGCAAAATCGGCGGTAATCCCTTCGAGTTCTTCACGGTTATTGGTCAGGTCAAAGGGGGCGTAATCGGGAGCGGACACCCCCATCAGCAACGTGCGCCTTTCGCGCAACCAGCGCCAGTCGGCCTCCTGCAGCGTGACGATGGGAGTGTCGATACGGGAGTGGCCCAACAGGCGTAATACATTGGGCTCATCAAAGGCCATCGCGACCAGGGGCAACAGGCTCAGCCCCAGGATCGTGGCGAACCGCTTGAACGCGATGGCCGCCATTTCAGATCAGATTATTGCGCTGGGCAAATTTGGACAGGTGCACCACTGAGCACATACGGAGCTTCTCCTTGAGGCGTGTCTTGTAAGTACTGATGGTCTTGTGGCTCAGCAGCATGTCTTCGGCAATTTCCTTGTTGCCCAGCCCCAGGGCCAGCTTCTGCAATACGGTCAACTCTCGGTCCGACAAGCACTCGATCATCTGCCGCTCGGTTTCCTGCAAATCGTCACGGCGTACCGAGCTGGTGGGCAGGCTCGGAAAACAGCTGTAGCCCGACTGGATCGCCCTGATAGCCTTTTGCAACTCGTCCAGCTCGCCGGTCTTGGCCACGAACCCCATGGCTCCGGCTCGCATGCAACGGGTGGAAAAAAACACGGCCAGGTAAGAGGTCAGCACCAGGATTTTGCATGGCAGGCCCAGGGCTTTGATCCGAGCGATAACCTCCAACCCCCCCAGCTTGGGCATCGCCAGGTCAAGGATGACTAGCTCGGGACGTTGCTCCCGCGCCAGTTGCATCGCATCCGCGCCATCACCTGCCTGAAAAATTTCATCGAATCCTTCCATCTTCAGCAGATGTTTGACCGTCGCACGTATAAACGGATGGTCATCCACGATTAAAGCTTTGCTCATACACACCCCTAGGCGGACAAAGTACCCTTACATATCAAATGGGGACCTCGCTACCTGTGAGAAATGACAGTTCCGACAAACGGCACTGCACCCTCTCAGGACGATAGCCAGTCTCAGGCCGGTCCCTTGCATTGAAACATCACGAGCAATGACGGCTGGACGCGAACGAACGAGCGGCCAGCCGTAAGTGCCCAACCTTAACAATGCAATGCCGTTTTGATTGAAGGGATAGTCCTGACTTGCTGTAGGATTCTCCTTACAAAAAAGCCTAGCCGATGGCGGCGCGACGGGGGTCCAGGCAGGCGAATCAGTCGGTGGTACTTGGGCTCCAGAACGCCTGCACCACCAGGGAAGAGTTGGAAATACGCGCCACCAACGCATCCAGCTCGTCGCCGTCGACCGACGTCGCGGCCAGGGTGGCCTCGATTTCAACCTCTTCGCTGCCGAACGGCCGTACATCCACATCACTGGCCGGGTAGTTGCATCGCGCCAGCTCGGCTTCCAGCAGCACCATGACCGCTTGCTGCTGGCTACGCCGCGCGATGACATAGAGGATGTTGGTGACCTCGGCCGATACCACGTCCAACGGCTGGCGGTTGATGTTATTGACGATCGGGCGCAGCAAGGTATTGGCCGCCAGTACGAACAGCGTACCCAGCAACGCCTCAAGGATCAGGTCGGCACCGGCACAGGCTCCGACCGCAGCCGATGCCCAGAGGGTGGCGGCCGTGTTGAGCCCGCGCACATTGCCTTCTTCGCGCATGATCACACCGGCCCCCAGAAAGCCGATACCCGACACCACATACGCGACCACGCGCACCGCACCTTCCGCGCCGCCCAGCCGATTGGCCATGTCGACAAAAATCGCCGCGCCGACCGCCACCAGCACGTTCGTACGCAAGCCTGCGGTGCGCTGGCGGTACTGGCGCTCGAAGCCGATCAAACCGCCAAGAATAAACGCCGCCGAGAGGCTGACGACCGTGTCGATCAGAGAGTCGAGGTTGATGTTGTTGATGGCCTGCATAAAAAATCTCCTGTATGCAGCTGGAAATTGAAACCGGCACCGCTCAGTGTGGGGGCTGGCTTGCCCGGCCCCTACAGATTCTGCGGTGCTGCATGGAACGGGTTACTGCCAGCCAAACTTGCGGACGTAGTAGCCCTTCACCGCCTGGGTCAGTGCCATGTACGCCAGCAAAATCATGGGCAGGAACACAAAGTACAGCGATGGCAGTGCCTGCAATTTGAAGTAGTGCGCCAACGGCCCCATCGGCAGGAAGATCCCGACGGCCATGATCACACCCGTCATGACCATCAACGGCATCGCCGCACGGCTTTGCAGGAACGGTATTTTCGGGGTGCGGATCATGTGCACGATCAATGTCTGGGTGAGCAACCCCACCACGAACCAGCCCGACTGGAACAGGGTCTGGTGGTCCGGAGTGTTGGCATCGAAGACGTACCACATGAGTGCGAACGTGGTGATGTCAAAGATCGAGCTGATCGGCCCGAAGAACAGCATGAAGCGGCCTACTTCTCCCGGCTGCCAGCGCTGCGGCTTGGCGAGCATCTCCTCGTCGACATTGTCGAAAGGAATGGCGATCTGTGAGATGTCATACAGCAGGTTCTGCACCAGCAGATGCATCGGCAGCATCGGCAGAAACGGGATAAACGCGCTCGCCACCAGCACCGAGAACACGTTGCCGAAGTTGGAGCTGGCAGTCATCTTGATGTACTTGAGCATGTTGGCGAAGGTGCGTCGGCCTTCCAGCACGCCCTCTTCCAGGATCATCAGGCTCTTTTCCAGCAGGATGATGTCGGCGGCTTCCTTGGCGATGTCCACGGCGCTGTCCACCGAGATGCCAATATCCGCAGTACGCAGTGCCGGCGCATCGTTGATGCCGTCCCCCATGAAGCCGACCACATGCCCGTTGGCCTTGAGCAGGCGCACGATGCGCTCCTTGTGGCTGGGCGTGAGCTTGGCGAACACATTGGTGGTTTCCACGGCCTGAGCCAGCTCGGCGTCGGTCATGTCTTCGATATCGTTGCCCATCAGCAGCCCTTGTTGCTCCAGGCCTACTTCACGGCAGATTTTTGCGGTAACCCGCTCGTTGTCCCCCGTCAGCACTTTGACCGCTACACCATGGGCCTTCAGGGCCTTCAGCGCCGGCGCGGTGCTTTCCTTGGGTGGGTCGAGGAAGGCCACATAGCCGATCAGCGTCAGGTTGTTTTCATCCGCCAGGCTGTAGGTGTCGCGACCGGACGCCATCGGTTGCGCGGCCACGGCCACCACGCGCAGGCCCTCTTCGTTGAACGCTGCGGTCACCTGGCGGATGCGCGCCAGCAGCTCGTGCGTCAATGCCTCGTTGCTCTCGCCATGACGCACGGTGCTGCACACCGACAGGATTTCTTCCACCGCGCCCTTGCAGATCAACAGATGCGGCTGGTCGTGCTCCGCTACCACGACCGACATGCGACGACGATTGAAATCGAAGGGAATCTCATCGACCTTCTGGAAGGCGGTACCGACTTTTAATTCACGATGGATTTCGACGTGCTCGAGCACGGCCACATCCAGCAGGTTTTTCAGGCCGGTCTGGTAGTAGCTGTTGAGGTAGGCCATTTCCAGCACATCCTCGGACTCCTGGCCACACACATCCACATGGCGCGCCAGGAAAATCCTGTCCTGGGTGAGCGTGCCGGTTTTGTCCGTGCACAACACATCCATGGCGCCGAAGTTCTGGATCGCGTCCAGACGCTTGACGATGACTTTCTTGCGCGACAGGAACACCGCACCCTTGGCCAGCGTCGAGGTGACGATCATCGGCAGCATTTCGGGGGTAAGGCCCACGGCAATCGAGAGCGCGAACAGCAACGCTTCGGTCCAGTCGCCCTTAGTGAACCCGTTGATGAACAACACCAGCGGCGCCATCACGAACATAAAGCGGATCAGCAGCCAACTGACCTTGTTGACGCCATGCTGGAACGAGGTAGTGGCGCGGTCGGTCGCCGTGACGCGCTGCGCCAACGCACCGAAGTAAGTGCTGTTGCCGGTGGCCAGAATCACCGCCGTGGCGGCGCCGGACACCACATTAGTGCCCATGAACAGGATGTTTTCCAAGTCCAGCGGATTGCGAGCGTGAGCATCCTGCTGCTCGACGAACTTCTCCACCGGCATCGATTCACCCGTCATCGCCGCCTGGCTGACGAACAGGTCCTTGGCACTGAGCACGCGGCAATCGGCCGGGATCATGTCACCGGCCGACAGTACGATCAGATCGCCCGGCACCAATTGCTTGATCGGCAGTTCAAAGCGCTTGGCCGCATCCCGGCGCAGCACGGTCGCCGTATTGCTGACCATCGCCTTCAATGCGTCGGCGGCTTTGTTCGACTTGGCCTCCTGCCAGAAACGCAACAGGGTCGAGAGCACCACCATGGAGAAAATCACCGTGGCGGCCTTCATGTCCTCGGTCAGCCAGGAGATCACCGCCAGCAAGGTCAGCAGCAGATTGAACGGGTTTTTATAGCAGTGCCATACATGCACCGACCATGGCAGCGGCTGCTCGTGCTCGACCTCATTGAGCCCGTATTGAGCGCGCAATGCGTCGGCCTCCTGGGTGCTCAGGCCCTCGGCGCGGCTGCCCAGCCTGCCCAGTAATTGCACGGCGCTGTTGTTGGCGGCGGCTAACAGGGTTTGCGCCAGGCTTGGCGGTATTTCGCGGTTGACACTGGCGTCGGTCACGGACTCCAGCATCGCCAAGCGGCGAAAGTGCCGGGCGATATGCCGGTTCCGCAGGAAGCCGGCGAAGAACTCTTTGAGCAGCGTGAGGTTCATGGTGTTACTCCTGCGCGAGGAAAAACCGTCGTGCAGGTACTGCCCGTCCGTGCCGCACCCCGTCAAACAGGCACAGCCGAACCTGGCACGCCCGCCGTAACAGGCAGGCGCGTCCGTAGCCTCCCGAGGCAACTCAGGTGCTGGTCAGCGTCGATGAGAGAGGTTCAGGCAGGCGCCAGGACTGGCTGCTGCCGGAATGCCGCTTCTCGCTTTTGTGGCGAGACAACGGCATCTGGACAATGCGCGTTACCTTGCCAAGTATGTGCCGGTTACCGAAACCGGCCGACTACTGTCACTCGAACAAGTACCCACTGAGGGTCTCCGCTATTGATGAAAACGCGCGAAGCTTACGCCGCGATTTATGCGGAGTAAACCGTAGGAAAGTTACCGCATGAGGAATAAGAATATTCTTCAGGATGGGTTCAGGAACGGACTTTGCGCACCCACCTGGCTGGCTTGCAAAAACCATGGCCATCGATACGCTCCTGTCGCCGCCGTCTCCTTGCAAAGCAACGTTTCAATCATCCCGCGTCAGCACTTCCAGCAATTCGATCTCAAAGCGCAAGGGACTGTTGGGCTTGATATGCGCCCCCACCGAGCGCTCGCCGTAGGCCAGATGCGCCGGCACACACAACCTGCGCACGCCACCGACCTGCATGCCCATCAAGCCCTGGTCCCAGCCCTTGATCACCCGACCGGTACCGATCACGCACTGGAACGGTTTGCCCCGATCCCAGGACGAATCGAACACCGTGCCATCTTCCAGGGTGCCGGTGTACTGAGTGGTGATCAGCGCGCCCTTGACCACGGTTTTGCCGTCGCCCAGGCGGATGTCGGTGACCTGCAGTTCGTCGTTGCTCATGGGGTTCTCATTGAAGGCGTGAAAGGTGGGGTTTTCCCAGAATCGGGTGGGTTTGGCAAGTGCGGGAGCAGTCGATACAACCGTGAGAGAGACGTTCCCCTCTCACCGGTGTACCGCGAGAATCCAAGCCTACTGAGCGGGCCGCAACAGCTGCATCTGCTGACGGTAATCATCCGTCACCTGCCGCGCCTGGCCGCTGCTGGTAATCACCCTTGGGGTAATCAGCACGATCAGCTCCGTACGGTCCTTGGATTTGCTGGTGTTGCCAAACAACCAGCGCAACCCGGGAATTCTCCCCAGATACGGCACGGCACTGACGGACTGCGCGTTGTCCTGCTTGATCAGCCCACCCAACAATACCGTCTGTCCACTCTGCACAGCGACTTGAGTCGACACCGAACGCGTGGAAATCCGCGGGTTGACCGGCGTCTCGCTGCTCCCTGTCTGGTTCTCGGCATCGCTGACCTGCTGCTGAATATCCATATACACCAGGCCCCCCGGATTGATGCGCGGCACCACGTCCAGGATCACACCGGTCTGCACGTATTCGACGCTGCTCAAGGTGGTATCGGCGTCGCCCGTGTTGACGGTGGTCTGGCTGATGGGAATGTTATCGCCCACCTGAATCTGCGCCGGCTGGTTGTTCATCACCACCAGCGACGGCGCCGACAGCACCTGGGTGCGGCCGTTGGTTTCCAGGGCGTGCAAGGCCACTTGCAGGTTGGAGCTGACAAAGGAATAGAACAACGAATCCGCCGCCCCCAGCCCGGCGCCGCCACCGCCCAATGCGCCCTGGCTGCCGGAAGCATTTGCCACCGTGGTGCTGCCGGAATTGCCGGCCAGGCGGCCGAGGTACCACTGCACGCCAAGGTCCAGTTCGCCGGTCAGTTTGACCTCGAGAATGCGCGTCTCGATCTGCACTTGCAGCGGCGGGTTATCGAGGCGTTTGATCGCCGCTTCGATTTCTTTCCATTGGGCGGGACGCGTGCGCACCAGCAGTTGGTTGCTGCTTTTTTGCGCGGTGATGCGGGTGCCGGCCTCAAGGTCGCTGATGGGCGGCGCCTGGGTATCTTCGCTGCTCTGCGAGTCGGCTTGCTCGGCGGCGGGCATGGGGGTGTCGGCCTGCAAACCGGCGCTGGTGGACGAGGACAGCGTGGTGGTGCGCAACCCCGGCGCGACCTTTGCCGGGGTGTCGTCCTTGATGGTGCCATTGCCGTAGATCTGCCGCAGGTATTTGGCCAGGTCCGCCGCCTTCATGTTGCGCACATCGTATACATACATCTGCGGCTCATTGCCGCCGCCTTCGTCGATGGTGCGAATCCAGTCACCCACTTCACTGAGGTACTGCGGCTGGGAAGAAATCGCCACCACTGAGTTAGTGCGCTCGACCGGCAGAAACCGCAGCATGCCCGCCAGGGGTGTGCCGCTGTCGGCGCCGAACATGGCTTGCAGCTCGGGCATCAGCTCGGCCACCGAAGCGCGTTGCAGGCCGAACACGCCTACCGACATGCCCTTGAGCCAGTCCACATCGAAGGTGTCGATGGTGTCCTGGTAGTTGGCCAGTTCTTCCGGAGTGCCGGCCAGGCTCAGCACATTGCGCGCCGGGTCCACCAGCAGGAAGGCGTTCTCCCGGGCGAAAGGCTTGAGCAGTTTCTGCATCTCGGTGGCAGAGATATAGCGCAGCGAAAACAGGCGGGCCGAGAGGCCGCTGGCGGGCTGCGCCACGCGCATCTGCGGCACCAGCTTGCCGGCCACCGCCTGGTTGGCCGGCAGGATCACATAGCGCTCACCCTGCTTGATCATGGCGTTATCGGTCCAGGACAACAGGGTTTCGAGGATCGACAACGCCTGGCGCTTATCCACCGGCCTGGAGGTCGAGAAGCTGACATTGCCCTTTACGCCCTGGGCGATGCTGTAGTTTTCGTGCAGCAGGTCGCCCATCACGCTGTTGATCACCGCTTCGATGGGTTGGTCCTGGAAGTTGAACACAATGTCGCCGCCCTCCTCTCGCTTCGCAGCGGGCGTCGATGCAGGCGGGCGTACGAACTGTTGATTGCCGCGAATCACCTGGCGCTGCTGGGGTGACGTCGCCTCGGGCTGCGGGCTTTGCAACGCTGGCGCCTCGCTGGGCGGGCGTTGCGAACCGGTGCCTTGCAGGGCTTCGTGGAGCAGCTCTTTATCCGGGTCGAGGCGGTCGGGCAGCGCGCCACAGCCGCCGAGGGCGACGGTGGTGGCCAGGCAAAACAACGGGGTGCGCATATCAATCAAGGGAGGGGCTCGCGAGAAGAAGAAATCGAGGGCAACCGCTTACCGTACAGGCTCAGGGTTTGGGTGCGTCCGTCCAGGGCGAAACGGGCGGTTTGCGGGGTAAGGTGTTCCAGGCGCCAACCGTTGGGCAGGGTCTGGCCCAAGCGGACGGTCAGCGGTGGGCCGTCGGCTTGTTTAAGCATCGCCATTTGCAGGTTGCCTGTAATCATGATGCCGCTGAGGGCCAGGCTGGACAGGCTGGTGACCCGCGCTTTGCCCGCCACGCGATCAGGGCTGCGATCCGGGCTGAACAGCGGCGCCTGCCAGGTGCCGGCGAGGTCGGCCAAGGCAGCCGTGGGTGGCGCCTGCAGGTTGACGACGGGCTGCGCCGGCACCGGTGCCTCGGGCAACCATTGCGGTTCATCGCCAATATTGCTGAGGATCAGGGCCATCAACAGCCCCAATAACGCGGCGAGGCCGAGCAAGCCCCACTCCAAGGGGCGCAACGTGCTGTTCATGGTGCCACCGCCGGTTGCAGGTAGCCGCGCACCAGCAGGTTCACCACCAACTGGCCCGCCCCGCCCCGCACGGGCGCCTCGCGACTGCGACGGATGCGCAGTTCGTCGACGAACAGAAACGGCGGCTGATACTCCAGCGCATGCAGAATCGCGGTCAAGGGTTCGATGGCGCACTTGAGGGTCAGACTGACCTTGACCTGACGATACGGCTCGCCGTCGTCCTGCTCGGCGGTGATCGGCTTGCGCTGGGTCAGGCTGCAACCGCCGCCGCGGCTGGCCTGGCTGGCGACGAGGTCGGCGAGGCGCTGCATCAGGTCGGCGGCGACCACGTCGGGGTCATCCCCCGGCAACAGGCTGGCGCTGCTGGCCGGGTCCTGCCGCGCCAGCTCAAGCTGCTGGCGCAGCGCATCGCCCTGGCGCAACACGCCGACATAACGCTGCTGCTGTTCGCGCAACTGTTCGGCATGTGCGCCCATGCTGCGCAGCGGCCCGGCGAACCAGCTGTCGATCAACAGCCAATAGGCCGCGCCAAGCACAACGGCCAGAATCAGCAAGGCCGCCCCGCGACGTTCACGGGGTGTGAGGGGTCGGCGCATCGGCAGCCTCCTGGCGCAAGTGGGCACGCAAGGCAAACTGATCCTTGCCGGTGCGCGCGTCGGGTTGAATCACCCCTTCGAACTGGGCGTTTTCCAAACGGTGGCAGCTTTTGATCCGGGTGATCAGGCCGCTGGCCTTGGCGCTTTGGCCAGCGATGGAAATCTCGCTGCCCTTGACGTCCAACTGATCAAGCCAAGTGTCGGCAGGCAGGCAGCGGGTCAAATCATTCAGCAGCCCGGCCAACGGCGGTTGCGCCAGTTTGCGCCGCGCGAGGTACTGCGCCGCACCCTGGGTATTGAGCAGTTGCTGGCGCAGGGCATGCACCTGGGCTACCTGGGCTTTTTGTTGCTCGACGCTGTGCTGCATGGCATCGAGTACGCGCTGGCGGTCGTTGAGCCACAGCAGCATCGCCGCGATCAGCAACGCGCCGCACAGCCACGGCAGGCTGCGCTGCAATCCCATGCCCGGCGGACGTTGGCGTGGGCGCAGGCTTGCGGGCAACAGATCGATGCCCAAGTCAGCCACATCCACGCGATGGGGCCGCAGGCCGAGGGTGGCGCAGTCGGCGAGGATCTGGTCCAGGCGTTCGCGCAGGATCGCTACCAGCATCACTTCAAGGTGAGTGGGCGTACGACGTTCCTGACGAGCGACGAAGTACAACTGCTCGGCGTCGAATGGCGTGTAGCGGTCCAGCTCATAACCCACTACGTTGTCCAGGTTGCGTGCGGCGGCCAGGGGCAATTGCACGGTTTGCTGCAGCACGTCGTCAGGGCCGAGCATCAGCACTTGGCGCGCATTGCCCGCTTCGACCGGCGCGGTCAGCGGCCAGTGATGGATACGCTCCGGCGGTTCATGGAGCGCCAGCCAGCTCGGCACACAGCCGCGCAGCTCCGCGAGCCACAGGCGCCAAGCCTGTTGCAGCAGGCTGGCGCGCCAATACCGGGCGATAGGTTCGAGTCGATTCATTCTTGCCACCGCACCACCCGATAGGGCTGTGCGCTGTCCTCCGCTGGGCTCAGTGAAACGGTGATACGCAGTCGCGCCTGATAACCGCCGGGGCGCTCGGCGCGGCTGTCGATTTCCAATACTTGGCCGGGGTCGGCGCCCTCGGCGTTCTGGTTCGGCAGGTTCAGCGCCTTGCGCATCAAGGGGCTGGCGAACGCCGGATCGGGCCGATCCAGGTCGCTCCACAGGGTGATTTCGGGCAGCAGTTGGCTGTAGAGCGCCTGGGTCATGCCAGGTAGCTGACGCACTTCTTCGAGCACCCGAAACGGTGCCAGGCCCTGGTGACGCCGGGCCTCGAGCGCCCTGACCCACTGCTGTGCCTGAACCGGCGTGGCGCCGCAGGCCAGGGCCAAACGCGTGAGGTCATCCGCCGCGGCATTGACGAGGTACAGCTTGCCGCGCTCGCTGCGCAGGCTGACCTGCAAGCGGGCATCGTCAAAAGTCAGCGCGATAGCGCGCCCGTCGGCCACCCAGTGCTGTTGCGCCATGACCAAAGCGATACCGGCTTGAGCAGCCAATTGCGTGCGGGTGTGCTGCCCAAGCCATAGTGCCTGGCGGCTCTGCAACTGCACCCAACCGGCCAGGCCGCCGAGCAACACGCTGAGCAATGCCAGCACCCACAGCACCAGCAGCAACGCCGCACCGCGCTGGCGCTTCATTCTTCCAGGCTTGCGCTGGACAGGTTCAGGCGCAGCGCAATCACTTGGGTGACCCACGGCACCGGCCCGTTGATGTCGGCAACGATGCGCACCGCATAAGGCAAGCGCTTGGGCCAGGGCCACTCAGTGATCCAGCCGGTCGGCTGGCCCAGGGGCGACAGGCCCCTGTAGCTGAACTGCACGTGCTCAACGTGGTTGAGCAATACCTGCGGCTCAGCACGGGCAACGTTGATGTGGGATTCCAACTGCGAGAACGCCACCTGCAAGGTCTGATCGACCTGCTGCAGGGTAAAGCGCTGGATGCCGCCGCCGAGGACACCCGGCAAGGTCGACACAAACTGCAGGCGCTCGGCCGTACCGCTGAAGAAACCCTCGGCCTGGCTGTCGTCCTCGGTCACATCCAGGGGCAGCGCCTCGCTGATGGCGGTGCGCAAGAACTGCTGGGCGGCACGCATTTCGTCGAGGCTGACGGTGTAACGCTGGGCCTTGGACACCGCACGATTGGCGCCCAGCAACGCGCCACCGACCAGCACCAGCAACACCGCCAGCAAGCTGAGCACCACGAGAATTTCCAGCAAGGTGAAGCCCTGCTCACGGCGCTTCACAGGCGCGCCTTCAAGGTGCTGAAATGCGCCTGGTGCACACCTTCGCTGACAGTCAGGTCGATGCGATACAGGTGCGGCTGTTGGCGACTGAGCGTCAGTTGCCAGTGGATACCATCCAGTTCGCCCTGGCTGACTCCGCTGTCGAGGCGGCCGGCGGTTTCCTGATCGAGCACCGTGAGCGCCGCATGGGCGAGCCGGTCACTGCGCGCCACCTGCGCCAGGGACCGTGCGCTCTGGCCGAAGGCGACCAGCAACACCGTGCTGCACACCGCCAGCAGCGTCAGGGCGGCAAGCATTTCGAGCAGGGTGAAACCGCCCTGGCGCTTCATGGCAGCGCCTTGGACTGCACGCTGCCGGTCAGCCAGCCGATATCGATACGCCAGCGCCGGGTGCCGCTGGTCAACAACAGATTGCCGCCCGTGGAACTGCCATCAGGGTAGAACTCAACCGCCGAGCCGGCCTGCTCGGCGGTATGCACATTCAGTTGCAGGTCTTGCGGCCAATGCATCGGCGCCCGGCCAGGGGCGCTGAACGCTCGGTTGTGCAGATCAAATTCAGTACGCGACGCCTGGCCGCTGATGATCGCGCTGGCCCGCGTGGTGCGCAGCGCCTCGACCATTTGCCCGACCACACGCCGCTCCTTGGCCGCTTGCAGGCCCTGGCGCAGCCCGACACTCAGCAAGCCGGCAGCGAGGCTGATCAGCAGGATCACCACCAGCATTTCCAGCAGGGTAAATCCGCGCTGGGCCATGGGCGGGCTATTCCCAATTGCCCAGGTCGGCACTGTAGCCCTCGCCGCCGGGCTGGCCGTCCTGGCCGTAGAAGATTAGGTCAAAGGCGCCGTGCTCACCGGGAAAGCGATAGCCGAACGCATGGCCGAACGGGTCTTTCAGTTCCGACGGTTTGGCGTACGGTCCGGCCCAACTGGAGGCCGTCGCGGGCTTGTCCACCAGCTGTCGGAGGCTGGTGGGGGGCGAGCCGACATCCAGCGCGTAGCTGTCGACCTTCATGCTCAAGCTGGCGAGTTGCGCCTTGCCCGCGCCGTACTTGCCTTTGTCCACATTGCCGCCGACCTGGCGAACCACAATGGTCGCGACAATGCCCAGCAGCACGATCACGGCGAGCATTTCCAGCAGGGTAAAACCGCGTTGGCGGCGTCGGGCATTCATCGTTATAGCTCCTTGAATATTCATATATGGCTGGTGAGGCTCATCAGCGGCAGCATGATCGCAAGCATGATCACCGCCACCAGCACCGCCATGACCACAGTCAGGGTGGGCACCAGCGCGGCGAGCAAGCGGTCGATGCCACGCTTGGCCTCGACATCGAAAATATCGGCGACTTTGAGCAGCATGCTGTCCAGTTCACCGGCCTGTTCACCGACTTCGATCATTTGCAGCGCCAGTTCGGGCAGCAAGGGTTGGTCGCCAAACGCCTGGCCCAGGGTGCCGCCCGCCTTCACCGACTCTGCAGCCATCGCCACCTGCGCCTGCAGCGCACGGTTGCCGCAGACTTGCCGGGCGATCACCAGCGCCGGCAGCAGCGCCACGCCGTTGCTGAGCAAGGTGCCCAGGGTGCGCGTGAGCCGCGCCGCTTCGACCCGTTGCAGCAGCGGCCCGAGTACACGCAAGCCCAGCACACGGCGGTCGCAGCGCTCGCGGCGGCGTGGGTTGCGCAGGCCCATGACCAACGTCCACAGGAGGGCAAACAATCCGGCCAGCACCAGCAGCCCATAGGCGCCGAGAAACTCGCCAAGCCCCAGGATCACTTCGGTGATGAGCGGGATCGGCACGCCCAGGTCCTGGAAAATCGGCACGAATTGCGGCACCACGTACGCCAGCAACAACGCCAGCGAACCCAACACGCCCACCACCAGGAACGCCGGGTAGATCAGCGCGTTGATCACCTCGCCACGCAGCCGCTGGCTGCGCTCCAGGTAGTCGCTGAGCTGGCGCAGGGTACGTTCCAGCGCACCGCCGGCCTCACCGGCGCGCACCATGCTCAGGTACAGCGGCGAGAAGGTGCCGCCCTCCTGTTCCAGCGCGGCCGATAACGGATTGCCGGCCTTGACCTCGTCGCGGATGCGTTCGATCAAGCCGCGTACCTGAGGCGGGCCGGGCTGTCTGAGCAAAAGGCCGAGGCAGCGTTCCAGGGGTTGGCCGGCACCGAGCAAGGTCGCCAGCTGTTGAGTGAAGCTCACCAGGCCCGCGCCTTTCAACGCCCCGCGCGCGCGCTTCAATAGCGGCCTGCCTGCGGTTTCGATCCGCAACAGCAGCAGGCCGCGCTTGTGCAACGCGGCGACGGCAGCGGCTTGATCCTTGGCTTGCAGCGTGCCGTTTTGGGCGACGCCTTGGCTGTCGAGCGCGCGAAACCTGAACAGCGTCACGCGTGTTCCCCACGGGTCACGCGCAGCACTTCTTCCAAGGTGGTGATGCCCGCCAGCGCCTGGCGCAAGCCCTCTTCATACAAGGTGCGCAGGCCCGCGCGGCGAGCGGCCTGCTCAAGGGTGGCGGCGTCGGCGCGGCCCATCAACAGGCCGCGCACCTCATCGTTCATCACCAGCAATTCGGTGAGGGCGCTGCGGCCATGGTAATCGCCGTGGTAGAGCAGGATCGGACGCTGCTCGGTCAGACGGTCCAGGCCATGTTCAGCGATCAACGCCTGCGGCGCTTCGAACGCCACGCGCGTGGCCGGGTCCAGGCGGCGTACCAGGCGCTGGGCAAGAATGCCGCTGACGGTGGAGGCGATCAGGTAGCTTTCCACGCCCATGTCCAGCAGCCGCGTGATGCTGGCGGCAGCGCTGTTGGTGTGCAGGGTGGACAGCACGAGATGGCCGGTGAGCGAGGCCTGGATGGCGATGCGGCAGGTTTCCAGGTCACGGATTTCGCCGATCATGATCACGTCCGGGTCCTGGCGCACGATGGAGCGCAGCACGCCGGCAAAATCCAGGCCGATGGCAGGTTTTACCTGGATCTGGTTGATGCCTTCAAGCTGGTATTCGACCGGATCTTCCACGCTGATGATCTTGCGTTCGGCGGTGTTAAGGCGCGTCAACGCGGTGTAGAGCGTGGTGGTTTTGCCCGAACCGGTCGGCCCGGTCACCAGCAGAATACCGTGGGGCCGTTCCAGCAAGTCGAGAAAGGCAGCCAGGCGCTGACCATCGAAGCCCAGGCTGGGGAAATCGAATTGCACGGTCTGACGGTCGAGCAAACGCATCACCACCGACTCGCCGAAACTGGTGGGCACGGTGGACACGCGCAAATCCAATTCCTTGCCCTGGATGCGCAACATGATGCGGCCATCCTGAGGCAAGCGACGCTCGGCAATGTCCAGGCGCGCCATGATCTTCACCCGTGAAATCACCGCCGCCGAAGAGCTGGCCGGGGGCGCCTCGGCATCATGCAGCACACCGTCGATGCGATAGCGCACCTTGAACTGGTGCTCGAAGGGTTCGATATGGATATCCGAGGCGCGCTGTTCCACGGCACGCTGCAGGATCAGATTGACCAAGCGAATCACCGGCGCTTCGGACGCCATGTCCTTGAGGTGCTCGATATCTTCCAAGGCGCCGCCCTGCTCACCCAGATTTTCCACCAGCGTGCCCATGGCGGATCGACCCTGGCCGTAGTAGCGCTCAATCAGGCTGTCGACTTCAGTGCGCGGGCCTATGGCCAGCCAGATCGGCACCTGGCAGGCATAGGCCAGGGCCTTGAACGGATACAGCTGAGCCGGGTTGGCCGCGAGTACGCGCAACCCGCCATCGGCCCAGCCGGTGGGCACCATTTGGTAGTGGCGCATAAAGCGCTCGGTCAGCGCGGGCAAAGGGTCGAGCAACGCCGGCGCGGAATCGGCATGCAACAGGGGCGCGTCGAGCAAGGCTGCCCAGGCCCGCGCCAGTTCGAGTTCGCTGATCAGCCCCAGGCGCGTGAGCACACCCAAAAGGTCAGTACCCTCAGCGGATAAACGTCTGGCGCGCTCCAGGTCGGCGGCCTTCAACCCTGCATGCGCCATCAACCATGCGCACACCTGCTCGGTGTGCGGGACAGGCATCTGGCAGGCATCGATGGGGGCTGACGACATAATCGAGTGATATCTAATAGGGCGAAAAGTATGGCTATTTGGAACTACCGAGCAATGCCATTAGTTCGCCATGGCCCTGGCAGGAGTTAGCCGGGGGTATCGACTGGAAGTTATAGCTCTAGTTCCTGAGCATGGAGAATAAAATACAAAACGTTGCTGAATGCACTGATTTAGAGCACTGGGCCAATTGCCATTAATTGCAATTGGCCATGCTTACTAGTTGCTCAGGTACTTTCCCGTTTAATTAATGGGCAGTGAAAAAGACTCACGGATTACTGCACCGGCACAGACAATTGAGGTTTTGAGTATGAGCAAGGTAAGTCAAACGGTTGAAGAACTGGACGCCGTTCTGCACTGGCGCAGCAAACACGCTCAAGCGATCCGCGAGCGTGGCGCCCTGCAACGGCTGCCCGACTAAAAAGACGCGCATGCAGAGCCGCGATTCCACAGCGCGATGCGAGCTTGGCTTGACCCTTGGCGTTTCTGCTGAGGATCAGTGCACTCCGGCAGTGATCGAGGGCGGCGAAGGAGCGGAAAAAGCGCCTGACCGCAGCGGATGAGCGGGCGGATGTGCTGAAGGGGTTTTTGCGTAGATGGAGCGCTGAGGCGGGTGGCATTTCCTGCGTGCTGAAATACGAAACCGACGCCGCACTCAAGTCGTCAGGGGGAATTAAGTGCGATCACCTCTACATCCACTGGCACGGAACAGCCGCGCCGACGCTGCAACAAGCTGGAGCCGGTGGAAAGTGCTGGGCATGAGGCTGAGCAGCATCGCAAGGATGGTGAGTCCTTACAGCGCCGCGACGATGACGACCGCCGCAACTACTTCATCGATGCCGATTAACCCAACTCCCCGGCTACTCCTGGTGCCTGCTGCACTGGCACAACTGATTTGCTGAGGTATTTATGACCCACATCGGATACACAAAGCAGGACGCAATCGACGCGAACAACGCTATTAAAGAGGGCACCTGATTGAAGCTGCAAACACGGTATCAGCAACCGATTCTCGCAGACCGGTCCTGACGATTGAAGAGGAAGCAGGCTTAAAAAAACAAGTCACGCAAATGTCACGCACATGAAAAAGGCCAATGCTGTGAACATTGGCCTAAGTCATTGAATAATATGGTCGGGACGGAGTGATTCGAACACTCGACCCCTAGCACCCCATGCTAGTGCGCTACCGGACTGCGCTACGCCCCGACTAGGCGTGTTACTGGGTTTGCTTCTTAACGAAGCGAACCGGAATATACCGCAAGCTTTTGAAATGTGGAAGTATTTTTAAAGGCCCGAATCATTTCTTCAACACCACCAGCACATCTTCGAGTTCGGAGATCATCTGGCGGATCAATTGCTTGTATTGGGTGGTGTCGTCTTTGGCTTCATCACCGGACATGCGCTGGCGCGCGCCGCTGATGGTGAACCCCTGATCGTACAACAACGCGCGGATCTGTCGGATCATCAGCACATCCTGGCGCTGATAATACCGACGGTTCCCGGTGCGTTTGACGGGGTTGAGCTGAGGAAACTCCTGCTCCCAATAGCGCAGCACATGCGGTTTTACCGCACACAGCTCGCTGACTTCACCAATGGTGAAGTAGCGTTTGCCTGGGATGACGGGTAGCTCGTCGTTATGACTTGGTTCCAGCATAAGCCTCAACTCGGGCCTTCAACTTCTGCCCTGGACGAAAGGTGACCACACGGCGAGCCGTGATCGGGATTTCTTCTCCCGTTTTTGGATTGCGGCCAGGCCGCTGGCGTTTGTCCCGCAGGTCAAAATTGCCGAAACCGGACAATTTGACCTGTTCGTTGTCTTCCAGAGCGTGCCTGATCTCCTCAAAAAACAGCTCGACCAATTCCTTGGCCTCACGCTTGTTCAGACCCAACTCTTCGTACAGACGTTCCGCCATCTCAGCTTTCGTCAAAGCCCCCATACGTCACTTCCTTAACGTGGCGTTCAACCTTTGTTCGAGCGAGGTGAGGATATTTTGTGTCGTGGTATTCACCTCATCGTCATTAAGAGTGCGCGATGGATGCTGCCAGGTCAAGCCAACCGCAAGGCTTTTTCTATGCGGATCAATGCCTTTACCCTGATAGACGTCAAATAGCCTGAGGTCCGTCAGCCATTCCCCTGCATTTTCACGGATTACCTCCAGAACAGCAGTGGCGGCGACTTCACGATCGGCGATCAGGGCCAGGTCACGACGCACTTCAGGGAAGCGCGACAACTCACTGAATTTAGGCATCTTACCCGATGCAACCTCAGCCAGGACCAGCTCAAAAACGAAGACTGGACGGTCCAGGCCCAGGGTTTTGGACAGCTCCGGATGAATCGCGCCGACAAAACCTACCAAACGGCCTTCGCGCTCGATACGTGCCGTCTGGCCTGGATGCAGCGCAGGGTGTTTACCCGGCAGGAAAGTGAAGGCATCCAGCGCACCGGCAAAGCCCAGCACCGCTTCCACGTCAGCCTTGACGTCAAAGAAGTCCACGGCATCGCGGCCTTGCGCCCAGCCTTCCGGTAGGCGGCTACCGCAGACCACACCGGCCAGCATTGACTCTTGCTTCAAACCATCAAGCTGACCAACAAAACGCAGGCCGCTTTCGAACATGCGCACGCGATCTTGCTGACGGTTCAGGTTGTGGGACAGCGCCTTGACCAGGCCTGGCCACAGCGACGAACGCATGGCCGCCATGTCGTTTGAGATAGGGTTGGACAGCAGCAGAGGCTCAACACCCGGGTTGAACAGCTCGAACTGCTTTGGATCGATGAAGCTGTAAGTCACTGCTTCCTGATAACCACGCGCAACCAGCAGACGACGCAATTCTGGCAAGTGCGCACGCGCTTCGGCCTTGGGTTGCGGCGCCAGACGCGCTTGCGGGTAACGAACAGGCAAACGGTTGTAGCCGTACAAGCGAGCCAGTTCTTCGATCAAGTCGACTTCCAGGCTGATATCGAAGCGATGGCTTGGCACTTCAACGTGCCACTGCCCTTCCCCACCCGCGGAGATGACTAGGCCGAGGGCCGAGAGCAGTTGCTCGATCTCGGCAGGCTCGATCACCAGGCCGAGCATTTGCTCAACGCTTTTGGCACGCAAAGTGATTGGCGCAATGGAAGGCAGGTACTGTTCGCTGACAGTCTCGGTAATCGGGCCAGCTTCGCCACCGGTAATTTCCAGCAGCAGGCCAGTGGCGCGCTCCATGGCTTCACGGGCCAGCTTCCAGTCCACGCCACGCTCATAGCGGTGCGACGCATCGGTATGCAGGCCGTAGGAACGGGCCTTGCCAGCGATGGCAATCTGGTCGAAGAACGCGCTTTCAAGGAATACGTCGCGAGTGGTCGCAGATACGCCGCTGTGCTCGCCACCCATCACGCCGGCGATCGCCAAGGCACGGGCGTGGTCGGCAATGACCAACGTGTCGGCGCGCAGGCTGACTTCCTGACCATCGAGCAGTACCAGCTTCTCGCCTTCTTCGGCCATTCGCACGCGGATGCCGCCGTTGATTTCGGCCAGATCAAACGCATGCAGCGGTTGGCCCAGTTCCAACATCACATAGTTGGTTATATCCACGGCCGCATCGATGCTGCGCAAGTCGGCCCGGCGCAAGCGCTCAACCATCCACAGCGGGGTTGGCTTGGACAGGTCGACGTTACGGATTACGCGACCCAGGTAACGTGGGCAGGCGTTTGGCGCCAATACTTCAACCGAGCGCACTTCATCGTGCACGGCAGGCACGCTGGCAACCACTGGGCGGGTGACGGGCACGTTATACAGCGCGCCCACTTCACGGGCCAGACCGGCCAGGGACAGGCAGTCGCCACGGTTAGGGGTCAGGTCGACCTCGATGCTGGCGTCTTCCAGTTCCAGGTAAACACGAATGTCCTGACCCACTGGCGCGTCGGCCGGCAGCTCCATCAAGCCGTCGTTGCCCTCGCCAACCTGCAGCTCAGCCTGGGAGCACAGCATGCCGTTGGATTCAACGCCGCGCAGCTTGGCCTTCTTGATCTTGAAGTCGCCCGGCAGCTCTGCACCGATCATGGCGAACGGGATCTTCAGGCCCGGGCGCACGTTGGGCGCTCCGCACACGACCTGGAAAGTTTCCGCGCCGTTGCTGACCTGGCACACACGCAATTTGTCGGCATCCGGGTGCTGCTCGGTGCTCAACACCTCGCCTACCACCACGCCACTGAATACACCGGCGGCCGGGGTAACGCTATCGACCTCAAGACCGGCCATCGACAGACGAGCAACCAGCTCGTCGCGATCTACCTGCGGGCTTACCCAGCCACGCAGCCATTGTTCACTGAATTTCATCCTGCTCTCCTAAAGATTCGTTACGACTAGCGAAATTGCGCGAGGAACCGCAAGTCGTTGTCGAAGAACAGACGCAAGTCGTTCACGCCGTAACGCAGCATGGCCAGACGCTCAACGCCCATGCCGAAGGCAAAGCCCGAAAACTCTTCCGGGTCGATCCCGGACATGCGCAGCACGTTAGGGTGGACCATGCCGCAACCCATCACCTCCAGCCAGCCGGTCTGCTTGCAGACGCGACAGCCTTTACCGCTGCACATCACGCATTCCATGTCGACTTCAGCGGACGGCTCGGTGAACGGGAAGAAGGATGGACGGAAACGCACCGCCAGCTCTTTCTCGAAGAACACCCGCAGAAATTCTTCGATGGTGCCTTTGAGGTCGGCGAAATTGATATCGCGATCAACCAGCAGGCCTTCGACCTGATGGAACATCGGCGAGTGGGTGATATCGGAGTCGCTACGGTAAACACGGCCTGGGCAGACGATGCGGATCGGCGGCTTGTTCGCTTCCATGGTGCGGACCTGTACCGGCGAGGTATGGGTGCGCAACAGCATGTTCGCGTTGAAATAGAAGGTGTCGTGCATCGACCGGGCCGGGTGATGACCTGGGATGTTGAGCGCCTCGAAGTTGTGATAGTCGTCTTCGACCTCAGGGCCTTCGGCAATGCCGTAGCCGATGTGGGTGAAGAACTGCTCTATACGTTCCAGAGTCCGGGTGATCGGATGCAGGCCGCCCGAGGCCTGGCCACGACCAGGCAAGGTCACGTCAATGGACTCGGCGGCGAGCTTGGCCGCTAGATCGGCCTCCTCGAGCGACGCCTTGCGCGCATTGAGCACCTCTGTGACACGTTCCTTGGCAACGTTGATCAGCGCACCGACTTGCGGACGCTCTTCAGCCGGTAAATTCCCCAGGGTCTTCATCACCTGAGTCAATTCACCTTTCTTACCAAGGTAGTGAACCCGGATTTGCTCCAGGGCATTTACATCTTCAGCGCTTTGCACGGCCTCAAGGGCTTGGGCAACGAGCGCGTCCAGGTTTTCCATGTACAGACTCCAGATGCAAAATAGGGGAAGAGCTTGAAGGCTCTTCCCCTATTTATGACGTTTACCACCTTGGGCTACAGGCGTAACCCAGGGTGACTGTCGGGGGTACTTAAGCCAAGGAGGCTTTAGCTTTCTCGACAATCGCAGCAAACACCGCTTTTTCGTTCACGGCCAGTTCAGCCAGAACCTTACGGTCGATTTCGATGGACGCTTTTTTCAGGCCAGCGATGAAACGGCTGTAGGACAGACCGTTAACACGTGCACCAGCGTTGATACGAGCGATCCACAGAGCGCGGAACTGACGTTTTTTCTGACGACGGTCACGGTAGGCGTATTGGCCTGCCTTGATTACCGCTTGCTTGGCAACACGGAATACGCGTGAACGCGCGCCGTAGTAGCCTTTAGCAAGTTTCAGAATTTTTTTGTGACGCTTACGGGCCATGACGCCACGCTTAACACGAGCCATGAGTTACTTCCTCTATTCTTGAACCAAAATTAACGAAGGCGCAGCATGCGCTCGACTTTTGCTACGTCAGACGGATGCAGCAAGCTGCTACCGCGCAGTTGACGCTTACGCTTGGTCGACATTTTGGTCAGGATGTGGCTCTTGAAAGCGTGCTTATGCTTGATGCCGTTAGCAGTTTTCAGAAACCGCTTAGCAGCACCACTTTTAGTTTTCATCTTTGGCATGTTCGGTACTCCGCATTCAGTTGATAAACATAATCAGAAGGCCTGCCGTGCCCTGTTGATTACTTCTTCTTTTTCGGGGCGATGACCATGATCAGCTGGCGTCCTTCCATCTTAGGATGCTGTTCGACCGAACCGTACTCGAGCAGGTCAGCTTCAACCCGCTTGAGGAGTTCCATACCCAGCTCCTGGTGGGCCATCTCACGGCCGCGGAATCGCAAAGATACCTTGGCCCTGTCCCCATCACTCAGGAAACGTACCAGGTTGCGCAGTTTTACCTGGTAATCCCCTTCCTCCGTCCCTGGACGAAACTTGATTTCTTTAACCTGAATCTGCTTCTGGTTTTTCTTGGCTGCGGCAATCTGCTTCTTCTTTTCGAAGATCGATTTGCCGTAGTCCATCAGCTTGCAGACAGGTGGTACAGCATCGGCGGAAATTTCCACCAAATCGAGCTTGGCTTCTTCAGCCTTAAGAAGCGCGTCTTCAATTGACACAATCCCAAGCTGCTCACCCTCAGCCCCAATTAACCGAACCTCGCGTGCCGAGATATTCTCGTTGATCGGGGCTTTCGGTGCAGCTCGTTTATCTTGTCTCATTTCACGCTTAATAGTAATTACTCCGAATCTGGGCGACCACGCCGGGAAACCGCTTGCGCGAGGAACTCAGCGAACTGGGCGACGGGCATCGAGCCCAGGTCAGCACCTTCACGAGTACGCACAGCGACAGTCTGCATCTCGACTTCTCTATCTCCGATAACCAAAAGATAGGGAACCTTGAGCAAAGTATGCTCACGGATTTTAAAGCCGATCTTTTCATTTCTCAAGTCGGACTTGGCACGAAATCCGCTTTCGTTGAGTGTTTTTTCAACTTCAGCGGCAAAATCTGCCTGTTTATCAGTGATATTCATGATCACTGCCTGGGTCGGAGCAAGCCACGCGGGGAATGCACCCTCGTAGTGCTCGATCAGGATCCCGACGAACCGTTCGAATGAGCCGAGGATCGCCCGGTGCAGCATAACCGGGTGTTTACGGCTGTTGTCTTCGGAGACGTATTCGGCTCCCAGACGGATCGGCAGGTTAAAATCGAGTTGCAGGGTACCACACTGCCAGACGCGGCCAAGGCAATCTTTCAGCGAGAACTCGATCTTAGGACCGTAAAACGCGCCCTCTCCAGGCTGCAGATCGTACGCAAGGCCCGCGCTGTCCAGCGCCGCGGCCAGTGCAGCTTCGGCGCGATCCCAGAGCTCGTCGGAGCCGACGCGCTTTTCCGGACGAGTGGACAGTTTCATCTCGACCTCGGTAAAACCGAAATCGCGGTAAACGTCCATGGTCAACTTGATGAACGCGGCAGATTCAGCCTGCATCTGCTCTTCGGTGCAGAAGATGTGGGCGTCGTCCTGGGTAAAACCGCGTACGCGCATGATGCCGTGCAGCGCACCCGACGGCTCGTTACGGTGGCAGGCACCGAATTCGGCCAGGCGCATCGGCAACTCGCGGTAGCTCTTCAGGCCCTGATTGAACACCTGCACGTGGCAAGGGCAGTTCATCGGCTTGATGGCGTAGTCGCGGTTTTCCGACTGGGTGGTGAACATATTGTCGGCGTAGTTAGCCCAGTGCCCGGATTTCTCCCACAGGCTGCGATCAACGACCTGCGGGGTCTTGATCTCCAGGTAACCGTTTTCACGCTGAACCTTGCGCATGTACTGCTCGAGCACCTGGTACAGAGTCCAGCCGTTCGGGTGCCAGAACACCATGCCCGGCGCTTCTTCCTGAAGATGGAACAGGTTCAGACGCTTGCCGATCTTGCGATGGTCGCGCTTCTCGGCCTCTTCGATACGCTGGATATAGGCAGCCAACTGCTTCTTGTCGGCCCAGGCGGTACCGTAGATACGTTGCAGTTGCTCGTTCTTCGCATCGCCGCGCCAGTAGGCACCGGACAACTTGGTCAACTTGAACGACTTCAGAAAACGCGTGTTAGGCACGTGAGGGCCACGGCACATGTCGACGTATTCTTCGTGGTAGTACAGGCCCATGGCCTGCTCGTCCGGCATGTCTTCCACCAGGCGCAGCTTGTAGTCTTCGCCACGGGAGGTAAACACGTCGATCACTTCGGCGCGCGGCGTGACCTTCTTGATGACGTCGTAATCTTTCTCGATCAACGCATGCATGCGCTGCTCGATGGCGGCCAGGTCGTCCGGAGTGAAGGGGCGCTCGTAGGCGATGTCGTAATAGAAGCCTTCGTCGATGACCGGGCCAATCACCATTTTCGCGGTGGGGTACAACTGCTTGACCGCATGGCCAATCAGGTGCGCACAAGAGTGGCGAATAATCTCCAACCCCTCTTGATCCTTGGGCGTGATGATCTGCAGGCTGGCATCGGAGGTGATCAGGTCACTGGCATCGACCAGCTTGCCGTCGACCTTGCCGGCCACGGTGGCCTTGGCCAGACCGGCACCGATGGATGCGGCGACCTCGGCTACGGAAACCGGATGATCGAACGAACGTTGACTGCCGTCGGGTAGAGTAATAGTTGGCATGGCGCCTCCTCTCCTAGTGGTGACCCCTACCAAAGGTCACGTGGGTTGGGATGAGCCAGTACAAGATCCAACACCAGGCCGTTCAATGCTGAACGCCTGCCTTACAGCGGCAGGAGCCTTTCGGCCAACCGATAATCGAACCAGAGTGACTGGAGTGAACAAAAAAGAGCCTGGCAAGGCGGCAAATGGCGCACCTGAAAAAAGCCAAGCACGGGATGCTAGCACAGATGAACGGTCATCGCGCCGAGGTGACCTGCGGTAAAAGCAAATACCATGCTTTATAGCCGCAAAAGTGAACTTGAGCTGTACGCTAAGCCTCAAACACCCCGAGAATCGCCGTTCGTCCTCGACCCAAAGGAGCATCCCATGATGCGTTTTACCTCGACCCTCGCCCTTGCCGCTTCCCTGGCATTCCTTTCGCTCGGCGCACAAGCCGCAGCGCCATCGAACTGGCCGGCCGGTGCCCGTGACGCCTTCGTCAACGACTGCAGCACCGCGGCCAGCCAGAACGTAGATGCCAAAACCGCCAAAGGCCACTGCGAATGTGGCGCCGACAAGATCAACGCCGAATTGAGCACTGCGGAAATCAAAGAATTGATGACCAATCAGAACGCCAGCGCGGACCTTAAAAACAAAGCGGTCGCGGCTATTTCGTCCTGCAAAGTCGTGAAGAAAAAGTAAGAACGAGGACTGATGGGGCGTCTTTTTTGCCTGAAAAACTGCCTGAAAACTGCTATTTCTCACAAATTACGCAGCTTTAACGGCTTTTTTTAACAGGTGATATGTCGAACCAAAGCCCCGTAGAACGGGGCTCTCAGCCAAAAAAGGCACTAAACGCAACGCTATTGATTAGCAAACAATGCCTTGGGGGGGCTCCCAAGCCGAACATTTCGACTATGATAGCCCTGTGTGCCCAGTTGGCCTGAGCAGCACAGCACTACTGAAAATATATGTTTCTTGGAGATACACCATGTCTAATCGCCAATCCGGCACCGTTAAATGGTTCAACGATGAAAAAGGCTTCGGCTTCATCACTCCTCAAGGTGGCGGTGACGACCTGTTCGTACACTTCAAAGCTATCGAAAGCGACGGTTTCAAAAGCCTGAAAGAAGGCCAAACCGTTTCCTTCGTGGCTGAGAAAGGCCAAAAGGGTATGCAAGCTGCACAAGTTCGCGGCGAGTAATTCTCCGCTGAGCTAAAAAAACCCCGTCCATGTGACGGGGTTTTTTATGGGCGCTGCAGAAGCCGGAGGGTATCAGCCGCAATTGACCCGCGTGATCACCAGATTATCGTCGGCGTTGAGGTTCAAGCGGTCGGAGCGATACTCCAGTGTGATCATATCGTTGGGCTTGAGGATGCGCGCGTTCTGCGCACCGGCACGCGTACGCGCCTGCTCCAGCAGTTGAGGCGAGCCCTTCTGGCCGATCGCAAACTCGGCGGCCTTCGACTCACAGCGGCTATGACCGGCATCGGTCACGGTGGCGTCTTTGCCTGGCTCAGAGGCACTCGGGGTGCTGCAACCTGCCAACGCGAGCGCTGCCAACAAAGTACCGAATGATGCGAGCTTCCAAGGCATGAAGCCTCCTATGATAAAAAATGATCAGAGATCGTGCGACAGCTATTAAGCCGATTGGTTTCAAGACGTTAACGCTTCACGCGCAAGTCTGCCTGAGTCACGCCCGGCAAGCGTCCAGTCAATCGTGACCAGATATGAACGTGCTCAGTAGATATCGATGTAGTCAGACGATGGCTTTGGCCAATTTTGCTTGAGCGCGTTGAAAATCTGCACAACCCAGACTTCGTCGCTCGCGGCCACGTTACCCACATAACCGGAACCCTTGGACCAGGTCTCCAGGCGAAACAGCAAGCCACCTATATCAGCGCCACCTACTACGCCCGAAGAAATGTAGGCAATGCCGGTCTTGCTGACCCGCAGCTGGTTATGCTCATCATCATTGGCGCTGGCAATCAATTGCCGCACAGCTGCCAGCGTAAGATTCTCCGGGTTATTCAAATCGATCTGCACGCGGTGTTTCCCAGCCAAAAAACAGGGAGACAGTGTCGCACACCCCCTTCTTCATGCCTAAGTAGCAGTGCCAATCCCTGCGCAAAATGGTTAACTGCGCCCGCTGCAGCCGCACGTCAGCGCATTGCTCAATATCTACAGCCGCGAGATTCCCATGACCACCGTAACGCTCCAAGCCGATATCAAAGCCAAATGGCCCCAAGGGCAAAGCTCTTACAGCCCTGGAAGTCCGGAGGAATTGGCGATCATTGGTATCGATCTGCTGGTCAAGGAGCTCGGCACCAAGGGCGCGCAAGCATTCATCGGCCAGGTATTCGAGAAATACCCGGCCGACCACATGGGCATACAAGAGCGCGAATAAGGACCGGCCGGCGAACGCCGACCGGCAAGTGACTTACTTCAAGCGCGCCAGGCGTTCGGTCAGCAGATCGAAGAAGCCCTGGGCGTCGCCGTTCTCAACCCAGAACGCATTCTTGTCCTGCTTGAGGCCATCGTACCAATCGACGATGGTCTGGCCGAAGGTCGGACCTTCCCGGCTGTCGACGACGACGTTGACCTGTCGCCCGCTGAACAGCGACGGCTTGAGCAGGTAGGCGACCACCGTGGCGTCATGTACCGGGCCGCCAGGAATGCCGTAGTGTTCCATATCCCCCTTGACGTATTCGTTGAGGATATTGCTGACGACCTTGCTTGCGTTGTTGTTCAGGTCCGCGATTTTCTTCAGACGCGCTTCGCTGGTCAGCACCTTGTGGGTTACGTCCAACGGCAGGTAGGTCAGCTTCACGCCGCTTTTAAGCACAATCTCAGCGGCCACCGGGTCGGCGAAAAGATTGAATTCGGCGACCGGCGTGATATTGCCACCGTTGAAGTGCGCACCGCCCATCACCACCACTTCCTTGATGCCTTGGGTGATTTCCGGCGCTTGAGTTAACGCCAGGGCCAGGTTGGTCTGCGGGCCGAGCATGGCGATAGTGATGCTGTGGGGCTTGGCGGCTGTCAGGGTCTTGACCAGGTAATCCACGGCGTTGCCGTCAGCCAGGCCTTGTTTGGGCTCATGCACGGTGACGCCGGAAATACCTTCCTTGCCATGGATATTCTCGGCATAGATCGGCTTGCGCAGCAACGGCGCCGGAGCCCCCGCGTAAACCGGGATTTCCTCGCGCCCTGCCCACTCGCGCGCCAAGCGCGCATTGCGGGAGGTTTTGTCCAGACGCACGTTGCCGGCCACGGTCGTCAGCGCGCGGATGCTTAACTCTTCCGGCGAAGCCATGGCGAACAGCAGGGCAACCACGTCATCTGCGCCCGGGTCGGTATCGATGATCAGATCGATTTTTTCCGCCGCCTGGGTGCTTGCAGCTGTGAAAGCGGACAAAAGCAGAACACTCCGGAACAGGTTTTTCAGGGATGGAAGACCACGTTGCATAAAACACTCCTTGTCGTAGGGGGACTCTAGAAGGTTACGCCGGATACCAGCGCGATATTGCAGTAAGGCTGACATTCACCGGTGCGCACCACGGCACGCGCCTTTCCACTCAGCTGCTTGAACGCTTCATGGCTGAGCAGGCGACGCTCACCAAGCGCAGCCTGCTCGGTAAGCGCATTGAGCTCAGTCAGCGCCGGCGGCTGCTTGTGCAGAATTTCCTGTGCCAGCACGTGGCTTTCTACCTGCATTTCGCTGAGCACAACGCGCAGGGTGCTGATGAAATCCGGGATGCCCTGGGTCAGCGCCAGGTCGATCAGTTCGACGCCGGGCGGTACCGGCAGGCCCGCATCACCAATGACCAGAATGTCGCCGTGCCCCAGTGACGCGATCACGCGGGACAGGGCGATATTGAGCAGAGGGGTCTTTTTCATGAGGGCACAAAACCTTGTACGTCGTGCAGCGTAGGAATGGAAGGTTGGGCGCCGGAGCGGGTCACCGACAACGCCGCCGCGACCTGGCCAAAACGGATGGCCTCGGCTTCGCTCTTGCCTGCAGCCAATGCTGCGGCAAAGCCGCCCACAAAGGTATCGCCGGCAGCGGTGGTGTCCACCGCTCTGACTTTGGGCGCGACCAAGTGTTCGAAGCTGTTGCCATCCGCGAACAGTGCGCCCTGGGCACCCAGGGTGATGATGACTTTACCGGCGCCAGCCTCGATCAGCGCCGTGGCGGCGAGCCTGGCGCTGTCGAGCGAGTCGACCACCACGCCACTCAAGGCACTGGCTTCACTTTCGTTGGGTATCAGGTAGTCGATCGAGGCGTACCACTCGGCCGGCAAAGGTCCACTGGCCGGCGCAGGGTTGAGGATCACCGTCTTGCCCAGCTCGCGGCCGCGCTTGAGCGTATGCCCGACGGTGTCCATCGGCACTTCAAGCTGGCAAATGACCAGGTCGGCGGCCTGCAACACAGCATCGCAGGCCGTCAACGACTCGGGCGTCAACTGGCCGTTACTGCCCGCCACAATCACAATCGCGTTCTGGCTGCTGTCATCCACCACGATCAGCGCGACACCACTGGAGCCGTCCACGGTGCTGACGGCATGACAATCGATACCTTCGACCAATAGCGCATCGCGCAATTGGCCGCCGTAGGCATCGGTGCCGACGCAACCGATCATTGCCACATCCGCCCCCAGGCGCGCCAAGGCTACGGCCTGATTGGCGCCCTTGCCACCGGGAACGGTGGAGAACGTCTGGCCGATAAGTGTTTCACCGGCACGCGGCAAGCGACTGGCCCGGGTGACCAGGTCCATGTTCAAGCTGCCTACTACCACTACTTTTGCTGGCATACATCAGTACTCATCAATTCGGTTCAGCGGTATTGGGCGAATACACCCGCCAACAACGCCGTCGACTCACGCAAGACAATACTCGGCGTCACGATGCGTTGATCGATCGGCAGTTGGGGTGTCGCTATACGTCGCAATAATAATTCGGCCGCTGTCTCGCCCAGTTGCACGATCGACTGCCCGACCGTGGTCAACGCCGGATAGACGTAGCGGCCCATTTGAATGTCATCGAAACCAATCACCGACAGTTCGCCCGGCACGCGGATATTGCGCTCTGCCGCGGCGCGCAGCACGCCAAAACCGATCATGTCGTTGCAGGCAAAAATCGCACTGGGCGGTTGTTGCGCAAGCAATTGCACGGCTGCGGCATAACCGCCGGTACTGGTGAAATCACTTTCCCGAATGCGCTCAGCCGCTATTTCCACGCCGGCTTCGCGCAGCGCACGTCGATACCCTGCCAGACGCATCTGAGCCACGCGAGTATGGGCGGGGCCGGCGATACAGGCGATGTCGCGATGGCCCAATTCAAGCAAGTGCCGGGTCGCCAGATAAGCGCCCTCTTCATGATCGATGCGCACAAGGTCGACATCAATCCCGTCCAGTGCCCGGTCGACAATCACCATCGGCGTGCGCACTGCGCTCAAGCCAGCGGCGAGGCCACTGTCATCGCCGCCCACCGAGGTCACGATCAAGCCGTCGACGCGCTTCTCCAGCAGCACGCGCAAATAGCTGCGCTGCTTTTCCGCGTTATCGTCGGAGTTGCAGAGGATCACGCAGTAGCCATTGCGCTCGCAGTAATCCTCAATGCCCCGGGCCAATTCCGCGAAATACGGGTTGAGACTGTTGGGCACCAGCAGCCCGATCGTCGCCGTGGTCTTGGCCTTGAGGGAGCGCGCTACCGCACTCGGCACATAGTCCAACTGCTTGATCGCCGCCTCGACCTTGATGCGCACCGGCTCGCTGACCGGGCGCGTCTTGTTCACCACATGGGACACCGTGGTATAGGAAATACCTGCCAGCGCTGCCACATCCTTGATCGTAGCCATGGATCAGCCCCGCCGACTGGCGCGCTGGCTGCGGTAAGTATCGAGGACGACGGCGATCACAATCACTGCACCCGTAATGATGCGTTTCGTAGGCTCTGTCGCGCCAATCTGCGCCAAGCCTGCCGCCAATACCGAAATAATCAGCACACCAAAGAACGTGCTGATGACCGAACCGCGCCCGCCCATGAGGCTCGTGCCACCAATCACCACAGCGGCGATTACCTGCAGCTCCAGGCCTGAACCGGCGTTCGGATCGGCCGCTTCCAGGCGCGAGATCTGGAACAGCGCGGCCACACCGGCCAGCAGGCCCATCAGGCTGAACACCAGGATCTTGTACGGCTTAGGGTTGATGCCCGCCAGGCGCACCGCTTCTTCGTTGGTTCCGATACCGATCAGGTAGCGACCAAACACCGTGCGGGTCAGCACCAACTGGGCGGCGATGATCACCAGCAACGCAATGATGAACGACGGCGAGATCCCGAACGCAATCGGGTTGGACAGCCAGGCGAAGGAGTCACCGATATAAGCGGTGCGCGAGCCGGTCATCTGGTAGGCCACACCCCGGGCCATCTCCAGCACGCCGAGGGACACAATAAAGGAAGGGATCCGCCAGGCCACGGTGATCGAACCGGTGAGAGTGCCGGCCAATGCAGCGCAGCCCATGCCCAGCAAGGCGGCCGGCAATACGCTCCAGCCCCAGCTCAGAATCGCCACGCTGACCGCCGACGCCGCCAGCGCCAGTACCGAACCTACCGACAGGTCGATGCCACCGATGATCAGGATGAAGGTCATGCCCACCGCCAATACCATCAGGTCCGGAATCTGATTGGCCAGGGTGCTGAAAGTGTCATAGGACAGGAAGTGATCGCTGAGTACCGAGAACAGCGCAATCATCGCCAGCAAGGCACCTGCCAACCCCAGGTAGGTACCCAGGCCGTAGAAGTTGCCGCCAGTTTTACCTGGGGAAGTGGTTGTTTTCATGGGGTATTCCTAGGCGCTGCGTCGTTGAGCAGCGCATCACGTTTCTGATAACCGGCAAAGGCGGCGGCGAGCAATTCGTCCTGGGTCCAGCTGTCACGCTCGAAGGTCTGGATCAGGCGGCCAGCGGACAACACGCCGATGCGGTCGCAGATAAGCATCAACTCGCGCAGATCACTGGAGACCACGACCAGCGCTTTGCCCTGGCGCGTCAACTCGCCGAGCAAGGCATAAATGTCGAACTTGGCACCAACGTCGATGCCTCGGGTGGGCTCATCAAACAGCATCACCGCACAATCGCGCTCCAGCCAGCGGCCAATCACCACCTTCTGCTGGTTACCGCCCGACAGCTCAGACACCAACTGCGCCGGGCTGGAACTGCGGATACGCATGGCGTCGATCTGGCGCTTGGCCAGGGCGGTCTCATCGCGGCTGTTAACCAGCCCGCCAGCAGAGATTTCCGGCATGTTGCCCAAGGCAATGTTGGCGCTGATGGACTGGGTCAGCAGCAAGCCTTCGCCCTTACGGTCTTCGGTAATCAGGGCAATACCATGACCGACCGCGTCGACCGGGGAGCGAATACTCACCACAGTGGCCTGCGGCCCCAGCGCCACCGTGCCGCTGTCGGCCAGGTCGGCGCCGAAAATCAGGCGCAGCAACTCTGTACGACCGGCGCCAATCAGGCCGGAAATGCCGTAAATTTCGCCAGCGCGCACTTGGAAAGACACGTCACGGACCTTGTCCGAGCGCGTCAGGCCTTTCACCGTCAGGGCCGGTTCGCCGATGGTGCGCGGGCCCAGGTCGATATGCTCGCCCAACTCTCGCCCCACCATCAGGGTGACCAGTTGTTCGCTGTTGTAATTGGCCATCGGCTCTACACAGACCAGCTTGCCGTCGCGCAATACCGCAATGCGCTGGGCCACACGGGCCAACTCTTCCAGCCGGTGCGAAATATAGATAATTGCCACGCCTCGGGCCTGCAGGCGGGTGATTTGTTCGAACAGCATCTCGACTTCACGGGCAGTGAGCATCGCCGTAGGTTCGTCGAGAATCAGTACGTGGCAATCGCCGATCAGGTTGCGGGCGATCTCGACCATTTGTTGATGGCCAATGCCAAGGCTGCCCACCAGCGTATCCGGATCGATGGCGTCCAGGCCAACCTGGGCCATGGCTTCGGTCGCGGCTTTCCGCAGTTGTTTGCGGCTGATCCAGCCACCGTGGCTGGGAAGGTTATGCAGGAACAGGTTTTCAGCAACCGTCAGCGTCGGCAGCAGGTTGAGTTCCTGCATGACCATTCGCACACCCAGCGCTTCGGCTTGGGTGCGGCTGCCGGGTTGATAATCTTGACCATTGAACTGCATGTTTCCGGTGGTCGGCGTGACCAACCCGCCGATGATCTTCGACAAGGTACTTTTGCCTGCGCCGTTCTCACCGGTCAGCGCCAACACTTCACCACTGTTGAGGGTGAGCGTGATGTCGGACAGAACCGGTTGGGCATAGGTCTTGCCGATACCGCTGACCGAGAGGACAGCGTTCGGGGCGGAAGATGACATAGGAAAATCTCCAGGCGCCCGCTCAGGACGAGCGGGCGCTATTGGCTACTGCCGGGATTACTTCTTGAGGACGAGTTCGACCGGGGTTTCGATGACACCCTCTGTGGCATCGACCTTCTCGCCTTTGACCAGCTTCAGCGCATTCTGGATGCCGAACACGGCCTGCTGGGCGGCAGCCTGGTCGGCGGTCGCCAGCACGCGACCGTCCTGCAGCATCGGCTTGATGGCTTCGATGTTGTCGTAGCCCACCACCAGCACTTTACCGGCCTTGCCTGCCGCGCGTACGGCGGAGACCGCGCCCAGGGCCATGTTGTCGTTACCGGCCAGCAGTGCCTTGAGGTCCGGGTATTCGCTCAGCATCGCCGATGCCACTTTCTGGCCCTGGTCGATCTCCCAGTTGCCCGATTGAGTGGAAACGATCTTCATGCCTGCGGCATCCATCGCATCCTTGAAGCCTGCGGTGCGCTGCTGGGCGTTGGTGGTGGTCGGTACGCCTTCGATGATACCAACCTTGTCGCCCGCAGCCAGTTGCTTGGCCAGGTAGTCGCCCACCAGCTTGGAGCCCTTGCGGTTGTCCGGGCCCACGAAAGGGATATCGAGCTTTTTGCTTTTCAGCACGTCCGGGTCCAGACGGTTATCGATATTGACCACCTTGATGCCGGCGTCCGAGGCTTTCTTCAGCACGGTGACCAGCGCTTTGGAGTCGGCGGGAGCAATGACGATGGCATTGACCTTGGCCAGAATCATCTGATTGACGATATCAATCTGCGCGCTGGTGTCGGTTTCGTTCTTGATGCCGTTGGTAATCATGTCGAAGTCGGCGGCGTGGGATTTCTGGTAATCCTTGGCGCCCTCTTGCATGGTCACGAAAAATTCGTTGGCAAGGGACTTCATCACCAGGCCGACCTTGGGCTTGGCGGCGGCGTCATCAGCGAATGCAGAAGTGAGAGGCAGGGCAGCGGATGCAGCGGCAAGCACAGCGACAGCAAGAAGACGTCCTGCAAATGGCAGCTTCATGGGTGTACTCCGATCTTATGATTGTTGTAAGCAACGCCTGCACCGAAGAAACATCTCGCAAACGTTTGCGTTGTCAGAACTATGAGAACCTTGTCGAGATTTGTCAACGCCAGTCACTCACCTTTCATCCTGAACGTGCCGTTCACCCTACCGGTATTTAAAATGACAGGAACGACGACCATTTCACGCGTCACCCCACGCAAATCCCACCATGGCTTTCGGACAACCGAACACTAACGGCTCGCACGTTCGGAAAGCCGGACGCCGAGGTGTCGGATTCGCCTGAAAATTCAATTTAAGTTGTTTCAAATCAATAGGTTATTTTATCAACCCTTCCATCATTGGCTTGGTACAAATCCTGCTATCTCTCAGCACCTCGAGGCGTTCAGAGTCGCCCGGGTGTTCTGGATGAACCTGCTACCGCACTCATCAAAAAACAGAGAGAAAAATAATGAAATCTGCATTGAAGACGTTCGTTCCTGGGGCGCTGGCCCTCCTGCTGCTGTTCCCTGTCGCCGCTCAGGCAAAAGAAGTCGACACCAAGACCAAGCTCTCCAACGTGGTGATTCTCGCCACCGGCGGCACCATTGCTGGTGCCGGCGCCAGTGCGGCGAACAGCGCCACCTACCAGGCAGCTAAAGTCGGCATCGAACAATTGATCGCTGGCGTTCCTGAGCTTAGCCAGATCGCCAATGTTCGCGGCGAACAAGTGATGCAAATTGCTTCGGAAAGCATCAACAACGAGAACCTGCTGCAACTGGGTCGCCGCGTCGCCGAACTGGCCGACGACAAGGACGTGGATGGCATCGTGATCACCCACGGTACCGACACGCTCGAAGAAACCGCCTACTTCCTTAACCTGGTTGAAAAAACCGACAAGCCTATCGTGGTGGTCGGTTCCATGCGCCCTGGCACCGCCATGTCGGCAGACGGCATGCTCAACCTGTACAACGCCGTTGCCGTCGCGAGCAGCAAGGATGCACGGGGTAAAGGCGTGCTGGTGACCATGAACGACGAGATCCAATCGGGTCGCGACGTGAGCAAGATGATCAATATCAAGACCGAAGCATTCAAGAGTCCATGGGGCCCACTGGGTATGGTCGTTGAAGGCAAATCCTACTGGTTCCGCCTGCCGGCCAAGCGTCACACCATGGATTCGGAATTCGACATCAAAACCATAAAGAGTCTGCCTGACGTTGAAATTGCCTACGGCTACGGCAACGTGAGCGACACCGCCTACAAAGCCCTGGCCCAAGCGGGCGCCAAAGCTATCATCCATGCCGGCACCGGCAATGGCTCTGTGTCGTCCAAGGTGGTTCCTGCACTGGTCGAGTTGCGTAAGCAGGGCGTTCAGGTCATTCGCTCCTCTCACGTTAACGCCGGTGGCATGGTGCTGCGTAACGCCGAGCAGCCAGACGACAAATACGACTGGGTCGCAGCCCTTGACCTGAACCCGCAGAAAGCGCGCATCCTGGCGATGGTCGCTCTGACCAAGACTCAGGACAGCAAAGAGCTGCAAAGGATGTTCTGGGAATATTGATTCCCGGCTTAACTTGCAGGAGCGAGCTTCCTTTACACGGCAAGCTCGCTCCTGCAGTTCTTCGCGATAAATAATCACACGAAACTTCCAAATTCGCTGTCAGACGGATGTCTTTGAATTTAAGCAGTTGCGAAATTACCTACAGTTAAATACTGTATGTGCGTACAGCTTACTAAGGAATACTCCGTGGCAAAGCCCTCCTCCGCAGCACCCGCTACGCCTGATGCCTATCAACGTCTGGCCATTCGCGTACAAAAAATCATCAATTCGACCAACGCCCAGAAAGCCAAGGCGGCGTTAATCTTCCGCCTCCCGGATGAGCCCGAGGACGAGTGGGCGCGCTTGCTTGAAGAGATTGCGGAAAACGACAATGTCACCCTCGCCTACAGGGATGACGGCGGCGTGCAGATTTTCTGGGTTGTGCCGAAGGAAGATTGATTGAATGAGTGCCCGTTTTTTTGCTGTGTGCTGCCTGCTTTTTGCTGTCACCGCCAACGCCCAAGCCCCCCGAACCTTCAGTGAAGCCAAAAAAATCGCCTGGAAGCTCTACGCTCCGCAATCCACCGAGTTCTATTGCGGCTGCAAATACACCGGCAACCGTATAGACCTGAAAGCGTGTGGCTACATCCCGCGCAAAAACGCCAACCGTGCCGCGCGCATCGAATGGGAACACATTGTTCCCGCCTGGCAGATCGGCCATCAACGGCAGTGTTGGCAAAATGGCGGGCGTAAAAACTGCACGCGCCATGATGACGTATTCAAGCGTGCTGAAGCAGACCTGCACAATCTGGTGCCAAGCATCGGCGAGGTGAACGGCGACCGTAACAACTTCAGCTTCGGCTGGCTGCCGGTGCAAAGTGGGCAATACGGTTCATGCCTGACCCAGGTGGACTTCAAGGCCAAGAAGGTGATGCCGCGTCCATCCATTCGTGGAATGATCGCGCGCACCTATTTTTATATGAGCAAGCAATACGGCCTGCGCCTGTCGAAACAGGATCGCCAGCTCTATGAAGCCTGGAACAAGACCTATCCCGTGCAAGCCTGGGAGCGCCAGCGCAATCAGACCGTGGGCTGTGTGATGGGCCGGGGCAACGAGTTTGTCGGCCCGGTGAATCTGAAGGCCTGTAGCTGAAGGTGGGCGCAACGCCTGCCCACCCGGCCCTTTACTGCGCGACCTTGTGCTCGATGACTTCTGACACGGTGTCGTTTTTCTTGGCTCGCGCCATCTTCTCGTTAAGCAGTGTCTGCTTGGCTTCAGCCTCGGCCTTGCTGGCGAACGGGCCAAGCAGCACCTGGTCCTTGCCGTCTACCTTAACGATATAAAAATTGAACCCATGTTCCAGCAACCAGGCGGTCAAGTCAGTGATCGCCTGCAACTTGTGATCCGGCGAGCCCACCCATACATCCCATTCCTGAGCGGCAATCGCACCGGTTTGTGGCTGGCTTTCGGTCACGACAGGCTTGGCCTTGGGTGCATCGACAGGTTTACCTTCGCCGCATCCGGCCAATGCCAACACCGCAATTGCCATCGCTACTTTACGCACTGCCCTGCTCCTTTGAAGATAAAGAGGCGACTTTACCATCCACTGTCTATTCTGGCCGTCATAAAGGTTGGCTTAAACAATGCGAATCATGTATCGCGACCTGTATGATGCCGCCATGGGAATTAATGTCGCCTCTACGCGTCCTAAAAGAGGCAGTCACAGGGAAGCGCTTCGCATTAAGCTACTCACATCCGACACCTGCCTTGCTTGAACATGTGTCCTTAAAGTAATCAAGGAGAAGTCCATGCTGATACTCACCCGCAAAGTTGGTGAAAGCATAAACATCGGTGATGACATCACGATCACCATCCTGGGCGTTAGCGGCCAGCAAGTACGAATCGGCATCAACGCCCCCAAGGACGTTGCCGTGCACCGCGAGGAAATTTATCAGCGCATCCAGGCCGGCCTCACTGCGCCGGACAAAACCCAGACGCCTTGAAGCATCTCCAGTAGCCAGCCTCTTGCTTCATCGTAACGGCTGGCGAAAACCTGATTGGCCCGTTCGCTTCTTTTACCCTAGCTCTACGCCTCGTATATGTACCCGCGCAGCAAGATGAAACTGCCATGATGCCTGGAACTTGTTGCATCATTTGCAGCCAAATTTCACGTCATCCTGCGGTCCGAGTGCATTCAGGAGCACGTCGATGAGGCCATTCACTACACAGCCCATGGTTTCCATTTCCTGGACGATCACCTTGCTGATAGGGCTGGTCTTTCTGGCGCTCGGGTACGGCCTGCGGCTGGAAGTAGAGGGGGCTGTCGGCCCCGCTGACCATTCCTGGCTGGACCTGGCATTACTCCTGTGCGCCTATCTGTTTGCCTTCTGCCTCAAGCCGATTCAGAAAGCTATCTTGCGCAAGTTGTGCCAGCGTGAGGCGCATCGCGCCCATCAAAAAACAGCGCGCTGATTTTCCACTCGCTCGCGCACAGTCAGCAAACCCCCAGCTTCTTGCAGGACCCGCAGCCCCTCATACCCATTGATACATGCATGCTCAGTCGCCATGGGAGCCAGGTGCGTTGAGGTCACCACCATCACATCCGCTCCCGCCGCTTCTGCTGCTCGAATGCCTACTGCCGCATCCTCGAACACCAGGCAATCTTGCACCGGCACGCCCAAGCGCTGGGCGCCCAGCACGTAACACGCCGGATCCGGCTTGCCGCTGACAACATCTTCGGCCGTCACCATTACCGCCGGCATGCAAATACCTGCCGCTGCCATTCGACGCAATGCCAGCGCCTTAGGCGCAGACGTGACCAGTGCCCATTGATCGGCAGGCAAGCGGTTCAAGAACTCAACCGCACCGGGAATCGCCACGATGCCCTCGACGTCGTTCAGTTCAGCTTCGGTAATCCACGCCGCCTCCGCCTCAGGGTCCACACCCGGCAATGCCTGACGCGTGATCGTATCAATCGCGCGGGCGCCATGAATGGTGGTCAGGAAAACCGTCAAATCCAGGCCATGGCGTTCAGCCCAGCGGCTCCATACACGCTCGGCAGCGGCAATGGAGTTGAGCAGGGTCCCGTCCATATCGAACAGGAAGGCACGGTAACGCTGAGTAAATACGGCTGGATTTCGGCTGGACACGACGCGGCTTCCCCAGGTGTTCAAGCAATGATTGACCTGTGCAATCTACGGTTCACCTCGCCACTTGTAAACGCTGCGAGGCACCTGCCTTGAACCTTGAATGACGAACTTGTCATCAACCTGTTGGTTGGCTGTTCGGGTCGCCTGGTTACTGTGAACTCACTGCCAGCCCGGCAGCCAACTTTTACAGAGAGATATCGCCATGAAACGGTTTGCCCTCGCTTTTGCTGCTTTGCTCGCCACAGGCTCGGTATTCGCCGCCGACACCGCGCCCGTGATCCATGATCAGACCGGCTTCTTCGTCCACTTGGATGTCGCCAGAGTTCTGTCCAGTACCGATATTTCCGGCCAATGCGGTATCGTCCCGGCGCAACTGCGCTACCTGGACCATCAGGACCGCGAGCATGTGCTGGACTATCGAGTGCAAGGCATCGGTTGCGCCAGTGACAATTGATCAGGCTACACTTGCGCCACCCATTGAATCAGGGCATTTCCCATGAACATCCTCGTAGTCGAAGACGAACCCAAGGCCGGCAATTACCTGCTCAATGGCTTGCAGGAATTGGGCTACAGCGTGAGCCTGGCCCGCGATGGCGTGGACGGTCTGCACCAGGCCCTGGAAACGCCGTTCGACGTGATCGTGCTGGACGTGATGATGCCCAAGATGGATGGCTGGGAAGTGCTGCGCCGCCTGCGCAAAGAGGCCGATACGCCGGTATTGTTCCTCACTGCCCGCGATGATATCGCCGACCGCATCAAGGGCCTGGAGCTGGGCGCCGACGATTACCTGATCAAGCCCTTCTCCTTCGCCGAGCTGGTCGCGCGCCTGCGCACCCTGACCCGGCGCGGCCCGACGCGAGAAGAAGAGCACCTGCACATCGCCGACCTGCAAATCGATGTACTCAAGCGCCGCGTCACCCGTGCCGGCACGCGCATTACCCTGACCAATAAAGAATTCGCCCTGCTGCGCCTGTTCGCCACTCACCAGGATCAGGTGCTGTCACGCTCACTGATTGCCTCACGGGTATGGGACATGAATTTTGACAGCGACACCAACGTGGTCGACGTTGCCGTACGGCGCCTGCGCTTGAAAATCGACGACCCGTTTCAACTCAAGTTGATCCACAGCGTGCGTGGCATCGGCTACCGTTTCGATACCCAACCATGAGCCGCACTCGCCATTACTCCCTGACCCTGCGCCTGGCGCTGATCTTCGCCCTGCTCGCCTTTGCCTTGCTGGCCACCCTGGGCGTGGCACTGTACCGCGAGCTGGAGCGCGAGCTGATCCGCCGCGACGACACTGCGCTGATATCCCGAGTGGATCAACTGCGCAACCTGCTCAGCGACAGCAATACTCTGGACCTTATCAAGACCAAGCCCGAGTTATTCCAGAACATGTTGGGCAACCGCGAATCGGTATTGAGCATCGCTGCCCCCGGTCAACAACCCTTGCTGTTGGTGAACCCGGCGAATATCGAACTGCCTGCGATCGAGCCGGTGCCCAAAAATCACGTCTTGTCGCTGAGCGATGTGCAGCATTTGCCGGGGCTCAACGGCATTCCTTTCTCGACTGTGGCCGCGACCATCAACTCCGGCGACCTGGGCAGCCTGCAAGTCACCAGCGGCCGCCTGATGACCGAGCGTACCGCCGTACTCGCCAGCTATCGACTGAGCGTTTATATCCTGGCAAGCATCGCTGCGATCATCCTGGCGTTGGCCGGTTACCTGCTGGTGCATCGTGGCTTGCTGCCTTTGCGCCGGCTGGCCCGACACGCTCAAGGGATCGGCGTCGGCAACCTGGCCGAACGCCTCGACAGCCAGGGCGCACCGAAAGAATTGCTGCCGATGATTGAGTCGTTCAACACCATGCTTGAACGTTTATCCAAGGGGTTTGTGCAGCTGGGCCAGGTCTCCACCGACATGGCTCACGAACTGCGCACGCCGATCAATAACCTGCTCGGCGAAACCCAGGTTGCCCTGCAGCAACAACGCAGTATCGACAGCTACCAGCAGCTGCTGGCCTCCAATGTCGAAGAACTCGAACGCCTGGCGCGGATGCTCGATAACATGCTGTTTCTGGCGCGCACCGATCCTGCCAGCGCGTTGCGCCAACGTCAGGCGCTGGACGCAGCGGATGAAGTGGAGCGCATCGCGGATTATTTCGAAGGGTTGGCCGCCGACATGGGCATGCGCATTGTTGTCGAAGGCGAAGGCGTGATCTGGGCCGAGCCGATGCTGCTACGTCGCGCCCTGGCGAACCTGTGCGCTAACGCCATCAAATACGGTTCGCCGGGCTCGGAGCTGAGCATCCAGGCAATAGCGACTGACGAGGGCGTCAACCTGAGGGTCAGCAGCCACGGTGAAACCATTTCCGCCGAGCATCTACCGCGGCTGTTCGAACGGTTTTACCGCGTGGACGAATCCCGCGAACGTTCCTCCCAGTCCAATGGACTGGGGCTGTCGATCGTGGCAACCATCATGCAGTTGCATAACGGGAGGTATCGCGTCAGCAGCGAAGACGGCGTGACGACGTTCGAGCTGTTTTTCCCTGCACGTGAAGCGTGAAGCATCGCCCCTTCAATCGAAAGCCCCGTTGAGCACTTCGTAGATGATACCGGTGGCGATGGTGACCAATATCAAGTCGGTGCCCGCTTGCTGCCACTCATACCCATCGTAATGAGGCAGGCGCCCCGCCAGGCGACCATCGAGTTTCTTGGCGATACCGGGCGGCAGCGGTTTGCCGCGCGCCAGATTTTTCTGAATGCCCGAAGGCAGCGCAGGCCCTGGACGCCAGTAATCGCGGTTACCGCCCACCAGGCTCAGCACACCGCCCCGATCAACGCTGGGGCCTTGATTACCGGCCGAACCTTTGCCTTTAGGCTTGTCGTGGCCCTGCCCTGCCGGGTTATTACCTTTGTTGTTGCCCTGGCCTTTGCCATTGCCGGGATCCGCCAAGGCCACACCGCTGCCCGCAAATAATGCGAGCGACAACACCACAGACACACACTTCGGGCGATTGATCATGATGGTATTTCCAGATGGATGCCTGTTGAACTGTAGTCGAGGTTGTACCACCGCGTATTGATCAACTTACCCGGCCGCCTGTTTCCACAATATCGACCTGGGCATGCCAGGCCGTCGAGACCGCCAAGCGCAAGCCATCCACCAACATAGGCAGCGCCATTGACGGCTGACCGGACTCAGGCAAGCCCGGCACATGGATAAAACCACTGCGCACCTCAGTACCCGCCAGCGCATGCTGCAATCGATAAAACACTTGGTTACACACGAACGTCCCAGCCGTCTGCGAAACCGAGGCAGCAATACCCGCGTCACGCACCGCCCTGACCATGCTCTTGATCGGCAATGTGGAGAAATAAGCGGCCGGGCCACCCTCCACCACCGCAGTGTCAATCGGTTGGGCGCCGAGGTTGTCCGGGATGCGCGCATCATTGACGTTGATCGCGACCCGCTCGATGGAAATGTCGCTGCGCCCAGGGCCCAAGCCCGTGGCGATGACCATTACCGGATGTAATTCCTCAATCAACTGAATCAAGGTCTCGGCGCCAGTGGCAAAGGCGCACGGCAGTCGGCGCGCAACGATCCGCACATCATCATTCAGCTTCACCCCGTCCAGCAGGCGCACCGCTTCCCAGGATGGGTTCACGACGTCGTGATCGAAAGGCTCAAAGCCGGTCAGCAATAGGGTCTTCATCCTGGCCTCACATCAACAGATAAAGCAGCACAATATTGACCACCAGCATCATCAACGCGGTCGGCAATTGGGCCTTGATCACCGCGTTCTTGTCCGGCAGTTCAAGCAATGCCGCCGGCACGATATTGAAGTTGGCCGCCATCGGCGTCATCAGCGTACCGCAGTAGCCGGAGAACATGCCGATCGCCGCCATCACCGCCGGGTTGCCGCCGTAGATACCCACCAGCACCGGCACGCCGACGCCGCCAGTCATCACCGGGAACGCCGCGAAGCCGTTGCCCATAATCACGGTAAACAAGGCCATGCCCAACACATAAACCATTACCGCCACCAACTTGAAATCCAGGTTGATGTAAGTGGTGGTGACGTGGGCGACAGCCGTGCCAACCCCGGCTTCATTGAACAACAGCCCGAGCATCGCCAGCATCTGTGGCAGCACCATGGCCCAGCCCAGGGCTTCGGTCAGGCGACGCGATTCGCGCAAAGCTTGCACGGGCGTGTCGCGGGTCAGCCAGCAGGCGAGGCCAAGGGCGATCAGGCAGCCGATGCCGAGAGAAACGAAAGTGGTGTTCTTCGGGTCGAGTAGCGGCACACCGCCGATTTCGGTGTGTTTGAGCAATACCGAGCCAATCACTGTGGTCAGCGGAATGGCCAGCGCAGGGATAAACAGCTTGTGACCCAGGCGACCGGCGCTGGCGCGGGAAGCCTTGACGTGCAATTCGGCGTGCTGGCCACGGCCAACGCCGCCCAAGCCCGCAATCAATGCCATCACCACAACGCCGACACCGATAACCACCGAGGGCAGGCGCTCCCCCACCAGGAAAGGAATCGCGAACAGCAGCCAGAACAGCGCGCTGGACCAGCGTTTGGGGTGCGTGCGATCCAAAACGATCATGCCGGCGGTGATCAGCAACAGCACACCGGCCAACCAGTAAAGGTATTGAATGGAAATAATCATTGCGCGGCCTCCACCGAGGGGGCGACGGCCGTCATCTCACGGGTCAACCTTCGGTCAAACCGATGCAAGCGGATGGCATGAATGATAAAGGCACAGATCGCCGTCGGGATGCCCCAAACCGCAATATGCAGCGGCTCCACATCAATCCCCGAGCCCAGCAGAAAGGTATGCATCAAGGCGATCGCACCAAACGCGACAAAGATGTCCTCACCGAAAAACAGCCCCACATTGTCGGTGGCGGCACACATGGCCAAGACCTTGTGGCGCAGCTTGTCCGGCAGCTTGCCGTAGCGTTTTTCCGCCGCGCCTTCGGCCATCGGCGCCAGCAATGGCCGTACCATCTGCGGATGCCCACCCAGGCTGGTCAGCCCCATGGCCGCGGTGGATTCACGTACGAACAGATAGATGATCAGCAAACGCCCGACCGTCGCACGCTCGAAGCGGGCGATCCAGTTCTGCGCGTGCAGGCGCAGGCCGTGACGTTCCAACAGGCCAATCACCGCCAACGGTAATAACAGGATCAACTGCAGCGCACGGGTTTGAAGGAAGCCATCACCCATGGTGGCGAGGATTTTTTCCAAAGGGAACTGGGCGGCAAGCCCGGTAGCGATAGCGGCGGCGGTGACCACCAGCAGCGGATTGAAGCGCAATACAAAGCCGACCACGATGACAAGTACGCCGATCAACGGCCATAGGTTCACTACAGTTTGCATGGCGGAGAGGTCCTTTAGTGCGCGCTGCGGCGCCATTACAGCAGGATGTGAGCAAAGGGCTCACAGCATGAAAGTGGCGTGCAGTCGGCTCGGTTTTTTATTGTTGACCCGGAAGGTCGAGCGGTGCCGGCAACTTTGCTGCCTTGAGGTGGGAAGTGTCCAACAAGAAAAATTGTTGCTGCAGACCAATAAATTTTGTGGATATTTACACCGCAAAATTGGGTAACTGGAGGGATTCGGGATTAGCCCTATACTCAGCAATGATGGTACTGCGGATCATCCACGGTGCTATTGCAGACCATGAGGGCTCCAGCTATGTATGCCAGTCAAATCAACAGTATGGCGACAGCCATCGGCGAGATACGCTGCCAGATGATGGTGCAGATTATTTGCCTGCTGTCGGTGGCGACGCTTTTCTGTTGACCGAGACGCCAATTCCCCGGGTGCGCCGCACTGTGTCACTGGGTACCCTATTGCCCGAATTTTAATATTCAGTCCGAAATAGGTTTTTTCACCCCGACGCCCGATGCACAGCATCGGGCGTTTTGTGTTTCAACGACAGGTGCGGGCGCTCGCCGCTTTAGATCGACGC
>NZ_JASLAW010000036.1 GCF_030147005.1 Pseudomonas sp.
CCGCTTCGCGCCCCAACGGGAGCAAGCTCCCTCGCCACAGGTCGCAGGTTTTTCTGCTTTAGCGCTTAACTGACCGGCATTAGGGCAAGCCCGCTCCCACATGTGCAACGGATGCCTGTTTGGGAGCGGGCTTGCCCGCGATGGCGCCGGTCCTGATCAGCGCAACGCGTAATCCGTCACAATCCCCACAAATATCGCCAACCCCGCCCAATGGTTGTGCAAAAACGCCTTGAAGCACTTCATGCGGTCCCTGTCCCGGGTGTACCAGAACTCCCAGGCAAAACAGCCCGCCGCCGCCAGCAGCCCGAGGTGGAACCAGCCGCCCAGCTCAAACCGAGCCCCCGCGAGCAACAGACACACCAGCGCCAGGCCCTGCAGGGTGAGAATGATCAAACGGTCAGCATCACCGAACAGAATCGCGGTGGATTTCACGCCGATCTTCAAGTCGTCGTCGCGGTCGGTCATCGCGTAATACGTGTCGTAACCCACCGTCCACAGCAGGTTGGCGATGTACAGCAGCCACGCTTCGGCCGGCAGGTCGCCGGTCTCGGCCGTGAACGCCATCGGCATGCCCCACGAAAACGCCGCACCCAACACTACCTGCGGGTAATAGGTGTAGCGCTTCATGAACGGATAACTCGCCGCCAGCACCAGCCCGCCGAGGGACAACAGGATGGTGCTGGCGTTGGTCAGCAGCACCAGCAGGAAGCTGATGCCCATCAGCAGCGCAAAAAACACCAGCGCCTCTTTCGAACTGATCCTGCCGCTGACCAGCGGACGTTGCTCGGTGCGTTTGACATGACCGTCGACCTTGCGGTCGGCCCAGTCGTTGATCACACAGCCACCGGCTCGGGTCAGCACCACGCCCAGCACGAAAATCACGATATTGAGCAGCGACGGCGAGCCCTTGCCGGCGATCCACAGCGCCCACAGCGTCGGCCACAGCAGCAGGTAGATGCCGATAGGCTTGTCCATGCGCGTCAACTGAATAAAATCCCAGGCCCTGGGGTTCAGGCGATTCAAGGATTTGAGCACACGTTGGTACATCAGCGGTTCTCCGGATGGTCATGCAGCACATGCCAGAAACTCGGCAGGAAGACTTCCGCCACCAGCACGCTCAGCGCCCCGCGATCGAAGCGCGAGCGGCGCGCCCACAGCGCGTCGGTCTGGTCTGCCGCAGGTAGCCATTGCGCCGGGTAATGGCACACCTCGATCGGCTGGCGGGTGAAGGCACGGTCGCAGAACAACAACTCGCCCAGCGACCGGCTGCCCAACTCATCCATATGCAAGCCGTCGCCCTGCAATGCGCCACGTGACGCGACGCTGCGGGCAAACACCCAAGGTTGGTCATGCCCGCGCAAATACACCTCGCGCACCCAGCCGACAGTGGCAGAGGGCAGGTTCAGCGCCGCACATTCATCGTCGCGCAACGGTTGCCAGCCTTCGAGCAGCGGCATCACGCTGAAGCCGTTATTGGACAGCTCTGTCAGCCGCCGCGTCAGCGAGCCTTCATCGAACAGCCAATCGAGGGTCAAGGGCGCAGGCATTGGGCGCAGAAGGCTCTGGGGCAGCCATCGGCAAGCATCGGAAGGGGCGATTGAGTGCGGCACGGCGAGTCAATATAGGCAGCAAAAGAGGCGGCGAGCTTACCATGGCGTCCTCAACTTTTGCCGCGCCGAACCCGCCGTTTGCGCCGATCGTGCTTGCATCTGTCGGCGCTGATCAGTACAAAACGCCCTGAGCCGAGCGGCAGCGCTGTATATCGACCGTCGGCCAAGATGCCTGACCCTGAGGAAGCAAGTAATGAAGAAATGGCAATGTATCGTCTGTGGCCTGATCTATGACGAAAAAGATGGCTGGCCGGATGATGGAATCGCTCCGGGCACCCTGTGGCAGGACGTGCCGGAAGACTGGCTGTGCCCGGACTGCGGCGTAGGCAAGATGGATTTCGAAATGATCGAAATCGGCTAATTTGAAGTTTACGAAACGTACTACAAGGAGAAAGGAATGAACTCACCTGTCGTGATCATCGGCACAGGATTGGCCGGTTACAACGTAGCCCGGGAGTTTCGCAAGCTCGACAGCGAGACCCCATTGCTGCTGATCACCGCGGATGACGGGCGCTCCTACTCCAAGCCCATGCTCTCCACAGGTTTCGGCAAGAACAAGGAAGCCGATGGCCTGAGCATGGCTGAACCCGGCACCATGGCCGAGCAACTCAAGGCTGAGGTGCGCACCCATACGCGTATCAGCGGCATTGACCCCGGCCACAAGCGCCTGTGGATCGGCGAGGAATCGGTGGCCTATCGCGACCTGATCCTGGCCTGGGGCGCGGAGACCGTCCGCGTGCCGGTCGAGGGCGATGGCGCCGAGCTGATTTTCCCGATCAACGATCTTGAAGATTACGCGCGCTTTCGCGCCGCCGCCGCCGGCAAACGCCGCGTGCTGCTGCTCGGCGCCGGCCTGATCGGCTGCGAATTTGCCAACGACCTGATCCTTGGCGGCTATGAAGTCGACCTGGTTGCGCCGTGCGAACAAGTCATGCCGACCCTGCTGCACCCGGCGGCGGCGGCGGCGGTGCAAGCCGGACTGGAAGGCATTGGCGCGCGTTTCCACCTGGGGCCGGTGCTCAACCGCCTGCAACGCAGCGCCGACGGCCTCGAAGCCCATCTGTCGGACGGCGAAGTGATCCACTGCGACCTGGTGGTCTCCGCCATCGGCCTGCGTCCGCGCATCGACCTGGCGGCTGCGGCCGGCTTGCAAATCAACCGCGGCATCATGGTGGACCGCCACCTCAAGACCTCTCACGCCAATATCTACGCCCTGGGCGACTGCGCCGAGGTCGACGGCTTGAACCTGCTGTACGTCATGCCATTGATGAGTTGCGCCCGCGCCTTGGCACAAACCTTGGCAGGCAACGCCACGGCCGTAAGCTACGGGCCGATGCCGATCACCGTGAAAACCCCGGTCTGCCCGCTGGTGGTTTCGCCGCCTCCACGCGGCAGCGAAGGCGTGTGGAGCGTCGAAGGCCAAGGCACCGACGTCAAGGCCCTGTGCCGCGACGCCAGCGGGCGCCTGCTGGGTTACGCGCTGACCGGCACCGCCGTTATGGAAAAACTGGCGTTGAACAAAGAACTTCCGCCGCTGCTGGCGTAAATGTCGGTCGTTCTGTCGCAATCAGCCTCTTCTTACCCCTATAAAGGTCGCGGCGAGGCTGGCGGAGCGTGCGAGGGCATGCCATTCTCACTCCCGTCTGCCGCAGAGTAGAGCCTGCGGCGCTTTGGGCGCTGCTCCGTCAGAGAGCAGCACGGACATAACAACAAAAAACCGTCAAAGAGGCTTCACATATGCGTAAACCAGAACTCGCAGCCGCCATCGCTGAAAAAGCCGATCTCACCAAAGAGCAGGCCAACCGCGTCCTCAACGCCGTTCTCGAAGAAATCACCGGCGCCCTGCACCGCAAGGACAGCGTCACGCTCGTTGGCTTCGGCACTTTCCTGCAGCGCCACCGCGGCGCCCGCACCGGCAAGAACCCGCAAACCGGTGAGCCTGTGAAAATCAAGGCCAGTAATACCGTTGCGTTCAAGCCGGGTAAGTCGCTGAAAGATACTGTTAACGCGTAATCGCGTTACCGTCTCGTAGGGGGCGGGGTGGTATGAGAAATGGGCACGCCGACTGAGTCGAGTGCCCATTGTTGTTGGGCAAGAATCAGGCTTCCATGAAATCGTCGTATTCTCGATAGTGATTGACCGCCCGGATCAAAATATCGGTTGCCGGTGCCTTAACTTTCTTTTGAATGACTTCGAATATGGCTTGTAACGTTTGCACATCTAGCCAGGTTTCGACGTTCTCTTTTTCCAAGGACTTGGGGATAAGTTCTCCGGCAGCATTTTCGACGGTTTTATCCTCTTCCTCTAAATCGTCAATCTCATCCTCGGTAATGAGGTAGAAGACGGATTTTTCTGGTTCATCTTCCCACTTGTCCAGATTGGTGTAGATCCAGTCGTTTTCGGTAGCCGAGTTGATAGTGCTGAACAAGTTGGTGATGCCTTGGATCTTCTTCATCATTAATTCCTTATTTTCTGCACGATGACCCGCCACCCCAAGTCTTCCGACCGCCAACTCGTTTTCCATTACGGCCTTTAGGATGGTAATCGCCGTGACGGTTTTTGTGGTCTTCATGACTTACCAGCTGCAGGTTGCCGCCTACTACAGGGTGGTGATGCCAGGTTGAGCCTTTCATTGCTGTTGTTCTGAATTTGCCATTTTTCTTCGGCTCAACCCATTTTGAGATACCTGGGTGCTTCGCCTCGACGGTTGCTTTCAAGGCAGGATCGTTCTTCATCGCGTAATGAAGCTGTCTGTTAGATTCGGCGAAGTGTACCGAGTCCTTTGAACGCCAAATTTCTTTGTTGATGTGGGCCTCAAACGATACGTCGTATACCCCGGGATTTGTGCTGGCCCAACCCCAAGGGTCAATCCAGGAAGCCGGGTTCGGCCCATATTGATAGAAGTTATGCCCTCCGGCTAGCCCGATGGGATCGGGGGTCGTGAAGCGTCCAATATCCGGATCATAAAACCTGAACGTATTAAAATGCAGCCCCGTCTCTCGATCCAGGTACTGCCCCTGGAACCGCAGATTCTGCTCTTCAATATAATAAGGCTCGCGCACCTCCTCCAGCGTGTTGCCCCAGACCCTATACGTCGCCTGCCAGACGCTGTGCCCATCCGCTTCGGTCAGTTGTTCTGGCAGGCCGTTCAGGTCGTTGTGGTAGTAACGAATCTTCTGCAGCGGCCCGGTGCCATCGACCCGTGCCAAGGGTTCGTAGCCGTCATCTTCGTAAACATAAAGACTCGTCTGGCTGTGTTTGTGCTCCTGCAGCAGTCGCAAACCATCCCAGGTGAACCGGGTTTGCCCCAGTGGATAGCTATCACTGCCATGCTCGGTTTTCTCGATCCGGCGACCCAGCGGGTCGTAGGTCATCCTGACCACGCTGCCGTTTTCATTGCGTACTTCAATCAGCCTGCTTTCAGCATCGTAGGTAAAACGCTGCAGGCCCCGCGCTGCGCTGCGTTTTTCGATCATCCGGCCAAAGGCGTCATAGCGATAACGCTTGTCCTGATACGTCAGCAGCTTGTTATGCACCACCAACCCGGCACCGGTCTGCGGACCGTCCAGTAGGTTGGCGGCGGCGTCGTAGGCGAAGGTTTCGCGCTGGCCGTGCAGGCTGTCCTGGCTGGCGATGATGCGGCCGGTAGCGTCGTAGTGCAGTAGCTGGCGGTGTTGTGCGGCGGGTTGCTGGTCGAGTTTGCCGATCAGGTTGTCGGCGGGGTCGTACTCGAACTGTTTTTGCGCCGCCGCAGGCATCAATGATGACTGACTGGCAAGGCGGCGTTGGCGTGCGCGCAGGCGGCCGCTGCGGTCGTATTCGCTGCGGGTGCTGAGCTGGCCCTGGGTGCGCAGCACTTCGCGGTGCAGTCGGTCGCGTTCGAAGTCGCTGATCACCTGGCCGTCGAGGTTGATCTGGTGCAGGTGGCCACTGCCGTAGTACAGGCGATTGAGCCATCGGCCGTCGGGCAGTTGGGTCTGGATCAGGTTGCCGAGTTCATCGTAGTGATGGTGCAAATGGCCGGCGGCACTCTGTTCGGCCAGCAACTGGCCGAGGGCGTCGTAGGCGAAGCCCAGAGCCTGGGCATTGCCTTGCAGGTCAGTGAAAGTAACTGCCGTAAGCTGGTCAACTGCATCGTAGCTGTAGTCGGTGCGGCCATCGTCGGTGGTTTTTGCAACCAGTCGGCCGACCGCGTCGCGCTCCAAGCGATGAACGATAGGGGCAGGCGGTGCCTCGGGAACTACCGCCAGGCCGTTACTATAAGGTGCCGGAACGGCAGTCACCGTTGTGATGTTATCCAGCAGGTCGTAGTCATAACGTTTGGCGCTGCCGTCGAGGTCTTGCTGTTCCGTCAGCCGATCCCCGGCGTCCCAGGCAAAGCGATAGCGTTCACCGTTCTCGTTGATCAGCGCTTGCAGGCGCCCATAGCTGTCATAGCCGAACTGCACCTGCCGACCATGGGCGTCCGTGCGCTGGCGTACCTGGCCGCGTCGGTTGTGCTGATACAGCGTGGTGTGCCCGGCCGGGTCGGTGTAACCCACCAGTTGGCCGCTGACATCGCGCTGGTACTGCTCGGTACGACCGTCCGGCAGTTGGCTGCTGAGCAAACGTCCTTGGGCATCGTAGCTGAACTGCGTGCGCTCACCGAGCGCATCGGTGATGACCTGCAGATAGCCGCGTTCGTCATAGCTGAAGCGCGTTGGGTAACCCGAGCAGTCGACATGCTCGACCAGTTGCCCGAACGGGTTCCAGCGCAGCTTTTTGCTTTTTCCGGTGGCGTCGATGATCTCCACAACCTGGCCATGCGCGTCATATCTGTAGCGGGTGACATAGCCCAGCGGATCGGTTTCGGCGATGCAATTGCCGCGCGGATCATAGCGATAAGCCCAACTATTGTCGGCGGCATCGGTTTCCACCAGTGGCAGGGCCCAATGTTCCAGCCACAAGGTCGAATCGCTGCGGCCCAGGGGGTCGGATTCGCCGATAAGATTGCCGGACTCGTCGTAGCTGTATTCATAGCGGCCACCCAACGGGTCGGTCGCGCTGAGCAGTTGGCGTTCGTCATTCCATTCGAACAGCCAGGTTTGCTCAAGGTTATCGCTGTATCGAATGATCTGGTGCTGGGTGTTCCAGTGGCGGGTACTGACGCGTTGCAAGCCATCGGTAATTCGCGTGATACCGGCCTGCAAGTCATAGTCGAACTGGTAGGCGTCGCCTTCGTCGGTCCAGTGCCGGACCACGCGCCATTCCGCGTCCTCAACCAACGCCCATTCGTAGAAACAGCGCAACCCGGTTGGCAACTGGTGCTCCACCATGCGCCGGCCGGCATCGTAGCTGAAGCGCCTCTGCACCTGACTGGTGGCATCGTGCACCTGCGCCAGGTTGCCGGCGGTGTCGTAGTCATAGCTGACCAGTACTTCGCGACGCTGATCGGAGTACAGACGTTCGAGCCGCACCACGTGGCCTTGATCGCGGATCAACTCGACTTGCACCAGATCGAACGTATCGCGCAGCCGCATCAGTCGCCCGGCTTCGTCATAATCGACGTGGATGCGGTTGTCGTTGCGGTCGCCGAGTTGGATTAGCCGCAGCAACGTTGCCTTGGCCGGCGTGGGTTCGAACAAACGATACAGGCCGTCATCGCTTTCAATCAGCAACTGCCCATTGAGGTGCCGCCGCACGGCGAGCCCTTCACCGGCACTGAACACCGCGCCGCCCAGGGGAATGGAACCCATGTCGATAGGACGGCCCTGCTCATCGGTGTACACCAGCGTTTCGCCGCCGTCGGGATGGGGACGAATTTCGACGCACACCTCATACGGCACGCTCCAACCCGCGCCGAACAAACTGCCCGTGCGTTCGTCACGGCTGTTGTAGAAACGTTGCCAATCAATCGGCAAGATGCCGGGCAGCACGAAATCCAGCTCGTCATCGCCGCCCAGCACCTTCGCCCCGGTCGCCGCATGCACCGGGTTCGACGAGCCCATCGCCGCATTGGCCATGGCCCCCATCGCGCTGCTGACAGCCATCGAAGTGGCGCCACCAATCAACATGCACGGCAGTTTGCTGAAGAACTTGCCCTTGCCGCCCTTGAGCATCAACAGCGCCGTCACCGCCAGCCCGACACCCGGCGTCTTGCCGCTGCGAATCTCGCGCACTACCACCGAACCGCCGCCAATGGTCACGTTCGATGAGATCAACCCGGAGGAAACGACGGTCGCATCACAGGTGCTGCGATCACCGCTGCGCACCGCCGGCTGGCCATTGATCGTGACCTTGTCCGAACCTTCGGCCAGGAACTGCGGCGGCATCGGCGGGTGCTTCATGCACACGACCACATCCAGTGGCTTGGGCTCGGCGCCGGGAGCCGGCGTCGCGACAGTCGGACGCCACATCTGCGAGAAGAAACTCTCGGCCATGTCCAGGTAGCTGGCTTCTGCCTCAGGTGCAGGCTCTTCCAGCTCGGTGCCGGCTGGTGTGACGTGGGAAGTGATCGCCCCGGCGGCGCGGGCGGCGGGGATGTTGTTGGTCAGGGTGTCGGTGGAACCGGTGAGGATATTGGCCTGCACCGTGGGCGGGAACAGGGCATTGCTGAAGCTGTCGCATAAATTCGTCAGGCCTTTATCCGCCCCCGTCTTGCTCATGGCCAGGCCGACAATCGTGCCCACCACCGCACCCAGCAGAAAACAGCCGAGCCCGCCGGTGGCAACGGTAATGCCGGTGGCCGCGACCACTGCAGCGGTCGCCACCGCCGTGATTGCGATATTGGCCGCCACCTCCAGCACACCGCCGAGGATGTCGGCCATCATCGACGTGTGGGAGAGCGCATCGCCCATGCGGGCTGCCCATAGAGCGTCAGACATGCAGGCCGCTCATCAAGAAATGGCGTCGAACGACAGTGAATCTTTTATCAACGCCCAATGCGCCGCCTCGGCATCCCCCAGCTTGTCGGCCTTCACGTAACTCAGGGCAAGCATCTTGCGCGTAGTCGGTATCACCAACGCCAGCTGGTACTGGAACACCTTGTCATTGCCCTTGTTGAACTGGCTGCGCAACTCGATGCCTTCGACTTCCTGCGCCGCGCCCAAACGCACATCCACACCGGGTTGATAACGCAAATCCTGCACCTGTTTCTCCAGGCGCTGGAGCTGGTCATTAAAATTGCTGTGCAGGGTTTCACCCTCGGCGAGCAGGCTACGGCTGACGATCAGGGACGTGCCCAGCTCGGGGAACTTGAGGATGTTGATCGTGGCGTCCTGCAGCTCGCCGGCAGGCAATTGAAACTGGAATTCGTTGATTCGATACGTCATGGCAAACAGGTCTCGTCAGGAGCTTTTAGGCGTGGGGAACGCAGCTTTGATATTGGCGTCGATGCTGGCTTTCACGCCCTGGCCATCGGGTGTGGCGCCGGCACCGCCACCGTTGTTCAGGTGCAGCACACCGCCGGTATTGAACTCGGCGTCGCCGCTGGCATAAAAACTGATCTGCACGCCGGTGAGGTTGATCTGACCGCTGGCGTTCAGCTCCAGAATGCTTTCGCCACAGACCAGGCGCAGGTTTTCGCCCACTTCAATGACGTAGCTCTGGCTGATGCTATCGGTCTTGCGCTGGCCCACTGAGAGGATGTCTTCCTGCTTGACGATGCGCAGACGGTTGTTGCCGATCGTCACCGTCTCGTTGTGGCCGATGCTTTTGTTACGGTCATGCCCCACCGAATGGCTCTCATCCACCTCCACCACGATGTCCTGATTGCGCTCGGCATGGATATACAACTGCTCCAGGCCCTTCTTGTCCTCCATACGGATTTCATTGAAATTGGCCGGCGTGCCGCCCTTGCTCGAACGGCTCTTCATGCCGCTCTGGGTTGCGTTTTCTGGCAGGTCGTAAGGCACTGTCTGCTCGGCGTTGTACACCCGCCCCGTGATAATCGGCCGGTCCGGGTCACCCTCAAGGAAGCTCACGATCACTTCCTGGCCGATCCGGGGAATCTGCATCGAGCCCCAGTTCTTGCCGGCCCAGGATTGCGACACGCGGATCCAGCAGGAGCTGTTCTCGTTGGATTGATCGTGGCGGTCCCAGTAGAAGTGCACCTTCACGCGGCCGTACTGGTCGGTCCAGATTTCTTCGCCTTTGGGGCCGACCACCAGCGCGGTTTGCGGGCCTTTTACCACAGGCCGATGGGTGGCGGGCAGGGTGCGGTAGCTCTGTTGCGCGGGGATGCAGGTCAGGCTGCTTTCAAACTGCGCCGAACCCGAGCCGCCGCCGCTTTCCAGGCTTTCCTGGACGATGTAATAACGGCAACCAATGATCAAATACTCGCGGTTCTGGTCCTGGCGGCTGAAGCCGGTGAGGCTGAACAGGTGGCCCGAACCCAGGCCGCGCGCATTGCCGGCGAACTCGATCTGTTCGTGCAGGGTTTGCAGGGCTTCGATACGGGTGCGCGCATAGTGTTCGCCGTCCTCGCTTTGCACGTAGGTGCCGGGGTAGTCGTACAGCGGGTAGTCGCCGGCGGTGTGCGGGCGCGGCATGGCCGAGCGCACGTCGATGCTGGCGCTGGGGCGCTGGAAGTCGTAATCGTTGAGCTCCAGCGAGCCCGGCTGCACTTCTTGCGCCAGGTGCCAGTTGTGCATGTGGTCGCGTTCGCGCTGCTGTTCGTCCTTGGGGTAATACGGGATCGACGCATAACCCGGCACGGTAGTGTGGGCGCCATAGGCGTCGGCCAGTACCAGTACGTGGCGGTCCTGCTCATGGCGGAAGAAGTAGTAGATGCCTTCCTGTTCCATCAACCGGCTGACGAAATCGAAGCTGGTCTCGCGGTACTGCACGCAGTATTCCCACTCGCGGTACGGGCGGCTAAGCGCGTCTTCGAAGTCGGAAAAACCCAGGTCGCGAAACACCTGCTTGATGATCTGCGGGATGCTCAGGTTCTGGAAAATCCGGCAGTCCGAGGTGCGGCTCAGCAGCCACAACCACGGGCGCAGTGTCACCTGGTAACTGGCGAACTGGCCTTGGTCGATGTTCTGGCTGCATCGCGCGACGATGCCGTGAAAGTGCCGTTCACCGCCGTCAGCCAGTTGCAGTCCCACGCTCATGGGCTTGCCGAGCAACTGGTTGAGGTCGATGTTGGCGTCCAGGGACGTCAATTGCAGCTCATAGTTGAACAGCCGCCCCAGCTCTTCACCGCCGCCCATTTCATTGAGCAACAGCACATCCGGCCCGAGGGGGCTGGTGATTTTGGCCAGGCGTGAGGCTTGGTTGAATAGCATCGGTTAACCTGTTCAAGTTCTATTTCAACTGTAGGAGCGAGCTTGCTCGCGAAGGTCGTCAACGATGGCGCGGGCATGCTGAATGAACGCGGCGTTCTCGGGTTCTTCGCGAGCAAGCTCGCTCCTACAGGTGTAGCGGCGTTTATGCCGCGTCGCTGAAGTCGTAGTGCAATTCATTATCCCGGCTGCTGATCCGCACCCCCGCCAGCGCCTTGCCTTCCAGCATGCGCGTGAGGAATTCACGGCTCATGTCCGGCAGCAGGCTGTTGGTGAGGATGGTGTCGATCATGCGCCCGCCGCTTTCGGTTTCGGTGCAGCGTGAGACGATCAGGTCAACCGAGGCGAAGGCTCGCGCAGCTCCATCTGCGATAAGAAGGATTTAACAAGGAAAATCGCATGAATCGTAGACGCCAAATCGCCAGGCATCAACAGCCGCGTATTCAGCCGCATGCCAAAACAGCAATGCGATGAATTGTTCAAGCTGTTCAGGTCCGGAGCTGCTATAGCGTGTCAAGCCGGTGATGCCCAATCAGCGCCATTAGCGGTATTTCCCTCGGCTTGATTATTGTGGTGCATTACCTGAGTATCTACGCTTGCTCGCGTCACTCACATCCATGGAAAGCGATCACTGTGACCCTCTACAGAATTCAAGAAGCGGACCTCGAAATCCCTGATACCTGGCAGGACCAGAGTATTAATATCTTCAAGCTGCCGGCCGTTGGTAGCGCCAAGGAAGCCAGTTTTGTCATCAGTCGTGATGCCTCCCAAGGCGACGCGACTTTCGCGGCTTACATTGACAAGCAAGTGCAGAGCGCAGAGCAGCAATTGCCGGAGTTCAAGTTGGTCCAGCGTTGGGACACGGTGCTGCATGAACATGCCGCCACACTGCTGGATTACACCTGGACGCGTGAGGGGCGCGAACTGATGTTGCGCCAGATGTTTATCGAGCGAAAACCGGCCGTGTTGATCACCACTTTGACGACCACGCCGGGTGATCTGGTTCATCACGAGACTGCCTGGAAAATCGCCATGAGCAGCCTCAAACCCTTTGTGTCAGGCACCTGATTCGAACATGGCAGCGGTTTAACCAATACGGTAGATAGACGCAATGGATGCGCAGGCAGCAGCTCGTCTAGGGGATGAAATAGCCCACGGCTTTGGGGTGGCTGCGATGCTCGCAGGGGCTGTCGCAGGCGCATTGATTGGCGCCGCAGTGATCGCCGCTACGGTTGCCACTGGTGGGTTGGCCGTGGTGATCATGGCGGGGGCGATTGCTGCAGGTGGTCTGTCGATGTTTCAGATCGTCAAAGGCCTGAGTACGATCTTCAACTTGCCCGAACCCACGACGGGAACGTTGTCGCTGGGCAGTTTCAACGTCTATATCAATGGTCTCAATGCGATGAGGGCCGGGGAGGACATCGCCGCCACCTGCTCGGGACTGCCGATGAACCACCCTCTTTGGCCGTTCCCGGTATTGATTGCCGAAGGCAGTGCCACCGTATTTATCAACGGCAAGCCAGCAGCACGCCTGCACAGCAAGATGGTCTGCGGTGCTCATATCAAGAGTGGCAGTCCTGATACGTTTATTGGTGGCCCGACCGTTTCGGTGGCGTTCGTTCTTGATATCGAAGGTTGGATGCACACGGGCCTGGAGACGCTCGGATTGCTTGCAGCGGGGGGAGCCCTGATTCTTGCAGGCATGGCTGGCCTGGCAGTTCTTGCAGAGTTTGTTGTTATCGGCGGTCTGGTTTTGGGCGGCATGGCGATCCTGGGTGATCTGGGCGACAGGTTGGGCCCAGGCTATAGAGACCTGTTACAAGGTGTAGCGGGCATGGCGCTGTTGGGATTAGGCGCCAAGCTTGCGAAACCTAAAGCAGCGCCAGCGCTTAAGTCCGAGCCTCAGACCCCGTTGCCCAAAGGCTTTGAAGAGGTTTATGCGAAGGCACCAGGTGCAAAGGCAGAAATCGATGCTACCGCAGATCAATTGGCCGCCAAATATGGCGGGACGGTTGCCAAGGCGCCCATAAAATCCCAGGCGAGGGCCGTCGAGAAGATTATGAATGACTATGACGGTGACCCGACCCGTATCAAGGATTTGGCAAGAAACACGATCATTGTCAAATCAGATCAGGTAGGCGCTGTCGCGACTGAACTGGGTAACCAAGGAGCCAAGGTCAAGATCATCGATGGTGCAACTGATCCTATGGGCTACAGTGGCGTCAACTCCACTCTGCCCACGCGCGCAGGTCTTCCTGGGGAAATCCAAGTCAACTCACCTGAAATGATCTATGCCAAGGAGCCGGAGGCACTGAGCCGGGTGTTGTTGGGCGATGACACGTACAATGCGGTGGCGGCGAAAGCCAACGTCGAAGGTGGACTGGGCCACAAGTACTATGAGGAATGGCGGGTGCTGGACCCAAACAGTGCCGAAGCAAAAGCCATTGCCAATAAGAGCAAAGCCTATTACGACGCGATAAGGGGGAGCAGTGGCAATTGATTTTGAAGCGCTTTTAACCCGGGACGTTTTCATTGATTACAACTTTGAAGAAGTCACGTATCGCTGGGATCACCGGGAGAAAAAAATATACGTCAAGTTCTATGGCGCACAAGAGCGCACTGAGCCGGTTGCTCCCGACCATCGTCTGTATCGGGAGGCATTATGCTCGGGCCGGGAAATCACCCGTGAGCAATATGAGAAAGGGTTCCCACGCCAATGAGTATTCTTGACGCCGTCATTGCGCTGGCCTGTCGTGTTCACGCGGGGCAGGTGGATAAGTCTGGCAAGCCTTACATTCTGCACCCGCTGCGCTTGATGTTGAAATTCGAGACACTGGACGAGCAGGTTGTCAGCGTTCTGCACGATGTCGTCGAAGACGGTGATGTGACCCTGGATGAATTAAGACAGCTGGGCCTCAGCGAACCTGTGATACATGCCATTGACTGCCTCTCAAAGCGTCCCGGCGAAATCTACGAAGACTTCATTGCGCGTATACGGCCTATTGAGTTGGCACGCAAGGTGAAAATCGAAGACATTCGGGACAACCTCAACCTCACGCGATTGCCCACGCTGGGGGCAAAGGACCTGGAGAGGATCGCTAAGTACCACAAAGCGCTGCAATATCTTTTGCTGCCGACCTGATCGACTGGGCAGGCGCTTTGCTCTGCCTTTTCAGCGCTTGGGAAAGAACGCTTTCACCGCTGCATCGATCACGCTTTTGATACCTTTGCCCTTGTTATCCACGGCGCAGGCATTGCCTGCGTTGAGGTCCAACCGGCCACCCGTATCGATATTGCCGTTGCCACTGGCGTAGATATTGAAAGCGGTGCCTGAGATGTTGATCTCGCCATCGGCGTTGAACTCCAGCACGCTTTTTCCGCAGACCAGCCGAATCTGCGATCCTGCCTCGATCAGGTATTGGGTGTTGATGCTGTCGCTCTTGGCCCCGCCGACATGCAACGCATCATTGGCCGACACCGCACGCAGACGGTCATTGCCGATTCTGACTGTCTCGTTGTGATCCACCGTGCTGTGGCGGTCGTGACCTACCCAGTGGCCTTCGTCATTTTCTACAGCAATATCCTGATTACGCTCTGCGTGGATATAGAGTTGCTCGGCGCCTTTTTTGTCCTCCATGCGTATTTCGTTGAAGTTGGCTGGCGTGCCGCCCTTGCTCGAGCGGCTTTTCATGCCGCTTTGCGTGGCATTTTCGGGCAGTTTGTACGGCACCGTCTGCTCGGCGTTGTAGACCCGCCCCGTGATAATCGGCCGGTCCGGGTCACCTTCCAGAAAGCTCACAATCACTTCCTGGCCGATCCGCGGGATCTGCATCGAGCCCCAGTTCTTGCCGGCCCAGGATTGCGACACGCGGATCCAGCAGGAGCTGTTCTCGTTGGATTGATCGTGGCGGTCCCAGTAGAAGTGCACCTTCACGCGGCCGTACTGGTCGGTCCAGA
>NZ_JASLAW010000183.1 GCF_030147005.1 Pseudomonas sp.
CACCACGTTGGCGATGTAGATCGACGAATAAGTACCCGCCAGTACACCGATGAACAGTGCGATGGAGAAGCCGAACAGGTTGTCGCCACCGAAGAACAGCAGCGCCGCGATCGCCAGCAGAGTGGAGATCGAGGTCGCCATGGTACGCAGCAGGGTCTGAGTGGTCGAGATGTTGATGTTCTCGATCAGCGTCGCCTTGCGCAGCACGCGGAAGTTCTCACGCACCCGGTCGAAGACCACGATGGTGTCGTTCAGCGAGTAACCGATGATCGCCAGCACTGCCGCCAGCACTGTCAGATCGAAGGTGATCTGGAAGTACGAGAGGATACCCACGGTCACGATCACGTCGTGGATCAGCGACACAATGGCGCCGACCCCGAACTTCCACTGAAAACGGAAGGCCAGGTAGATCATGATGCCGACCAGCGCCATCAGCATGCCGAGGCCGCCCTGGTCGCGCAGCTCTTCACCCACTTGCGGGCCGACGAACTCGACACGCTTGACCGACGCTGGGTTATCGCCGCCGACCTTCTGCAAGGCCTCGGCTACCTGGTGACCCAATTGCGGGTCTTCGCCGGGCATACGCACCAGCAGGTCGGTAGTCGCGCCGAAACTTTGCACCACGGCTTCGTGATAACCGGCCTTGACCAGCTCGCTGCGCACCAGGGTAACGTCGGCCGGCTTCTCGTAGGTCAGCTCGATGAGCGTACCGCCGGTGAAGTCCAGGCCGTAGTTCAGGCCCTTATGGAACCAGCTGAACAACGCCAGAACGGTAAGGAGCACGGTGACGCCGAACGCAATGTTGCGAACGCCCATGAAGTTGATTGTACGTAACATGGCAGCCCCTTAAATCCACAACTTCTTGAAGTCACGCCCGCCAAAGATCAGGTTGACCATTGCGCGGGTCACCATGATGGCCGTGAACATCGAGGTAAAGATACCGAGGGACATGGTCACCGCAAAACCTTTGACGGGGCCGGTGCCCATGGCAAAGAGAATCCCGCCGACCAGCAAAGTGGTCAGGTTGGAATCGAGAATCGCGGTGAATGCCCGGCCGAAGCCTTCGTTGATTGCACGCTGCACGGTCATGCCCGCCGCGATCTCTTCACGAATCCGCGAGAAGATCAGCACGTTGGCGTCTACCGCCATACCCATCGTGAGCACGATACCGGCGATACCCGGCAGAGTCAGCGTAGCGCCCAGCAGCGACATCAGCGCCAGCAGCATCACCATGTTGCCCGCCAGGGCCACGGTGGCGATGACGCCGAAGAAGCGATAGATGGCGATGATGAACAGCGAGACAAACAGCATGCCCCACAGCGCCGCATCGACACCCTTGGTGATGTTGTCGGCACCCAGGCTCGGGCCGATGGTCCGCTCTTCAGCAAAGTACATCGGGGCAGCCAGGCCACCGGCACGCAGCAGCAGGGCCAGTTCCGAAGATTCGCCCTGGCCGTTCAGGCCGGTGATACGGAATTGCGCACCCAGCGGCGACTGAATGGTCGCCAGGCTGATGATCTTTTTCTCTTCCTTGAAGGTCTGTACCGGCACGTCTTTCTCGACGCCGTTGACCATCTGCTTGGTGTAGGTGGTAACAGGGCGTTGCTCGATGAAGATCACCGCCATGCTGCGACCGACGTTGCTGCGCGTGGCGCGGCTCATCAGTTCGCCGCCGTGGCCATCCAGGCGGATGTTCACTTCAGGGGTACCGTGCTCGCCGAAACCGGCCTTGGCATCGGTCACCTGGTCGCCGGTGATGATCAAGCCACGCTCGATCAGCGCTGGAGGACGGTTGCCTTCGCGGAACTCGAACTCTTCGGAAGTGGCACGGGTAGCACCCGGCTCAGCCGCGAGGCGGAACTCCAGGTTGGCGGTTTTGCCCAGGATACGCTTGGCTTCGGCGGTGTCCTGCACGCCCGGCAGTTCAACCACGATGCGGTTGGCGCCCTGGCGCTGCACGATCGGCTCGGCCACACCCAGCTCGTTGACGCGGTTACGCACCGTGGTCAAGTTCTGCTTGATGGAGTATTCGCGGATTTCCGCGATCTTGGCCGGGCTCATCGCCAGACGCAACACAGCCTGACCGTTGAGGTCGGCCGGTACGATGTCGAAATCGTTGAAGTTCTTGCGGATCAGCGCACGGGCCTGTTCGCGGGAAGCTTCGTCAGCAAAACCCAGCTGAATCGCGCCGTTGAGCTGCGGCAGGCTGCGATAACGCAACTTCTCTTTGCGCAGCAGGCTCTTCACGTCGCCTTCATACACTTTCAGGCGTGCGTCGAGGGCTTTGTCCATGTCGACTTCCAGCAGGAAGTGCACACCACCGGACAAGTCCAGACCCAGCTTCATCGGGTGCGCGCCAATGCTGCGCAGCCAGGCTGGGGTGGTTTGTGCCAGGTTCAGCGCGACAACATAGTCGTCACCCATGACCTTGCGTACGACATCCTTGGCCGGCAATTGGTCTTCTTGCTTGGTCAGGCGCAACAAGCCGCCTTTGGAACCAGCTGCCAAGGTTGCCGCTTTAACCTGGATGCCCGCGTCAGTCAGCGCTTTGCTCGCGCGTTCCAGATCAGCCTGATTGACCTGCAGCGAAGTGCTGGCGCCAGAGATCTGAATCGCAGGGTCATCAGGATAGAGATTGGGAGCGGAATAAATAAAACCGATCGCCAGCACCGCCAGGATCAGTACGTATTTCCACAGAGGGTATTTGTTCAGCATCACGCCGCCCGCTTATAACGCGGGGCGCCTTGCGCGCCCCGTCGATTGGTAAAGGTTGTTACTTAGATCGCTTTGAGCGTGCCTTTTGGCAGCGTGGCGGCGATGGCGCCCTTCTGGAACTTCATTTCTACAGTGTCGGAAACTTCCAGAACCACGAAAGCATCGGACACCTTGGTGATCTTGCCGGCGATACCACCGGTGGTCACAACTTCGTCGCCTTTCTGCAGGCTGCCCAGCAGGTTTTTCTGCTCTTTGGCGCGCTTGGCCTGTGGACGCCAGATCATCAGGTAGAAGATCACCAGGAAGCCGACCAGGAAAATCCACTCGAAACCACCGCCCATCGGGCCGGCAGCAGCAGGCGCAGCGGCGTCAGCCATGGCGTTAGAGATAAAAAAGCTCATTTAGCACTCCAGTTGCAAATAGTGAATCTTAGGGTCGGGAAAACTCAGTCCAAGGGCGGCACAGGGAGCCCGCGCTTGGCATAGAAGGCATCGACGAAGGCGGCCAATGTACCCTGTTGAATAGCCTCGCGCAAACCAGCCATCAGGACTTGGTAGTGACGCAAATTGTGGATGGTATTCAACATGCTACCCAGCATTTCGCCGCACTTGTCCAGATGGTGCAGATAAGCACGGGAGAAGTTCTGGCAGGTGTAGCAGTCACAGGTAGGATCGAGCGGCGAATCATCATGGCGATGGAACGCGTTACGGATCTTCAGCACGCCGGTATCAATGAACAGATGCCCATTGCGGGCATTACGGGTTGGCATCACGCAATCGAACATGTCCACACCGCGGCGCACACCCTCTACGAGATCTTCCGGTTTGCCAACGCCCATAAGGTAACGAGGTTTGTCTGCGGGCATCAGGCCCGGCAGGTAATCGAGCACCTTGATCATCTCGTGCTTGGGCTCGCCCACCGACAAACCGCCGATGGCCAGGCCGTCGAAACCGATCTTGTCGAGGCCTTCCAGCGAGCGCTTGCGCAGGCTTTCGTGCATGCCGCCCTGGACGATGCCGAACAGTGCCGCGGTGTTGTCGCCGTGGGCATTCTTCGAGCGCTGGGCCCAACGCAGCGACAACTCCATGGAGATGCGCGCGACGTCTTCGTCAGCCGGGTACGGCGTGCACTCGTCAAAGATCATCACGATGTCGGAGCCCAGGTCGCGCTGCACCTGCATCGACTCTTCCGGGCCCATGAATACCTTGGAACCGTCCACCGGCGAGGCGAAGGTCACGCCCTCCTCCTTGATCTTGCGCATGGCGCCCAGGCTGAACACCTGGAAACCACCGGAGTCGGTGAGGATCGGGCCTTGCCATTTCATGAAGTCATGCAGGTCGCCATGCTTCTTGATCACTTCCGTGCCCGGGCGCAGCCACAGGTGGAAGGTGTTGCCGAGGATGATCTCGGCGCCGGTGGCAACGATGTCACGCGGCAGCATGCCCTTGACGGTGCCGTAGGTACCCACCGGCATGAACGCGGGGGTCTCGACGGTGCCGCGCGGGAAGGTCACGCGACCACGACGGGCTTTACCGTCGGTGGCCAATAATTCAAACGACATACGACTCATAAGTTGTCCTCAGGGCCGCGCGGCGCCGGGTTGCGGGTGATAAACATCGCATCACCGTAGCTGAAAAAGCGGTACTCGTTGGCGATGGCGGCTTGATAAGCGGCCATGGTTTCCGGGTAACCGGCAAAGGCCGACACCAGCATCAACAGCGTGGATTCCGGCAGATGAAAGTTGGTGACCAGGCAATCGACCACATGGAACGGCCGGCCCGGGAAAATAAAGATATCGGTGTCTCCACTGAACGGCTTGAGCACGCCATCGCGCGCCGCGCTCTCCAGCGAACGCACGCTGGTGGTGCCCACCGCCACCACCCGCCCGCCGCGCGCCTTGCACGCGTTAACCGCGTCCACCACTTCCTGGCTGACTTCCAGCCATTCGCTGTGCATATGGTGGTCTTCGATGTTCTCCACACGCACCGGCTGAAACGTCCCGGCCCCCACGTGCAGAGTCACATAGGCGGTTTCGACGCCCTTGGCGGCGATTGCGTCCAGCAGCGGCTGGTCAAAATGCAGCCCCGCCGTCGGCGCGGCAACAGCACCGAGGCGCTGGGAGTACACCGTCTGATAGCGCTCGCGGTCCGAGTCTTCGTCGGGGCGGTCTATATAAGGAGGCAACGGCATATGGCCGACGCGCTCCAGCAGCGGCAAGACCTCTTCGGCGAACTTGAGCTCGAACAACGCGTCAAGGCGCGCGACCATCTCGGCCTCGCCACCGCCATCGATCAAAATGCTCGACCCCGGTTTCGGCGACTTGCTGGAGCGCACATGGGCCAGCACACGATGGCTGTCCAGCACACGCTCCACCAGAATTTCCAGCTTGCCGCCGGAAGCCTTCTGGCCAAACAGCCGCGCCGGAATCACCCGGGTATTGTTGAACACCATCAAATCGCCCGGGCGCAAATGCTCAAGCAAATCAGTGAATTGACGGTGTGCGAGGGCACCGCTCGGCCCGTCCAGGGTCAGCAGTCGACTGGCGCGACGCTCGGCCAAAGGGTGGCGAGCGATCAGCGAATCAGGGAGCTCAAAAGTAAAGTCAGCAACGCGCATGATGGGGTTCGTCTAGCAGGGCCGGGAAGTCTAGCGGAAATAGTGAAAATTGACCATGAAACGTGATTGACCAACGGTAATCTCATCTCTATACTTCGCCGCCATTGAGCCCTGATGGCGGAATTGGTAGACGCGGCGGATTCAAAATCCGTTTTCGAAAGAAGTGGGAGTTCGATTCTCCCTCGGGGCACCATCTTAAAAAAAGACCTTGAATTTCAAGGTCTTTTTTTTCGCCTGTAGAAAAGTGGACGATCAGCTGATTCATCGCACACTGCCCACTACAAGCCTGAAACACAGCCCAAATGGGGGAGCTGGCTTGCCTGCGAAGATGCCGGCCCCAACACCCTCAAACCAACGCCTTACACAGCGCGCCCTCCACCCTCCTCAGTGGCCCCATTCGGCGGCATCCCCTTCGCCAAATCATCCACCACCGCCTTCGCCATCTCTCCCAAATAATGTGATGCCCATGGGAAATGCCTTCGCGGGTTACTCGCTCCGGATGCCTGAGCAGAATTACGCAGAACTTTGCACTATCCATGTAATGCCAGAACATTGGCGTACCGGGATGGAACTGGCGCTCTTGGAGGCCTATGCCCTGGACGCGGTACAGCACGGATTCACGCAGTTGCGATTGAGAGTGCGACCTGATAATCCCGCGAAGAGGGTGTACAAGAAGGCGGGATTTGTATGCACCGGTACCGGTGCACATGATTACTTGACGTATAAGCGACACGCGTGAAGCGACCGGCATGGTATTTACACGGGATAAATGGAGTAACGGCCTTTAGGAAGGAGATTGCAATGCCAGTGGACACCCACCCAATCCGCATTCTCTCGCAACGCCTTAGCATTGAGCCATTCTGCGAGCAGGACGCTGTTGAGTCCTTCCCTTGTCTCACACCGTCTCTGACTCGCTACATGTCCTGGGAACCGCCTGCCTCTCTAGAGGAGTACGCGCAAGTCTGGAGGCAGTGGTTGCCTGCGATAGCGGATGGCAGCGACATGGTGTTCACGATCAGGGAGCTGGTAAATGCTCGTTTTGCTGGCTTGGCCGGACTGCATCATACCTGCAGTGAAACACCGGAGTTGGGTATCTGGATCCGTGAAGATAAACACGGGCTGGGCTTTGGTGGTGAAGCGGTGCAGGCGGTCGTTCAGTGGGCCAGCCAGCGGGTGGCAGCAAAGCGCTTCATCTACCCCGTTGCGACGCAAAACTATGCGAGTCGACGTATCGCCCAAGCTTTGGGCGGAGTCATCATCGAGAGGCGGACATCGGAAAAATACGACTCGGTTGTGTACCAAATACCGACGATTTAACCCTGCTTGCGTAATTGCATGGACTTGACCCCCCATTTGAATTCGACTTGACCAGTCATTTGCACGGAATGTGACAGCTAACTGGGTGGCGATGACCGGTTGAATCCACAGCCGATAGGCGCCAGTCGTTACCGGCGGCGGTCGGCCAAAAGGAGTCAGCCGGATGTTTCCACGAAGCTAGGCGCTATTCAGCCACGTAACATTCAACACGCTAACGAGTGAGTAGAGAGGAGCAGCAACAGCGAGCGCACGGCCCGCCATTGCAGACGTGTGACGGGGCTTATTTTTGCTGCAGCACATTCCGGTCTAGAAAACGGTGGATTTCGCCACTGATCTCGTTCAAGTGTGTTTCCAGTGCGAAG
>NZ_JASLAW010000211.1 GCF_030147005.1 Pseudomonas sp.
CAGACTGAAACACCGTCTTCGCAAGCAAGCCCGCCCCCACATTTGGACCCGTGCCGACCGTTAGACCGCATCTCTGGGCAACATCAACCCAAGCGGCAAGCGCACCCGTGCTTCCAGACCGCCCCCTTCACGGTTGCGCAGTTCAACATTGCCGCCATGCATCGAAGCAATCCGCCGCACAATCGCCAACCCCAAACCCGTACCTTTACCGCCACGTGCGCGGTCGCCTCGGGTAAACGGGTTAAAGATGGCCTCCAGTTCAGCCGGGTCGATACCGGTACCGCGGTCCATCACGCTCAGCACGACATAGGGCGCAGCGCTGTCGCCAGACACGTATGCCGCCACCTCTACATCCGAACCGGCATGATGCAAGGCATTGCCGATGAGGTTGTTCAGCAGGCGCTTCATCGACACCCTACGCAACGCAAACGGTTGAATCGGTTCCAGGCGCATGCGCACCTGCTCACCGCTCTGGTTGTAGGGCGCAACCACCTCACGCACCAGATCGGTCAGGTCAACCTCTTCCACTACCTCATCACGCCCATCACGGATGAACGCCAGAAACTGGTCCAGAATCGCGTCCATGTCCTCGATATCGCGCACCATGTCATCGGTGAGATCGGTGTGGTTGCCCATCAATTCCAAGGACAAGCGCAATCGCGTCAACGGCGTGCGCAGGTCATGGGACACTCCCGCCAGCATCAGCTCGCGCTCGCGCCCGGCCTGCTCGACATCCTCCGCCATCTGGTTGAATGCGCCATACACCTCGGTCATCTCACTGGGCGTATCGCTGACCGGCAGGCGCACGCTGCGCCCCTGGCCCAATTGGCGGGCGGCAAATACCAGGCGCTTGAGGGGTTGATTGAGTTGGCGCACGAAAATCCACGCGGACGCGGTTGAAAGCAGGCCGATGGCGAGGAACCAGCCCAAGACGTTCCAGATTTTTTGCCCGCGCAACGGATGCGGGTACAGCGGAACCTTGATCCAGGCATCGCCCAGACTGGGCGCCCTCACCCACAGCGCAGGTGAAACATGCATGCGCAGCCGCACCTCGGTGTCGTCGCCCAGTTCCGCCTGCATCTGGCGCTGGTAGATCTCACTGTAGGGCCAATGCTGTTCACCCTCGGGCACGCCGGCCCCATCAACCCTGATCAGCGTTGAAGCCTTGGCTACCTTTTCACGGTTCTCAGGGTCTACGGCCCAGTACGCACGCAATGTCAGGGCGACGCCATGGCTGTACTGCCGATCCACCAGCACGTCTTCGTTCATCAAGAGATAAACCAGTGTGAGTGCCTTCGAAAACAGAACGACGATCAGCACCAGCCAAAGGGTGCGGGAGAAGAAACTTTGCGGGAACCACAGCGGGGTTTTCATAGGAGACAGCTAGACACCTTGCAGGAACGAGCGGCGCTCGCAGAATTGCAGACGCCGGGCACCCCGTCGACCCTCATGGAATCAAACGCCGGATGCCCGCCCCTGCAAATCATCGGTCACTTGGTTGCGGTGCCATCCGGCACAAACACATAACCCACACCCCACACCGTCTGGATATACCGGGGCTTGGAAGGGTCCGGCTCGATCATCCGGCGCAGTCGGGATATCTGCACGTCGATGGAGCGCTCCAGAGCATCCCATTCTCGGCCACGGGCCAGGTTCATCAGCTTGTCACGGGTGAGCGGCTGGCGAGCGTTCATCACCAGGGCCTTGAGTACCGCGAATTCGCCGGTGGTGAGCATATGCACTTCATCGCCACGCTTAAGCTCACGGGTCGCCAGGGACAACTCGTAATCGCCAAAGGTCACGCTTTCGTCTTCGCTGCCCGGCGCGCCCGGTACCGGCGGTGCCTGGCGACGCAATACGGCCTTGACCCGCGCCATCAACTCGTCAGGGTTGAACGGCTTGGCCAGGTAGTCATCAGCGCCGAGTTCGAGGCCCTTGATGCGACTCAGCTCATCACCCTTGGCAGTGAGCATGATGATCGGGATCTGGTTGTTCGCGCCGCGCAGACGCTTGCAGGCGGTCAGGCCGTCTTCGCCGGGCAACATCAGGTCGAGCACGACCAGATTGAACACTTCGCGCCCCAACAGGCGGTCCATCTGCTCGGTGTTCGGCACCGCGCGCGCCCGGTAGCCTTTGGAGTTGAAAAAACGCTCCAGCAGGCTGCTCAGCCCCGGATCGTCGTCAACGATGAGAATTTTTTCGCCTTCAGCAGTTTGTGCAGTGCTGCTCATTAGATGCTCCTCTTATCTCGGCGCGCATTATGGCCTAGCTGCCGTTATACGCACCGTGTGCATTGTTAGCAGATTTTTCCTCTGCTGCCAGCTAAGCCGCGTCCTACAACCACCGGCCGCAGTAGCCCCCAAGGGCAGAACGCTGGTTATAATGCGGCGCCTTCGTGCAGGGCAACGTCAGATCGTTACCGTTTACTGCCAGGTTTTTTTTACCCGCTTGTCGTGTTTTTTCGATTTCGAGGGTCAATAGGCTGCCTCTTGACCCAGGCAGCGGCGCCAGTCGGGCCGCTCAACCAGCCTCGCCAGGCCTTGTTTTCCGGGCTTGCGAGCTGCTTTTCAGAATTTCAGGTGGTTTTATGGACAGCATCAACAGCCGCATCGCCGAGGAACTCGGTGTACGCCCACAACAGGTCGAAGCGGCCGTCGCGCTACTGGATGAAGGCTCCACGGTGCCTTTCATCGCCCGTTACCGAAAGGAGGTGACCGGCAGCCTTGACGACATCCAGCTGCGACACCTGGAAGAGCGCCTGCGCTACCTGAGGGAACTCGACGAGCGGCGTATCAGCATCCTTGCCAGCATCGAGGAACAGGGCAAGTTGACCCCGCAACTGGAACGCGACATCAAGCTCGCCGACACCAAGACCCGCCTTGAAGACCTTTACCTGCCGTACAAACAGAAACGTCGTACAAAGGGCCAGATCGCCCTGGAAGCCGGCCTCGGCGAGTTGGCCGACGGCCTGTTCAATGACCCGTCGCTGACCCCGGAAACCGAAGCCGCGCGCTTTATCGACGCGCAAAAAGGCGTCGCCGACGTCAAGGCCGCCCTCGACGGCGCCAAGTACATCCTGATGGAGCGCTTCGCGGAGAACGCCAGCCTGCTGGAAAAACTGCGCACCTACCTGAAACAGGAAGCCGTTCTCAGCGCCCGCGTCATCGCCGGCAAAGAGGAAGAAGGCGCCAAGTTCCGCGATTACTTCGAACACGACGAGCCGCTCAAAAGCATGCCGTCCCACCGTGCCCTGGCGATTTTCCGTGGCCGCAACGAGGGCATTCTCAGCTCCGCGCTCAAAGTCGGTGACGAGCTGCCAGGCGCCATGCACCCGTGCGAAGGCATGATCGGTCAACAATTCGGCATTCAGAATCAGAATCGTCCCGCGGACAAGTGGCTCGGTGAAGTCGTGCGCTGGACCTGGAAGGTCAAGCTCTACACCCACCTGGAAACCGACCTGCTCGGCGAGCTGCGCGACGGCGCCGAAACCGAGGCGATCAACGTATTCGCCCACAACCTGCACGACCTGCTGCTGGCCGCACCGGCGGGCCCACGCGCGACCCTGGGCCTGGACCCTGGCCTGCGCACAGGCTGCAAGGTCGCGGTGGTCGACGCCACCGGCAAGCTGCTGGACCACGCCACCGTCTACCCGCACGTACCGCACAATAAGTGGGACCAGACCCTGGCGATCCTGGCCGCGTTGTGCGCCAAGCACGCCGTGGACCTGATCGCCATCGGCAACGGCACCGCCAGCCGCGAAACCGACAAGCTGGCCGCCGAGCTGATCAAAAAGTACCCGGCCATGAAGATGACCAAGGTCATGGTCTCCGAGGCAGGTGCATCGGTGTACTCGGCCTCGGAACTGGCGTCCAAGGAATTTCCGGATCTTGATGTATCGATCCGCGGCGCCGTGTCTATTGCCCGTCGTCTGCAGGACCCGCTGGCCGAGTTGGTGAAGATTGATCCTAAATCCATCGGTGTCGGCCAGTACCAGCATGACGTGTCGCAGCTCAAACTGGCGCGTGGCCTGGATGCCGTGGTGGAAGACTGTGTGAACAAGGTGGGTGTGGATGTGAACACAGCCTCGGTGGCGCTGCTGGCCCGGATTTCCGGCCTGAACACTACCCTTGCGCAGAATATCGTCACCCACCGCGACGAGAACGGCGCCTTCAAAACACGCGCCGCGCTGAAAAAAGTCGCGCGCCTGGGCGAAAAAACCTTCGAGCAAGCCGCCGGTTTCCTACGCGTAATGAACGGCGACAACCCGCTGGATGCTTCTGCGGTTCACCCGGAAGCGTATCCGCTGGTAAAGCGAATTGCCGCCGAAACCGATCGCGACATCCGCTCGCTGATCGGCGACGCCGCGTTCCTCAAGCGCCTGGACCCGAAGAAGTACACCGACGAAACCTTCGGCGTGCCCACCATTACCGACATCCTGCAAGAGCTGGAAAAACCCGGTCGCGACCCGCGCCCCGAATTCAAGACCGCCGAGTTCCAGGACGGTGTCGAAGATCTAAAGGACCTGCAACCGGGCATGATCCTCGAAGGCGTGGTGACCAACGTGACCAACTTCGGCGCGTTCGTGGATATCGGCGTGCATCAGGACGGCTTGGTGCATATCTCCGCGCTTTCGGAGAAGTTCATCAAGGACCCTCGCGAAGCGGTGAAAGCCGGTGACGTGGTCAAGGTCAAGGTGATGGAAGTTGATATCCCACGCAAACGCGTTGGCCTGTCCATGCGGATGAGCGACACCCCTGGGGAGAAAGTCGACGGTGCTCGTGGCGCTCGCCCTGGATCGGCGCCGCGTCCATCGCAGAACACTGCGCCACGCAAGGAAACCGCGACAGCCGCACCGAGCAACAACGCCATGGCCTCGCTGTTCGCCAATGCCAAGCAGTTGAAGAAGCGCTGATGGATATTCCGGCCGGTTTGACCCAGAGCGCATTCAGCGAACTGATCGGCTGCCGCCTGCAGCGCCTGGATGAGGGCGTTGCGGAGGTGGCCCTGAGCCTGGAGCCGCATTTGCGCAACCGCGGGGGCAAGCTGCATGGCGGCGCGATTTTCAGCCTAGTGGACATCACCATGGGGCTGGCATGCTCCAGCGCCCATGGTTTCGACCAGCAGAGCGCGACCATCGAGTGCAAGATCAACTACATCCGCGCCGTTGAACACGGTGATGTGCTGTGCACCAGCCGGGTGATCCACGCCGGCAGGCGCACATTGGTGGTCGAAGCCGACGTGTACCAAGACGACAGACTTGTCGCAAAAGCGCAGGGCACATTCGCTGTCCTATAGCTCCCCACCCATGATTTGAGTTAATTTCGGCGCTGTGACAACAGCGTCGGAATTTTCTCGCTGCGCTGTAGCCCAATTCATGGAGTGAAGTAGGCATTTTCAGAGCGGGTCAAATCGACTCAGAACCAGGCGATCACGCCAGTTTCAACTTCACCCTTGTAGACCGTCTTGCCCACCCCCATATTGGGGCGACTGACGCGTGAAGGAATCCAACTTGAGCGAACTTCTCAACCGCCGCCTGGCTCTGCTCGGCAAGCGCGAACACCTCTCCCTGCTAGAGCACTGCCTGCATGGCATCGAGCGTGAATGCCTGCGCGTCACCAGTGAGGGTCGCCTGGCGCAAACCCCGCACCCTGAAGCCCTGGGCGCTGCGTTGACCAATGAACAGATCACCACCGACTACTCGGAATCGCTGCTGGAGTTCATCACCCCAGCCCTGCCCAACCCGGCCGATACCCTGAGCAGCCTGGACAAGATCCATCGCTTTGCCTACAGCAAGCTGGGCAATGAGTACCTGTGGAGCCCCTCGATGCCGTGCCCGTTGCCGGCCGAGGAAGATATTCCGATCGCCTACTACGGCACGTCCAATATCGGGCAGCTCAAGTACGTGTACCGCAAGGGCCTGGCCCTGCGCTACGGCAAGACCATGCAATGCATCGCCGGCATCCATTACAATTTTTCGCTGCCGGAACAGCTGTGGCCGTTGCTCAAGGAAACCGAAGGGTTTGTCGGCACCGACCGCGACTATCAATCCACCGCCTATATCGCGCTGATTCGTAATTTCCGTCGCTACAGCTGGCTGTTGATGTACCTGTTTGGTGCCTCGCCGGCACTGGACGCCGGCTTCCTGCGCGGTCGTTCGCACCAGCTTGAAGTGCTCGATGCCGACACGCTGTACCTGCCGTACGCCACGAGCCTGCGCATGAGCGACCTGGGTTACCAGAGCAACGCCCAGGCCGGCCTCACGCCGTGCTACAACGACTTGGTCAGCTACACCGACAGCCTGCGCGAGGCGGTGGCAACGCCCTACGCGCCCTATGTGGAGGTCGGCACGCACAAGGATGGTGAGTGGGTGCAGCTCAACACCAACATTCTGCAGATCGAAAACGAGTACTACTCCAACATCCGCCCCAAGCGCGTGACCTACACCGGCGAGCGGCCGATTCAGGCGCTGATGGCCCGTGGCATCCAGTACATCGAAGTGCGCTGCCTGGACATCAATCCGTTTCTGCCGATGGGCATCGACCTTCCAGAGTCACGCTTTCTCGACGCGTTCCTGCTGTATTGCACGCTGAACGACAGCCCGCTGTTCGCCAATAACGAGTGCGGTAATGCCACGTCCAACTTCCTCAGCGTGGTCAAGGAAGGTCGCCGTCCGGGCCTGCAATTGCAGCGTGAAGGCCAGGCGGTGGATATGAAAGAGTGGGCCGCCGAACTGCTGGAACAAATCGCGCCTCTGGCCGCCCTGCTCGATGAGAGCCATGGCATCACAGAGCACAGCCAGGCGCTGGACGCTCAAATGGCCAAGGTCAACGACTCGTCACTGACGCCGTCGGCTCAGGTGCTGGCAGCGATGGCCGAGCGCAAGGAAAGTTTTGCGCAGTTCTCGCTGCATCAGAGCGAGGTGCATGCCGAGTACTTCCGCAAGGAACCGCTGCCCGCCGAGGAACAAGCGCGCTTTGAAGAACTGGCGCGTACGTCGCTGGCTCAACAGGCTGAACTTGAGAAGAACGAAGTGGGCGATTTCGACGTGTTCGTCGGGTCGTACCAGGCGAGCATTCTGGCGATCAGCAACTGAAAGCCTCACGCAAAGCCCCTGTGGCAGCGGGTTTGCCCGCGAAAGTGGAGTGTCAGTCACTGAATGTGTAACTGATGCACCACCTTCGCGGGCAAGCCCCAATGCCAGTCAGTTAAGCGCTAGAGCAGGCAACCGTCGGCCTGTGGCGAGGGAGCTTGCTCCCGCTGGGCCTCGAAGCGACCCAAGAAAATGGGACTGCTGCGCATTCCAGCGGGAGCAAGCTCCCTCGCCACGGTAAAGCGCTCCTCCTTAACTGACTGGCATCAGGGCAAACCCGCTCCCACCTATGTGCTGCGTACTAAGCTAATTCGAAAATGTTATTTATTTTCGAATTCTTAGATCATTTAGTCTCCTCACACGCCGCCCACCCGGCCGCCTGATCGAGGAGCTTCCCTTTGAAATTGCTTACCCCACTGCGCTTGCTGGCGGCGTTGTCACTGGCCGGTGCCAGCCTGTTTGCCCAGGCGGCGGATGTGACCGTCGCCTACCAGACCACCGTAGACCCGGCGAAAGTCGCCCAGGCTGACGGGGCTTATGAAAAAGCCACCAACGCCAGGATCGACTGGCGCAAATTCGACAATGGCGCCGATATCATCGCCGCCATCGCCTCGGGTGACGTGCAGATCGGCTACCTCGGTTCCAGCCCGTTGACCGCCGCGATCACGCGCAAAGTACCGGTGCAAACCTTCCTCGTCGCCACCCAGATCGGCGGCGCCGAAGCCTTGGTAGCGCGTGATGGTTCGGGGATCAACAGCCCTCAGGACCTGGTCGGTAAAAAGATTGCCGTGCCGTTCGTGTCCACGGGGCACTACAGCCTGCTGGCCGCGCTGAAGCACTGGAACATCGACCCTTCGAAAGTGACCATCCTCAACCTCGCACCACCGGCCATCATCGCGGCCTGGAAGCGCGGCGATATCGACGCCACCTACGTGTGGGACCCGGCCCTGGGCGTGGCCAAGGAAAACGGCAAGGTGTTGATCACTTCCGGCGAACTGGCCAAGTTCGGCGCGCCGACCTTCGATGCCTGGATTGTGCGCAAGGACTTCGCCGAGAAGCATCCGCAAATCGTCACAGCCTTCGCCAAAGTCACCCTGGATGCCTACGCCGCTTACCGTAAAGACCCACAAGCCTGGCTCGCCGACAAAGGTAACGTCGACAAACTGGTGAAGCTCTCCGGCGCCAAGGCCAGCGATATCCCGTTGCTGTTGCAAGGCAATGTCTACCCGCTGGCCGCTGACCAGTTAACCCTGCTGGGTGCGCCGACCACCCAGGCCGTCACCGATACTGCGGCGTTCCTCAAGGAGCAAGGCAAGGTCGACGCAGTGTTGCCGGACTACGCCCCTTACGTCAGCGCCAAGTTCATCACCCACTGATTCAAGGAGTTCATCGCGATGGCCTTGCTACACCTGGAGCGCATCAGCGCACAGTACCCAGGCGCTTCGGAACCGGTACTGGCGGATATTTCACTCGAGCTTGGACCCCGGCAATTACTGGTGGCTCTGGGCCCGTCCGGCAGTGGCAAGACTTCGCTGTTGAACCTGATTGCCGGCTTTGTCGAGCCATCAGCCGGGCGCATCACCCTGGACGGCGTGCCGGTCAAAGGTCCCGGTGCCGAACGTGGCGTAGTGTTTCAGGACGATGCCCTGCTGCCCTGGCAGGACGTGCTGGCCAACGTCGCCTTCGGCCTGGAACTGGCCGGCGTGCCTAAGGCGCAACGTGAAGTGCGCGCCCGGGAAATGCTCGCGCTGGTGGACCTGGGCGGTTTCGACAGCCGCCGCATCTGGCAACTCTCCGGCGGCCAGAAGCAACGCGTCGGCCTCGCCCGCGCGTTGGCGGCCGACCCTCGCGTATTACTGATGGACGAGCCCTTCGGTGCCCTCGATGCCTTCACCCGCGAACAGATGCAGGAACTGCTGCTGCAAGTCTGGCGACGCACGGCCAAGCCGGTGTTCCTGATCACCCATGACATTGAAGAAGCGGTGTTCCTTGCCACGGACCTGATCCTGCTGGCGCCGAACCCCGGCCACATTGTCGAGCGTCTGCACCTGGACTTCGGCCAACGTTACGCGGCCGGCGAATCGGCACGGGCGATCAAGTCCGACCCGCGTTTTATCGAAACCCGCGAACACGTGCTGGACAAAGTGTTCTCGCAACGGCAGGTGCCTGCATGAGCAGCTACGAACTCAGCGCCACGGCCGCCAAGCCGCTGGCCCACACCATCCTTCCCGTACGGCGGCGCCTGGGCACGCGCTGGATCAGCCTGTTGACTCTGTTTGCCTTGCTGGCCATCTGGTGGGTCGTGACCGCCACCGGTTTGATCGAACCGCTGTTCCTGCCGCCGCCGTCTGCGGTGCTGCAAAAAGGCTGGTTGCTGGCGACTTCGGGCTATATGGATTCGACCCTATGGCAGCATTTGGGCGCGAGCCTCAGCCGCATCGGCCTGGGCCTGGGTTTTGCGGTGCTGACTGCCGTGCCGGTGGGGATCGCCATCGGCGCCAACCGTATCGCCCGCGGCATTCTCGACCCGCTGATCGAATTTTACCGGCCGATCCCGCCGCTGGCCTATCTGCCGTTGATCGTGATCTGGTGCGGCATCGGCGAGCTGTCCAAGGTGCTGCTGATTTACCTGGCGATCTTTGCACCGATTGCCATCGCCACTGCGACCGGCGTGCGCACTGTCGACCCGGCCAAATTGCGCGCCGCACAGTCGCTGGGTGCGACCCGCACCCAGTTGATTCGTCATGTGATCCTGCCAAGCGCCCTGCCCGACATCCTCACCGGTGTACGCATCGGCCTGGGCGTGGGGTGGTCAACCCTGGTTGCCGCCGAACTGATCGCCGCCACCAGCGGCCTGGGCTTCATGGTGCAGTCGGCGGCGCAGTTTCTGGTCACCGACGTCGTGGTACTGGGCATCCTGGTGATCGCACTGATCGCCTTCGCCATGGAAATGGGCCTGCGCGCCCTGCAGCGTAAATTAGTGCCGTGGCATGGCCAGGCACACTGAGCGATGAATACTAAATGAGCAGCCTGACCGTTACCCCGTTAAGCACCGCGCTCGGCGCCCAGATCAGTGGCGTGGATATCACCCGGGCACTGAGCGCCGAACAGCGCGACGCCATCGAACAAGCCCTCCTCAAGCATTCGGTGCTGTTCTTGCGCGACCAGCCGATCACCCCGCAGCAACAGGCACGGTTCGCGGCGAATTTCGGTGACCTGCACATTCACCCGATCTACCCCAACGTGCCCGAACAGCCCGAAGTGCTGATCCTCGACACCGCCGTCACCGATGTGCGTGACAACGCCGTGTGGCATACCGACGTGACGTTCCTGCCCACCCCCGCAATGGGTGCGGTACTCAGCGCCAAGCTATTGCCGGCGTTTGGTGGCGATACGTTATGGGCCAGCGGGATTGCGGCCTATGAAGCGCTGTCCGAGCCCTTCAAAACGTTGCTCGATGGGCTCACCGCTACCCACGACTTCACCAAGTCCTTTCCACGGGAGCGCTTTGGCGACACTGCCGAGGACCTGGCACGCTGGGAAGACGCCCGCCGGAAAAACCCACCTCTGTCGCACCCGGTGATACGCACACACCCTGTCAGCGGCCGTAAATCGCTGTTCGTCAGCGACGGCTTCACCACCCGAATCAATGAACTGGAAACAGCCGAAAGCGAGGCGATTCTCAAATTGTTGTTCGCTCATGCCACGCGCCCGGAATTCACCCTTCGCTGGCGTTGGCAGGAGAACGACGTGGCGTTCTGGGACAACCGCGTGACCCAGCATTACGCGGTGGATGACTACCGGCCGCAGCGGCGGGTGATGCACCGGGCGACCATTCTGGGCGATGTGCCGTTCTGAGCCACACACCACTCCGGCAACACTGACGACCCAATGTGGGAGGAGCTTGCCCCTCCCACATTTTTAACCCGGCCGCGTCAGGTTATTGCGCAGTGGATGGCTTCTCCCACAAGTTGATCCCGCCTTCCTGCGCAAACCGATCAATCTCAGCCAGTTCTTCAGCGCTGAAGCTCAGGTTCTTCAGCGCCCCGACGTTCTCGATGATCTGCTCCGGCCGGCTGGCACCGATCAGCGCGCTGGTCACCCGCGGATCACGCAGGGTCCAGGCCAACGCCAGTTGCGCCAGGCTCTGGCCGCGACGCTGGGCGATTTCATTCAAGGCGCGGACATGGGCAATGTTGGCTTCGGACAGGTGCTTGGCCTGCAGCGAGCCACCACCCGGGCGATTCACCCGGGCATCGGCCGGTACGCCGTTGAGGTATTTATCGGTCAGCAAACCCTGGGCCAATGGCGTGAACGCAATCACCCCGGCGCCCAGTTCTTCGGTGGTGTCGAGCAGGTCTTTTTCCACCCAGCGGTTGAGCAGGTTGTAGGCCGGTTGGTGAATCAACAGCGGCACTTTCCACTCGTTGAGCAGCGCCGCCATCTCACGGGTTTTTACCCCTGAGTAGGACGAGATACCGATGTACAACGCCTTGCCCTGCTGCACGGCGGCGGCCAGCGCACTGGCGGTTTCTTCCAACGGCGTGTCGGCGTCGAAACGGTGGGAATAGAAGATATCCACATAGTCGACGCCCAGGCGTTGCAGGCTCTGGTCCAGGCTCGCCAGGACGTATTTACGCGAACCGCCACCCTGGCCATAAGGGCCGGGCCACATGTCCCAGCCGGCCTTGCTGGAGATGATCAGTTCGTCGCGGTAATGCTTGAAGTCTTCGCGCAGCAACCGGCCGAAGTTGATCTCGGCGCTGCCGTAAGGAGGGCCGTAGTTGTTGGCCAGGTCGAAGTGATTGATGCCCAGGTCGAACGCGGTGCGCAGCAGGGCGCGCTGGGTGGCGATCGGGGTGCTGTCGCCAAAGTTGTGCCACAACCCCAGGGACAGTGCCGGCAGCACCAACCCGCTGCGGCCTACGCGGCGATAAGGAATAGATTCATAGCGGTTTTGGGCAGCAATGTACGTCATCGAATCCTCTCTAGGCTTGGGGCAAACAAGGCCTGGGAACAAGGTTATTCCCAGGCCTTCGAGCCCGCTGAATCGCTTAAGTCTGCCTTTCCCTTTTACAGCAAAGACCTACTTGAGAGGAACGCTGTTGCGTACATTCGTGCGCTCGAATCAGCGCACCAAATGCAGGAACTGCAGGTGCCGCTCGTACTGGTCGAGGATGTCGTTGATGATCTGCTCCTTGGTGTAGCCCACCAGGTCGTAGTCCTGGCTGCCCTCGCGCAAGTGCACTTCCGCTCGATAGTAACGGCGGTTGTTGATCTCTTTGGAACCCATGCCGCCACGGGCAAACGACGGCGTGAAGTAGCCACGCATCTGCACCTGGTAGATGAACGGATGCTCTTCGCCATGGCCGATTTCCAGGCTGACGCTGTCGTTGGACGGGTCCGGCTGGGTGACCACATTCAGGCCCTTCTCGACAAACACCGCCGTCACTTCTTCGATTGCCGGGCGTACCGTCGACTCAAGGAAGCGGTATACCTCATCCCGCGAGGGGAAGTGCACGGCCTGGCTCAAACGCTGGCGCCAGCCGCCACGGCCTTTGCGCGACGCTGAAATCGGCGCCAACGAGTGCAACTGGGCGATCTGCTTTTGCGACTCGAGATAGAACGCCTTGTGCAGCCCCCACATCATCAGCAACAGGATCAGCGAGAACGGCAGCGAGGTCAGCACCACCGCTGATTTCAACGAATCGATACTGCCGGCAAACAGCAAGGCGCTGGTGACCAGAGCGGTCATCGCCCCCCAGAACACGCGCAGCCATTTCGGGCCGTCTTCATCGGCGTTGCCGCCTTTGGAAGACAGCGTCGACAGCACCACGGTGCCGGAATCGGCCGAGGTCACGAAGAACACAAAGCTGATAAACACCGTGACCGCGATCACGGTTTTACTCCACGGGTAGGTTTCCAGCAGCAAGTAAAGGCTCATCGAGGGTTCATCAATGGCCGACTGCCCCAACGCGGTCATGCCGTGGTTGAGCACCTGGTCTATGGCGCTGTTACCGAAAATCGACATCCACGCCAGGGTGAAACCCAGCGGGATCAGCAGCACGCCGAAGACGAACTCGCGAATGGTGCGACCGCGGGAAATGCGCGCAATGAACAGGCCGACAAAGGGCGACCAGGCAATCCACCAAGCCCAATAGAACACGGTCCAGCCGCCCAGCCAGTCGCTGGGTTTGTCGTATGCGTACACATCGAAACTCTTGGTCGGCAAGGCCCCCAAATAGTCACCGATGTTCTGGATCAGGGTGTTAAGCAAATGCTGGGTGGGCCCGGCAAACAACACAAACAGCAGCAGCGCGCAGGCCAGCAGCATGTTGATGTCGGACATCACCCGCACGCCCTTGTCGACACCGGCCACGGCAACGATGATCGCCGCGCCCATCATCAAGGTGATCAAGCCCACTTGAATCCACTGCGTATGGGCAATACCGAACAGGTAATCCAGGCCGGAGTTGAGGTGCAACACGCCAAACCCCATGTCGGCCCCCAGGCCGAACACCGTGGCGATGATGCCGAAACCATCCACGGCGTACCCGATCGGGCCGTTGATGCGCTTGCCGATCAGCGGGTACAGCGCCGAGCGCAACGCCAGCGGCAGGTTATGCCGGTAGGCGAAGTACGCCAGGGCCATGCCGACAAACGCGAACACGCCCCAGCCGTGCAGGCCCCAGTGCAGGAACAGGATCTGCATGGCCTGGCGCGCCGCATCGGCGTTCATCGCTTCGCCCTGGGGCGGTTGCACCAAGTGGGTCAGCGGTTCGGAAACGCAAAAGAAGAACAGCGTGATGCTGATCCCGGCGGCGAACAGCATGCCGGCCCAGGACAGGTAACTGAATTCGGGCTCGTCGTGGTCGGCACCGAGTTTTATCTTGCCGTAGCCCGATAACGCGGTGACCACCACGAAGACCAGATACAGGGTCATCGCCAGCATGTAGTACCAGCCGACCGTATTGGCCGCCCAGTTTTGCGCGGCCAGCAGCCAGGCACCGGCCTGTTGCGGGATAGCGATGACGGTGAGGCCGAACAGCAGAATGGCCGTGGCGGCAAAGTAGAAAACGGGCGCATTCATGCGCACCAGACCGCTGGGAGGGGTGGACGATGCACTCATGAACGATGCACCCCCAAGGTGTGAAATGTGGCTGTGTATAACGGACTCAGCAAAGGTAAGCCTCCTGTTGTGAGCGGGCAGCGAACCACCGGTTTAACTTGAACGAACGTTCAAGTTAAACATGAATAGGCGGTTTTGGACTAATCGCAGGGCTGAGTGGTAGATGATTCCTACACTGGCTCAGGGACTGGTATGACGGGTGACGATCGGAATCGTTCAGCGACTTGACGGTGAAATGCCTTCAAAAATGTGGGCCGGGCTTGCCCTAATGCCGGTCAGTTAAGCGCTAAAGCAGAAAAACCTGCGACCTGTGGCGAGGGAGGTTGCTCCCGGTGGGGCGCGAAGCGGTACCAAAAAATGGGACTGCTACGCAGTCCAGCGGGAGCAAGCTCCCTCGCCACAGGGACCGGTTCTGTCTTAACTGACTGTCATTACGGCTTGCCTGCGAAGGCGGTTTGACAGCCGACCACAGCGGGCCGCTGAAACGTTCAACCGAGCACGTGCATACAATTCCCGCTGCCCCCTGCCCCCTAACCTCACGGCTTTCGATCCCTTAGAAGCGCTGGAGAACGGGCATGCGTAACAAAGCAATCAAGGTAACCGTGGCATTGACGCTGTTGGCAAGCGCAATGATGAACAGCGCTTTGGCCGCCACCCCAAGCGTCGCCGTGGCGCCGCAATACGACACCAGCCATGTGTATGTCGCGCCGGCCGATGTCGACCGTTTCGCCCAGAGTTTTCTTGCCACGTTCGGCGGCAAAAGCACGCCCCAGGTGGTGGTGAACGTGCTGCCGGTGCCGAGCAGCACCACTTCGCAATTGCTGCAGACCCCGGCGGGCACCGTGTCGTTGTTCGGCTTTACCACGCCCGTGCCGCACCCGTTCGGCCAGGAGCGCAACGGCTATCTGGTCAAGGACATGGACGTGGCCCTCAAGGCGGCGCGGGACAATGGCGCCGATGTGATCGTCAGCGATTTTCCCGACCCCATCGGCCGTGACGCCGTGGTGCAGTGGCCGGGCGGCGTCAACATGCAGCTCTATTGGCACACCAAGACCCCGGATTACGCGGCGTTCGAGACCATTCCGGAAAACCGCGTGTATGTCTCCAACGACAGCGCCGAGCGCTTTATCAAGGCATTCCTGGGTTTCTCCCACGGCAAGATAGTGAGCGACGACAAGCACGCGCCAGCGGCTGATGTGGGCCAGGCGGGCGGCCATTACCGCCGCGTCGAGATCGAGTCCCCGTTCGGGCGCATGGCGGTGCTGGTCACTAACGGCCAACTGCCTTACCCGTTCGGTCACGACACCACCGGCTATCAGGTCAGCGACCTGGCCGCCACCCTCGGCAAGGCCAGCGGGTCCGGGGCCAGGGTGCTGGTGCCGGCATTCGACAGCAAGGGCCGGCGCAGTGCATTGGTCGAATTCCCCGGCGGTTACATCGCGGAAATCCACCAACTCACCGCGGCAAAATGATTCGTCGCACAGGCTGGAGCCTGGCCGTGCTGTGGCCGCTGCTGGTCGGCAGCGTCCACGCCGACGATCAACCGAGCCGACCGGCGATCAAGGCCAATCGCTGGCAGGAAGACTGGTCGGTGCTCAAGGACCCGACGCTGCGCACGCAGCCGCTGGACACCCTCAAGTACATCCCGCTGTCGAGCGCCAACCCGTTCACCTACCTGTCTTTGGGCGCGACCTTGCGCGAGCGTTTCGAGATGAATGACGCCAGCGGTTTCGGCGCAAGGAACGTGGCCCGTGATCGCTACCTGATCCAGCGTTTCCAGGTGCACGCCGACCTGCACTTGAACGAACACTGGCGTGTGTTCACCCAGCTCGAAGACGTGCGCGCCTACGACAAAACCACGCTTGGCGGCGCCGATCAGAACCGCGTGGATCTGCGCCTGGCCTTTGCCGAATACGTGAACACCTTCAGCAGCGGCACGTTCAAGAGCCGTATTGGCCGCCAGGATTTTGCCTTCGACTTGCAGCGCTTCATTTCCTCGCGGGACGGCCCGAATGTGCGGCAGTCGTTCGATGCGTTGTGGGCCGACTGGGAAACCCCGAACTGGCGCTTTATCGGGATCGCCAGCCAGCCGGTGCAATACCAGGATGGTCGGCATTTCGACGACAAGTCCAACAGGGATGCGCGCTTTCACCTGCTGCGGGTCGAGCGCCTGGTGGGCGGCACGAATGAGCTGTCGGCCTACTACGGCGTGTACGAGCGCAGCGCGGCGCATTATCTGGATGCTGATGGCGACGAGACGCGCCAGCTGTTCGATGCGCGCCTGGGGGGCGCGGCGCGGGGGTTCGACTGGGACATCGAAGCCATGGTGCAAGGCGGCTCGGTGGGCGGCAAGGATATCCGCGCCTGGGCCGGCGGCAGCCGCACCGGCTACACCTTCGACAGCCTGGCGTGGAAACCGCGCCTGGGCCTGCAACTGGACATCGCCTCCGGCGACCGCAAGGCCGGTGACGGCACTGTCGGCACCTTTAATCCGCTGTTCCCCAACGGCTATTACTTTTCCCTGGCGGGCTATACCGGCTACAGCAACCTGATTCACGTCAAGCCGTCGATCACCGTCAAGCCCATCGCCAAGCTCAGCGTGCAAACCGCCGTCGGCCTGCTGTGGCGGCAAACCACCGCGGACGCGGTCTACACCCAGCCCAATTTGCCGGTCGCCGGCACTGCGGGCCAAGGTGAACGTTGGACCGGCGCCTACGGTCAGCTGAGAACCGACTACGCCTTCACGCCGAACCTGACCGGCGCGGTCGAAGCCGTGCATTACGCGGTCGGCCAGACGCTGCGCGATGCCGGCGGGCATGACAGCAACTACCTGGGCATGGAGCTCAAGTTCAGCTGGTAACTCAGGCAAGCACACCGATACAAGCCCGGCGTTGGCTTTGGCGCAATAGTGACGCGGTTTTCACCCACTCTTTTCATGCAGACAAAGGAGCTTCAGATGAGCACATTCGTTGCCAAAGACGGTACCCAGATCTACTTCAAGGACTGGGGCAGCGGCAAGCCCGTGTTGTTCAGCCACGGCTGGCCGCTGGATGCCGACATGTGGGAATACCAGATGGAATACCTGAGCAGCCGTGGCTTTCGCACGATCGCGTTCGACCGCCGAGGCTTTGGTCGCTCGGACCAGCCGTGGACCGGCAACGACTACGATACCTTCGCCGACGATATCGCCCAGTTGATCGAACACCTGGACCTCAAGGACGTCACGCTGGTGGGCTTCTCCATGGGCGGCGGTGATGTGGCGCGCTACATCGCGCGCCATGGCAGCGCACGGGTCGCCGGGCTGGTACTGCTCGGTGCGGTGACGCCGATCTTCGGCCAGAAAGCCGATTACCCGCAGGGCGTGCCCAACGACGTATTCGATGGCATCAAGGCCGGCCTGCTCAAGGACCGCGCGCAATTCATCAGCGATTTCAACACGCCGTTCTTCGGCCTCAACAAGGGCCAGAAAGTCTCGGAGGGTGTGCTCACCCAAACCCTGCAGATCGCTCTGCAAGCCTCGCTGAAATCCACCGTGGATTGCGTCAGCGCCTTCTCCCAAACCGACTTCCGCCCGGACATGGCCAAGATCGACGTGCCGACCCTGGTCATCCACGGTGACGGTGACCAGATCGTGCCGTTCGAAACCACCGGCAAGGTCGCGGCCGAAATGATCAAGGGCGCGCAACTGAAAGTGTACAAGGACGCACCGCACGGGTTTGCCGCCACCCACACCCAACAGCTCAATGAAGACCTGTTGGCGTTCCTGAACCGCTGAACCCTGCGGGTGCCAGCCAGTTAACACAAGGTGCAAACCTGTGGCGAGGGAGCTTGCTCCCTCGCCACAATGAAGAGCGCCCGGCCTTGTGTTCAGGCAAAGCGCTGCGCCAGCGTCAGACGCCCCGGCCCCGCGATCAGGAGGCTGGTAAAGATGATCATCAACAGCCAGCCAAACTGCCCTTCGAACAGCGTCCACTCCGGATGCACTACCAGCAGCGCGATCACCAGCACCGCCAGGATCGGCAGGCACGCCAGGCGCACCAGCACACCCGCGATGATCAACAGCGGGCACAGCACCTCGGCAAATATTGCCAGCAGCAAGGTGACAGACGCCCCCAAGTGAAACGGGTCTTCGATCAGCTTCAGCTGTTCGCTGTAGTGGAGCACTTTCGGCAACCCATGCACCCACAACAAAAACAAAGCCCCGCTGACCCGCAGAAACAACAGCCCGATATCCTGATTTCTTGTTTCGTTCATACGCCACCTGTGTCCGTCAACATGACCGACCGCCAGTGTGGCCCCGGCCGCGACGGGGAGCTTGCAGGCGTGTGCTGACCTCACGCCATCGACGCGGAAAAACCGGCGACGATTTCATCGATCACCACTCGCACCCGTGCGGTATGGCGCAAGTCGGCATGGGTCACCAGCCAGACGTCATAGGGCAATGGCCGCGTGCGCTGCGGCCACAGGCGCACCAGCCCGTCGCGTTCTCCGGTGTATACCGGGATCTCGCCAATGCCGATGCCGGCGGCGATCGCGCGGCGCACCAGCAGGCTGGAGCTCAACGCCGCGACAATCCGCCCGCGCCCCAACGGTTCGCACACCAACGCCAGGTCTTTCTGGCTTTGCAGGTAGGGTTGATACACCACCAGGTCGTGGCCTTCGAACAGGCTGCCGGGTTCCGGCACGCCGTGGCGGTCGATATAGGACTGCGCCGCGAACAGCCCCACCGGCCAGCGGGCGATGCGCCGGGCGATCAGGTCGGGGTTGTCCGGGCGGATGTTACGCACCGCGATATCGGTTTCACGCTTGGCCAGGCTGAGGAACTGGGTCGAGGCGTCCAGTTGCACGCGCACGTCCGGGTGCTGCTCATGCAGGCGCGCGATGGCCGGGATCAGGAAGTCGATGGCCAGCGAGTCAGTGGTGCTGACGCGCACCGTGCCGGTGAGGCGCTCATCCAGGCCTTGTATCCGGCGCTCCAGTTCCAGGGCCGAGCGTTCCATTTTTTCCACCGAAAGCCAGGCCGCTTCGCCGACGGCGGTCAGTGCATAGCCCTCGGACGTGCGCAGGAACAAGGTCGCGCCCAGGGACTTTTCCAGCGTGTTGATCCGCCGCCCGACCGTGGCTTGATCCACGCCCAGCACCCGCGCCGCGCCCCGTAATGTGGTTTCACGGCATACCGCCAGGAACACCCGCGCATCATCCCAATTCATCATGCCCTCCACCGCTGCATAAACGCATCAACGCGTCGCAAATTCGCTGCATTATTGCATCAGCAAACCTCGTTATGCTGGCCGCCAGAGAAAAATACCCAGGATTGCCATCATGCTGCACACACCGGTTTCATCCCGACCCGCCGTCTGGTTACCGATCTTCGCCGGGCTGTGCGCCAGCCTGGTCAGCATCGGCCTGGCGCGCTTTGCCTATACGCCACTGATTCCCTCGCTGATCCAGGCCCAATGGTTTTCCGCCGGCGACGTGGTTTACCTCGGCGCCGCGAACCTGGTGGGCTACCTGGTCGGCGCGCTGATCGGGCGGCCCATCGCCCGCGCGACGTCCAACAAGACCGCCCTGCGCCTGATGATGGTGGCGGTGACCCTGGCGTTTTTCGCCTGTGGCTTTCCATTGTCGGTGCTGTGGTTCTTCGCCTGGCGCCTGCTGTCGGGCATCGCCGGCGGCGCGATCATGGTGCTGGTGGCGGCGACCGTGTTGCCCCATGTTCCGGCCGCACGCCGTGGCCTGGCCAGCGGCGCGATTTTTCTCGGCATCGGCCTGGGCATCGCCGGCTCCGGCACGCTGGTGCCGCCGTTGCTGAGCCTGGGCTTGCAGCAGACCTGGTTCGGCCTGGGCCTGCTGGCCGTGCTGCTGACCGCCGCCAGCTGGTTCGCCTGGCCCAACGGCACGGTGCATGAGGCAACGCCGCCCGCGCATACAGCGCAGACGCCGGCAGCGGTGTACCTGCTGTTCGCGCAATACGCCTTTATGGCGGCGGGGCTGGTGCCGGCCATGATGTTCCTGGTGGATTACGTGGCACGCGGCCTGGGTGCCGGGGCGCATGTCGGAGCAATGATCTGGGTGATGTATGGCCTGGGCGCAATCGTCGGGCCGGTCACCTACGGGTTTCTCGCCGACGCGCTCGGTGCCCGCGTAAGTATTCGCGTGGTGCTGGTGGTGCAGGCGATCGCCCTGGCTTTGCTGGCGATTTCCAGTTCGTTCGCGGCGCTCGCCTTGCTGGCGGTGATCCTCGGTTCGTTCCCGCCGGGCATCGTGCCGCTGGCGCTGGCGCGCGTCCACGAACTGATCCCCCATCATCACTCACAACAAGTGGCCTGGAGCCGGGCGACAGTGTCCTTCGCCACCTTCCAGGCACTTGCAGGCTTTGCCTATTCGGCACTGTTCAACGTCAGCGGCGGCCAATATGTGTGGTTGTTCGGCCTCGCGGCCGGCGCCATTGTGGTTGCACTGTTACTGGAAGCGGGCATGATCTGGCTGAACCGTCGACCGCTCGCCACGGTCCCAACCCATACGCTCATTGCTACAGGAAGCCATCCATGACCCTGCCCCAAGAAATGACCCTGATCGAAATTACCGCCCCCGGCGGCCCCGACGTGCTGCAACCGCGTCGTGCAGACATACCGGTGGCCGGCCCGGGCGAGATCCTGATTCGCGTGCATGCGGCCGGGGTCAACCGCCCCGACGCCCTGCAGCGCGCCGGCAAATACCCGATGAAACCCGGCATGAGCCCGATTCCAGGCCTGGAAGTGGCCGGTGAAGTGGTGGCGCTGGGCGACGGCGTGCAGCAATACCAGCTCGGCGATAAGGTCTGCGCCCTTACCAACGGCGGCGGCTACGCGCAATTCTGCACAGTGCCGGCCAGCCAGGCGTTGCCGATACCCGAAGGCATGGACTGGATTCAAGCCGCCGCCGTGCCGGAAACCTTCTTCACCGTCTGGGCCAACCTGTTCGGTCTCGGCGGCGCCTGTAACGGCCAGCGCGCGTTGATCCACGGCGGCACCAGCGGCATCGGCACCACCGCGTTGATGCTGTGCCAGGAATTCGGGATCCAGGCATTCGCCACCGCCGGCAGCGCCGACAAATGCGCGGCCATCGCCAGGCTCGGGGCGCAGCCGATCAATTATCGCGAGCAGGATTTTGCCCAGGTCATCGCCGAGAAGACCGCAGGCCAAGGCGTCGATGTGATCCTCGACATCATGGGGGCCTCGTACCTCAACAACAATCTCAAGGCACTGGGCATGGACGGCCACCTGGTGATACTGGGCTTCCTCGGTGGCGCCAAGGCCAATGACGTGGACCTGCTGACCATTCTCGGCAAGCGCGCGGTGATCACAGGCTCCCTGTTGCGCGCCCGCACCCGCGAAGAAAAGGCCGCGATTGCCGAGCAGTTGCGTGAGCACATATGGCCGGTATTGAGCCAGGGCCGTTGCCTGCCGATCATCGACAAGGTGTACGACTACACCGACGCCGCCCAGGCCCACGCCCGCATGGAGGGCGGGGACCATATCGGCAAGATTGTGCTGCGCGTCGAATAGACCCTTCACGCCCCTGTGGCGAGGGAGCTTGCTCCCGCTGGAGGGCGAAGCCCTCCCCCTCCAGGGTTGCCTGCCGATCATCGACAAGGTGTACGCCTACACCGACGCCGCCCAGGCCCACGCCCGCATGGAAGGCGGGGACCATATCGGCAAGATTGTGTTGCGCGTCGAATAAACCCTTCACGCCCCTGAGGCGAGGGAGCTTGCTCCCGCTGGAGGGCGACGCCCTCCCCCTACAGGGTTGCCTGCCGGTCATCGACAAGGTAGACGACTACACCGACGCCGCCCAGGCCCACGCCCGCATGGAGGGCGGGACCATATCGGCAAGATTGTGCTGCGCGTCGAATAAACCCTTCACGCCCCTGTGGCGAGGGCGCTTGCTCCCGCTGGAGGGCGAAGCCCTCCCCTACAGGGGAACGCTCAGCTCAGTCCGGTTTGGCATATTTCGGATAATCGACATACCCCGCCTCAGTCCCGCCATACAGCCCTTCAGCCTTCAGCGCATTCAATGGCCAGCCATTGAAGATCCGCTGCGGCAGGTCCGGGTTGGCAATGAACGGTCGGCCGAAGGCAATCAGGTCCGCCAGCCCGGCTTCCACCAGGTTTGCGCCGCGTTCGGCGGTGTAGCGGCCGGCATAGATGATGCGGCCACTGAAGGTGCTGCGCACGGCCTGGCGGAAGCTGTCCGGCAGGTCGGGGGCATTGTCCCAGTCCGCTTCGGCGATGGAGACATAAGCGATACCCGATTGCTCCAGCACTTTGATTGCTTCGATGTAGGTGTGGTGCGGGTCTTCTTCGACCAGGCCGATGTAGACACGCTCCTGGTCGGTGCCGCTGAACAATGGCGAAAAACGCACGCCCACGCGTTCAGGGCCGACTACCCGGCACACGGCTTCGACGATCTCGCGCAAAAAGCGCAGGCGATTGTCCAGGGTGCCGCCGTATTCATCATCGCGCCGGTTGGAATGGGCCGAGATGAACTGGTTGACCAGGTAACCGTTGGCCGAATGAATCTCCACCCCGTCAAAGCCTGCGTCCAGCGCATTGCGGGCCGCCTGTGCGTAGTGGCCGACCAGTTCCTCGATCTCCAGCACCGTCAGGGCACGGGGGACCGGGGGTTGTTTGAGCTCGCCCACACCCGGCCCGGTTTCGATAAAGGCCTTCGCCTGCTGGGCCTGGATGGCCGACGGTGCGACCGGCGCGGCGCCGTCGGGTTGCAAGGCGTTATGGGACACGCGGCCTACATGCCACAACTGGGCGAAGATCACGCCGCCCTCGGCATGCACCGCCTCGGTGACCTTGCGCCACCCGTCGATCTGCGCGGGCGTGTAAATCCCCGGCGTCCACGCGTAACCCTGGCCACGCGGCTCGATCTGGGTGCCCTCGCTGACCATGAACCCGGCGCTCGCGCGTTGACCGTAATACTCGGCCATCAAGTCGGTGGCGATATCGCCGGGCTGGGCACTGCGCTGGCGCGTCAGGGGCGGCAGCACAACGCGGTTGTTCAAGACGTGATGCCCCAGTTTGACTGGAGTGTTCAAAGGATGAGCCATGGGATATTCCAAATTCAGGACGAGCGAAAACGCTGGCGGCTCTCGCGAGCCGCCAATGAATCAATCGAAGGGTTAAGTTAAGCGGTGAGTTTCAACAGGGCCTTGGCTACATCGCTGGAGCTGCCGGGGTTTTGCCCAGTCACCAGCAAGCCATCGACGATTACGAAAGAGTGCCAATCGGCGCCTTTCTCATACTTGCCGCCCAGTTTTTTGAATTCATCTTCAATCAGAAAGGGCACCACCTCGGTCAGCTCCACTGCGGCTTCTTCCGAGTTGGAGAACCCGGTGACGCGACGGCCCTTGATCAGTGGCTCGCCGTTGACCGCCTTGACGTGACGCAAAGCGCCCGGTGCATGGCAGACAAACCCGACAGGTTTGCCGGCACGCTCGAACGACTCGATCAGCGCGATGGAAACCGGCGACTCGGCCAAGTCCCACAGCGGGCCGTGGCCACCTGGATAGAACACGGTGTCGAAGTCATCGGCGTTGACCGAGTCCAATTTCACCGTAGTGGCAAGCGCCTGCTGCGCGGCCGGGTCGGCGTTGAAGCGGTGGGTTTGTTCGGTCTGGGCATCGGGCTGATCGCTGACCGGGTCCAGCGGCGGCTGGCCGCCGGCCGGGGATGCGAGCACCACCTCGGCACCGGCATCTTTGAACGCGTAATAGGGAGCGGCAAACTCTTCGAGCCAGAAGCCGGTCTTGCGGCCGGTATCGCCAAGCTGGTCGTGAGAGGTCAGTACCATTAATACTTTCATTTTCCAGTGCCTCGATCGTGGTGGATAGCAGGGTTTTCAGGGTGGCCCAACAATTGCCGGGTCAGCCCCAGCGCCTCATCGAACGGCGCGGTGGTACGGGTGATCTTGCCCATGACGCTGGTTCCCAGCCACAACGCATACAGGCGTCGGGCCAGGCTTTCGGGGGGCTGCTCAAGCTTCAGCGAACCGTCCTGCACGCCGTGGCGCAGCGCCGTCGCGAGCAAATCGATGGTGCGTGACGTGCCGCGCTGCAAGGCCAGGCGCATCGGCTCTGAAAGGTCTGACACCTCGGCACCGAGTTTGACGGCAAGGCATTTGCTGGCGTCGGTGCAGCCGGTGTGGTTGTCGATCCAGCCCTGCCAGTAGTGCATCAGCCTGGTGTAGTGAGACGCCCCCGCCTGGCTGAACAGGCGCTGCATGCCCTCGACGTAGCTATCGAAGTAGGTATCGAGCAACACCACACCGAACGCATCCTTGGAGGTGAAGTAGTGATAGAACGACCCCTTGGGCACTGCGGCGGCTTGCAGGATTTCGTTCAACCCCACCGCAGAAAACCCCTTGGCGCCCACCAGGGTTTGCGCGCTTTCAAGAATGGTCTGCCGGGTACTTTTGGTTTCGCTGCTCATGCTTGGCCCCTTCCGATTAGACCAGTCGTCTAGTTCGTCGGGCCATGTTAGGGACGTGGGTGCAGGCTCACAATGTCATATCCGCAAGGATTCCGGACATCCGCCAAAGTCAGTTGCCGTTTACCCGGCACGCGCCGACAATCCCCTCTCCCGCGCCCCTTGGAGAATGACGATGCACAGCGTTGCGCTGATGGTTTACCCGAACTTCCAGTCCTTGAGCCTCAGCCTGGGCTCGGTGTTCGAGTGCGCCAACCTGCTGCGCGGCGAGCCGGCCTATGCGTTTCATCTGGTGTCGGAAAGCGGCGGCGCAGTGATGACGTCCCAGGGGTTTTCGGTGAACACCACGGCGATCCGTCCCGAGGGGTATGACACGCTGATTGTCAGCGGCTACCTGGAGTTTCGCCTGCCGGAGGCCAACCTGTTGGAGATGGTCAAGGCCGCCTCCGCGCAATCGCGCCGCGTGGCCTCGCTGTGCATGGGCATTTTCGTGCTGGCCGAAGCCGGCTTGCTGGAAGGCAAGCGCACCACCACCCACTGGATCCACGCGCCGGCGTTTCGCAAGCGCTACCCGGACATTCGCCTGGAAGACGACAAGTTATTCGTGGTGGACGGCCACGTGTGGACCGGCGCGGGCATGAGCGCCGGGGTCGATCTGGCGCTGGCCATGGTGGAAAACGACCTGGGCAGCGACCTGGCCCGGCGCATTGCACGCAAGCTGGTGATCGCACAACGGCGCGGCAGTGAACAATCGCAACTGTCAGCCTTGCTCGAACTGGACCCCAAGTCCGACCGCGTGCAACTGGCCCTGGCCTACGCCCGTGAAAATCTCACCCACGACCTGTCGGTGGAAGCCCTGGCCGATGTCGCACGCCTGAGCCCGCGCCAGTTCAGCCGGGTGTTTCGCGAAGAAACCGGGCAGACGCCGGCCAAGGCCATCGAAGCCCTGCGCGTGGAAGCGGCACGCGCAATGATGGAAACCAGTCGCCACCCGGTCGAAGTCGTGGCCCGCGAGACCGGGTTCGGTGACCGGGAGCGCATGCGCCAGGCGTTTCTCAGGGCGTTCGGGCAACCGCCGCAGGCGATGCAGCAGCTATTGAATGGACGCGCCATCGAATTGGGCTGAGGCTGATCACCGCTGTTAACCCATGACTGCCCGCTCACCGCACAAGCGATATATCCGTGCGCTCAAGTAAACCTGCTCACGTAGGCAAAATGGGAATAAAACACTGTCAACTCTGACAGTTACGCGGCGCTGGCCACTCAGTGCAAGCTGCACATGCAGGCACATTCAACCATCGTTCGAGGCAAGGAGCTTCCAATGAAAACCCCTCCAACTATCAAAGTTGCTCTACTCACCGCAGGCATCGTACTGGCGAGTACAGCCTTTCAGGTCAACGCGGCAGACGACAAATGCGGGGCTGCCACGGCGCTGAAAGAATCGCCGGCAGGCGCTGAACCGTTGTCGGCAGAACGGTACGCTGAGTTGACCGGCACCAAGGTCGAAAAAATTAGAATCACCAAATTATTGATCCGAAACATGCGTGACGAAACCCGTCTTAACGTTGTGCTTGATGACAGCGGTAAGGTGCAAAGTATTTTCTGCGAATAAATCAGGCCGGGCCAATGCTGCCCGTTTTCTCGCGTAAAAAAAGCACGGCCCACCCGCCAGGCGATCAAAACTTGGCGGGTGGCCCGTGCCCTGCCCCACTGATAAAGCTGCTCAGCCGGTCAATGCAGTGAAGCGCGGGTAATCAGGTAACTGATCAAGTGCGGCTCATCGTCCAGCTCAAGGGTCTGCACCGGACGCGGCAGGTTATCCAGCACCGTACGCCAGAACGCCTGGGACACTTCGTCCTGATCATAAAAACGCACCAGCCAGTTACCCTCGCCGCTGCATAGCATCTGGGTGGCGATGGCGCGGCCGATGCCTTTGCGGCGGTAGCGCTTGAGGATGAACAGGTCGGCCAGTTCCAGGGCATCGATGCCTGGCAGTTCGCTGCCTTCGATCAGCAGGAAGCCGGCGACATAGCCGTCCACCAATAACAGGTTGGCGCTCCACAGCGGGTCGTGCCAATAGCGGGCCAGGTGCTCGTCGTGGATGTAGAAGCGGCCATCGGCCTCGACATCTTCCTGTTCCCAGTCCGAAGACTCATACGCGTAGTACTGGTAAAGATTGCGGATCAGCTCGGCGTGTTCAGGGCCGGTCTGGATCAATTCGACGGTGGTTTCAGACATGGGGCTCTCGGTGAAAAAACGCAGGGCGCCATTGTTCACAAAACCACTGGCCAGGCCAATACATTGCCCAACCTTTCTATTGGCTGAACCGATTGCAGATAGCGACCACCCTGGCCGAATTCCTGAAACATTTAGAATAAACTTCGCCGGCTATCCCTTTTTTCAAGGACACGTATTTTGACTAACGTCTGCTCCGCCGGCCTGGATGTGGGGTTTGCCTCCCTGGATTACCTGCAGATTTTTATCCTGGGCGTG
>NZ_JASLAW010000252.1 GCF_030147005.1 Pseudomonas sp.
GTCAATATATTCATCACTGACCCGGCGCATTCGCGAGCAAGCCCGCTCCCACAATTTGATCTTTGTACAGCCGCTGGACAGTCGTCTTCTGCCCGCCGCTGGCGTAAACTTGCGCCCTTTCGCGACCCAACGGTTCGCACATTCATTTTTTCAAAGGTGCCCGCCATGCCTTGGCTGCAAGTCCGTCTCGCCATCAGCCCAGAACAAGCCGAAACCTACGAAGACGCTTTCCTCGAAGTCGGCGCCGTGTCGGTAACCTTCATGGACGCCGAAGACCAACCGATCTTCGAGCCGGAACTCAACACCACCCCGCTGTGGTCCCACACCCATTTGCTGGCGCTGTTCGAAGACGGCACCGATGCCGCCAGCGTACTGGCCCATATGGAATTGCTCACCGGCGGCCCGCTGCCGGAAAATCACAGCGAAGTGATCGAAGACCAGGATTGGGAACGCAGCTGGATGGACAACTTCCAGCCCATGCGTTTCGGCCAGCGCCTGTGGATCGTCCCCAGCTGGCACGCCGCACCTGAGCCCGAAGCCGTCAACCTGCTGCTGGACCCGGGCCTGGCATTCGGCACCGGCACACACCCCACCACCGCGCTGTGCCTGGAATGGCTGGACGGCCAGGACCTGACCGACAGCAACGTGCTCGACTTCGGCTGCGGCTCGGGGATCCTGGCCATCGCCGCGCTGCTGCTGGGCGCCAAGGAGGCCGTGGGTACCGATATCGACGTGCAAGCGCTGGAAGCTTCCCGCGATAACGCCGGGCGCAACCACATTCCTGAAAGCAAATTCCCGCTTTATCTGCCTGAAGACCTGCCCCAGGTACAGGCCGATGTGCTGGTAGCGAACATTCTCGCCGGGCCGCTGGTTTCGCTGGCGCCGCAGTTGTCGAGCCTGGTCAGGCCGGGCGGGCGCCTGGCGCTGTCGGGCATCCTCGCCGAACAAGGTGAAGAGGTGGCTGCCGCCTACGCCAAGGATTTCGAGCTGGACCCTATCGCCAACCGTGACGGCTGGGTACGCATCAGCGGACGTCGGCGCTAGAATGAGTGCTTGTCTGAATCGGATGGCCGCATGAGCGACAGTTTCGTCACCCAGTGCCCGCATTGCCAGTCGCGCTTTCGCGTCAACCACGCTCAATTGAGCGTGGCCCGTGGCGTGGTGCGCTGCGGCTCGTGCCTGCAAGTGTTCAATGCGGCTCGCCAGTTGCTGGAGCAGCGGGCTCAGCTGTCGACAGCCGAGCCCGGACAGCCCAGCGCTGCTGAGCCAACGCCTGAGACACCGCGTGCAATCAGCCAAAAACAGTGGACGGCCGAAGAACTGGACCTGGACAACCTGGACCTGGACGAGGAACTGGCCAAGCTGGAGCGCCGCGAGATTCAACACACCCATCCCGTCGGCGCGGAACGCCGCCAACCCGGGGCCGATCGTCGACACAAGGAAGACGCCCTCAGCGCCAGCCGCGGTACGGTCAAGGCCGAGGAAGAAAAATGGGCCGCCAGCCTGTTCAGCGAGCCGCCGCAGGAGCGCGACCAGCCCGCCGAAGCAGAACCGGAGCCGAGCGAACGCACCGAACCGTCCATGTCATTTCACGCAGAGGATGATATCGACGACGAGCCGCCACTGCGCCGGGCCCCGAACGACGACAATCCAGACCCACCGTTCACGCTCCTGACGCCAGCGGCAGAAGCCACCGATGACCGCCCGCCATTGCGGCGCAAGCGGCCTCGCGCCGAGGCCGGCGTACACGCCGACGTCTTCCAGGACCTGGAAGACGACCCGCTGCACCTGTATGCGCAGAAGCGCCCGTCCGGCTGGGGCCGTCGCCTGATCTGGATCGTGCTGGTGCTGCTCGCCGCCGCCGGCCTGGCAGGCCAGTACATCGCCTACCAATTCGACGAACTGGCTCGCCAGGACGCCTACCGTCCGTGGTTCCAGCAGCTGTGCCCGACACTGGGCTGCACCGTGCCATCACGGGTCGACATCGCCCATATCAAGAGCAGCAATCTGGTGGTGCGCAGCCATCCGGATTTCGCCGGAGCACTGGTGGTGGATGCGATCCTTTACAACCGCGCGACCTTCTCCCAGCCCTTCCCGCTGCTGGAGCTGCGCTTTGCCGACCTGAACGGCGGCCTGATCGCCAGCCGGCGCTTCAAGCCCGCCGAGTACCTGAGCGGCGAATTGGCCGGGGTCAGCGAGATGCCTTCGCAGACGCCGATCCACATCTCCCTGGATATCCTTGACCCCGGCAGCAAAGCGGTGAATTACAGCCTGAGCTTCCATTCGCCCGAGTGAGACCACGCCAGAACCGAGGTTTGACGGCGGATTATTGACTGCGCCGGCGTCAACCAAACCGATGGCGATAAAAAAATAACTGTTCAGATTTTATCCAATTCAGCCTTTATCCAGTCATCGAGAGCGGGTATCATGCCAACCCTTTTTCGAACTCTAATGATCCGGCCCCACAACAGGGAAGTCCTATGTCGGCGGTACGCATCGGCCCATATACATTGCACAATGGCTTGATCCTCGCCCCGATGGCGGGTGTCACTGACCAGCCCTTTCGTCAGCTCTGCAAACGTTTGGGCGCGGGTCTAGTAGTCTCTGAAATGGTTACCAGCGACATGAGTTTGTGGAACACCCGCAAGTCGCGGATGCGCATGATCCACGAAGGTGATCCCGAGCCACGCTCGGTGCAGATCGCCGGGGGTGATGCGCAGATGCTGGCGGACGCGGCACGGGCCAATGTGGAGCTGGGCGCGCAGATCATTGATATCAACATGGGCTGCCCGGCCAAGAAGGTTTGCAACAAGGCCGCGGGTTCCGCCTTGTTGAAAGATGAGCAGTTGGTTGCCGAGATCCTGCAGGCCGTTGTCGCCGCAGTCGATGTGCCGGTAACCCTGAAGATTCGTACCGGCTGGGACCGGGACAACAAGAATGGCCTGACGGTGGCGAAGATTGCCGAACAGGCAGGCATTACAGCGCTGGCGGTGCATGGCCGCACCCGCGCCGACCTTTATACCGGGGAAGCCGAGTACGACACCATTGCCGCGATCAAACAGGCAGTGTCGATACCGGTGTTTGCCAATGGCGATATCGATTCAGCCGAGAAAGCCCGGCGCGTGCTGCACGCAACCGGTGCCGACGGTTTGTTGATCGGCCGGGCCGCCCAGGGGCGGCCGTGGATTTTCCGTGAGATTGAGCATTTCCTGCGTACCGGCGATGTGTTGCCGGCGCCGGAACTGACCGAGGTGGAATGTATTCTGCTGGAGCATCTGGCCGCCCTGCACGCCTTCTATGGGGATGTGATGGGCGTACGCATTGCTCGCAAGCATGTCGGCTGGTACCTCGCCACCTTGCCGGGCGCCAAGGAGTTTCGCGCTCAGTTCAATCGTTTGGATGAAACGCAGGCACAGGTCGCCACCGTTCGTGAGTTCTTCGCCGAACGTGACAAGAGCCTGGGAACAGGGGATGGAGAGGGGGTGGCCGCATGACGATGATGACCGAGACTTTAGTGAGTGGAACAGCACCCGTGAGCGACAACGTCAATTTGAAACAGCACCTCAACACGCCGAGCGAAGAAGGCCAGACCCTTCGCGGCAGTGTCGAGAAGGCGCTGCACAATTATTTCGCCCACCTTGAGGGCGCTTCCGTCACGGACGTGTACAACCTGGTGCTCTCCGAAGTCGAGGCGCCCCTGCTCGAAAGCGTGATGAACTACGTCAAGGGCAACCAGACCAAAGCCAGTGAGCTACTGGGCCTCAACCGTGGCACGTTGCGCAAAAAGCTCAAACAATACGATTTGCTGTAAGCATTCAATCAAACCAGAAAGGCGCCCGCGTAAAAACGGTCGCCTTTTTTGCTGACTCCTTTGCTTTTGATGGAAATTGAAATGACCGACCAGACTACCCGCCTGCCGATCCGCCGCGCCTTGATCAGTGTTTCCGACAAGACCGGGATCCTCGAATTCGCCCGGGAGCTGGAAGCCCTGGGCGTGGAAATCCTCTCCACGGGCGGGACCTTCAAACTGCTGCAGGACAACGGCGTGGCCGCAGTGGAAGTCGCGGACTACACCGGTTTCGCGGAAATGATGGACGGTCGGGTCAAAACCCTGCACCCGAAAATTCACGGCGGCATCCTCGGCCGTCGCGGCATCGACGACGCGATCATGAGCGAACACGGTATCAAGCCGATCGACCTGGTGGCCGTTAACCTCTACCCGTTCGAAGCCACCATCAACAAGCCAGGCTGCGACCTGCCGACCGCCATCGAAAATATCGACATCGGCGGCCCGACCATGGTGCGCTCGGCGGCCAAGAACCACAAAGACGTGGCCATCGTGGTCAACGCCGGCGACTACACCCATGTGCTCGAAAGCCTCAAGGCCGGTGGCCTGACCTACGCCCAGCGTTTTGACCTGATGCTCAAGGCGTTCGAACACACCGCAGCCTACGACGGCATGATCGCCAACTACATGGGCACCGTGAACCAGGCCGCCGAGACCCTGAGCACAGAAGGCCGCAGCCAGTTCCCGCGCACCTTCAACAGCCAGTTCATCAAGGCCCAGGAAATGCGCTACGGCGAGAACCCGCACCAGAGCGCGGCGTTCTACGTTGAGGCAAAACCGGCCGAAGTGGGCATTGCCACCGCGACCCAGTTGCAAGGCAAAGAGCTGTCCTATAACAACGTGGCCGACACCGACGCCGCGCTGGAATGCGTGAAGAGCTTCGTCAAGCCGGCCTGCGTGATCGTCAAGCACGCCAACCCGTGTGGCGTGGCCGTAAGCCCGGACGCTGAAGGCGGGATCCGCCAGGCGTACGAACTGGCCTACGCCACCGACACCGAATCGGCATTCGGCGGCATCATCGCCTTCAACCGTGAATTGGATGCAGAGACGGCCAAGGCCATCGTCGAGCGTCAGTTCGTTGAAGTCATCATTGCTCCAAGCGTCAGCGCCGAGGCTCGCGCCATCGTCGCCGCCAAAGCCAATGTGCGCCTGCTGGCCTGCGGCGAATGGTCGGCTGACCGCGCCGCTGCCTGGGACTACAAGCGCGTCAATGGCGGTTTGCTGGTACAGAGCCGCGACATCGGCATGATCGGCAGCGACGACCTGAAAGTTGTGACCCAGCGTGCGCCGACCGAGCAGGAAATCAACGACCTGATCTTCGCCTGGAAAGTGGCCAAGTACGTTAAATCCAACGCCATCGTCTACGCCAAGAACCGCCAGACCATCGGTGTCGGCGCAGGTCAAATGAGCCGCGTGAACTCGGCGCGTATCGCTGCGATCAAGGCTGAGCACGCCGGTCTGCAGGTAGTCGGCTCGGTGATGGCGTCCGACGCATTCTTCCCGTTCCGCGACGGCCTGGACAACGCCGCGAAAGCCGGCGTGACCGCCGTGATCCAACCGGGTGGTTCGATGCGTGATGCTGAAGTGATTGCCGCCGCTGATGAAGCCGGCATCGCCATGGTCTTCACCGGCATGCGTCACTTCCGCCACTAAACACCACTGCTTTCACTGTAGGAGCGAGCTTGCTCGCGAAAAGCTCGAGAGCGCCATGGGGTGTCAGGTTTCCCCCGTTATCGTTGACGATCTTCGCAAGCAAGCTCGCTCCTACAGAGAAGCACAGCGTTTCTCAGAGGTTTTTGAAATGAATGTTTTGATCATTGGCAGCGGTGGCCGTGAACACGCCCTGGCCTGGAAAGTTGCCCAGGACCCACGCGTCCAGAAAGTCTTCGTTGCCCCTGGCAATGCCGGTACCGCCATTGAAGCCAAGTGCGAGAACGTTGCCATCGACGTGCTGGCGCTCGAACAACTCGCGGACTTTGCCGAAAAGAATGTCTCCCTGACCATCGTCGGCCCGGAAGTGCCGCTGGTGGCTGGCGTCGTGGACCTGTTCCGCAGCCGTGGCCTGGATTGCTTCGGCCCGACCGCAGGCGCCGCTCAATTGGAAGGCTCGAAAGCCTTCACCAAGGATTTCCTGGCGCGCCACAAGATCCCGACCGCCGATTACCAGAACTTCACCGAGATCGAGCCGGCCCTGGCGTACCTGCGTGAAAAAGGCGCGCCGATCGTGATCAAGGCCGACGGCCTGGCCGCCGGTAAAGGCGTGATCGTCGCCATGACCTTGCAGGAAGCCGAGGACGCGGTGCGCGACATGCTCGCCGGCAATGCCTTTGGTGATGCAGGTTCGCGCGTGGTGATCGAGGAATTCCTCGACGGCGAAGAAGCCAGCTTCATCGTGATGGTCGACGGCAAGAACGTACTGCCGATGGCCACCAGCCAGGACCACAAGCGCGTCGGCAACGGCGACAGCGGCCCGAACACCGGCGGCATGGGCGCTTACTCCCCGGCGCCGGTGGTCACCGCCCAGGTGCACCAGCGCGTCATGGACCTGGTGATCTGGCCGACCGTGCGCGGCATGGCCGACGAAGGCAACGTCTACACCGGCTTCCTCTACGCCGGCCTGATGATCGACAAAGCCGGCAACCCGAAAGTCATCGAGTTCAACTGCCGCTTCGGCGACCCGGAAACCCAACCGGTGATGCTGCGCCTGCAATCGAGCCTGGTGCTGCTGGTGGAAGCCGCGCTGGCCCAGGCCCTGGACAAGATCGAAGCGCAATGGGACCCGCGCCCGAGCGTCGGTATCGTGTTGGCGGCAGGCGGCTACCCTGCCGATTACGCCAAGGGCGATGTGATTGAGGGTCTGGATGCGGCGGCAGCGCTGGAAGGCAAGGTGTTTCATGCCGGCACTGCGCTGAAGGACGGCAAGGTCGTCACCGCAGGTGGCCGTGTGCTGTGCGCCACCGCGATGGGCGAAAGTGTCGACGCCGCGCAGCAACAGGCGTACAAGCTGGCCGCAAAAATCGACTGGAAAGGCTGCTTCTATCGCACCGACATCGGTTACCGCGCCATTGCCCGTGAACGCGGCGAGAACAACTGAGTAGCTATCCGTTCGGGTAGGTAAGGGCCTCTGGCCCTTGCCGCACGCATGCCGCCCCGCGCATAGTTACCCGTGCATTCATCTACGAAGGGACTTCGCCGTGCGCTGGCTCAGGATCGCCATAGGTTTTACAGTCAGTCTGCTGACCTTGCTCTGCCTGGTCCCGGCTCAAGCCGCGGCGCAAGGCAGTGGCTGGGCAGTATTGCTCGATGATCAGGCCGACCTGCAACTGAGCGACATTCGTTCCTCGCGCTACACCAATCAATTCAGCCCCATCGAACTGGACCGGATCACCGCCGCGCAGCCGGACGGTGCGTTGTGGGTACGCTTCAAACTGCAACCCGGCAAGCATGAACAAGTGCTGCGGGTGTTCGCCCCGGACCTGTCGCACCTGAGCCTTTATGTGCTGGACGGCGACATCCTGGTGGAACAGCAAACCACCGGCACGCACCAGCCCCAGGCCGAACGCCCGCTGCCAAGCAGTGATTTCATGCTGCCGATGCCACAGAGCCAGCGCCCGCTCGAGGTGTACCTGCGCCTGGTGTCGGAGCACGAGCTACGCCCCTATATCACCCTGGAACCCGCCGTACTGGCCGCCGCCAACCAGAACCAGACGCTGGTCTACGGCCTGCTGTTCGGCGTCCTGCTGATGCTGATCCTGCACAACCTCACGCGCTTTGCTTATCACCGTTCGCGCAGCAGTCTATGGCTGGCCGCGTGTGAATTCCTGCTGATGCTCAGCCTGGCGCTGTTGCTCAACGTGGTGGGGCCGTGGCTGCCCAACTGGCACGCGATCCAAACCCCTGGCGCGTACCTCGCCCTGCTGCTGACCGCGCCATGCGGGCTGATGTTTGCCTATCGCTTCTTTATGCCCCTGGGGCCCCACCCGCTGAACAAACTGTTGATGGCCGACATATTGTTGATCGTGCTGTGCGGGTTGCTGCTGTTGTTCGTCAACACCCTGCCGCTGAATATCATCACCTATGCCCTGGTCGCCCTGGCCGGCCTGAGCATGCTGTTTGTCTCGGCCTATCACTGGCAAAAAGGCTACCGCCCGGCGCGCTTGTTCGTGGCAGGGATGGTGGTGTTCAACATCGGCACGCTGATCATTCTTCCCGCCCTGCTCGGCCTCACGTTGCTGGCGCCCCAAGGCCTGATCGTGACCCTGCTGAGCTTTATCTGCATCAGCGGCCTGTTGATGAGCCTGGCCCTCGGCGAGCGCCAGCGCGCCATCGTTGAAACCCGCTTCAGTCTCAGCCGCGACCTGGCCGCCAGCAACGCCGAAATCGCCGCCAAGGCCGAGTTCCTGGCGAAGATGAGCCACGAGATCCGCACCCCCATGAACGGCGTGCTGGGCATGACCGAGTTGCTGCTGGGCACGCCGTTGTCGGTGAAACAACGCGACTATGTGCAGACCATCCACAGCGCCGGTAACGAGTTGCTCACGCTGATCAACGAAATCCTCGACATCTCCAAGCTCGAGTCGGGGCAGATTGAACTTGATGACGTGCAGTTCGACCTCAACGCGCTGATCGACGATTGCCTGAGCATCTTCCGCGCAAAGGCCGAGCAGCAAAATGTCGAGCTGATCAGCTTTATCCAGCCCCAGGTACCGCGCGTGATCAGCGGTGACCCGACACGCCTGCGCCAGGCATTGTTGAGCCTGCTGGAAAACGCCCTGCAAAAAACCGACGAGGGCGAAGTGCTGATCGTCGTTGCCCTCGACGAGCGCAGCACCAAGCCGCGCCTGCGCATTGCGATACAAGACAGCGGCGTACCAATGGAAGCCGCCGAACGCGAGGCCCTGCTGCACAGCGAACTGCACAGCAAGAACTTCCTCTCGGCGACACGCTTGAGCGGCCACCTGGGCCTGGTGATCGCGCGCCAGTTGATCCTGTTGATGAACGGCGAGTTCGGGATCAAGAGCGGCAGTCACCAAGGCAGCACCCTGTGGCTGACCCTGCCGCTGGACCCGGAACGCCTCGAACACCCGACCTCCGACCTCGACGGCCCGCTCAAGGACGCACGCGTACTGGTGGTGGACGACAACGACACCTGTCGCAAGGTGCTGTTGCAGCAGTGCTCGGCCTGGGGCCTGAACGTCAGCGCCGTGGCGTCCGGCAAAGAGGCCCTGGCCCTGCTGCGCACCAAGGCGCACCTGCGCGATTACTTCGACGTGGTGCTGCTGGACCAGAACATGCCCGGCATGACCGGCATGCAACTGGCGGCCAAGATCAAGGAGGACCCGAGCCTGAACCACGATATCCTGCTGATCATGCTCACCGGCATCAGCAACGCGCCGAGCAAGATCATTGCGCGCAACTGCGGGATCAAGCGCATCCTCGCCAAACCGGTGGCCGGCTATACGCTCAAGACCACCCTGGCCGACGAACTGGCCCAGCGCAGCAGAGGCGTGACCCTCCCTCGGCCCGTTGCCGTCGCGCCGGCAGCCATTACGGTGCCCGCCGACTTCCGCATCCTGGTGGCTGAAGACAACAGCATTTCCACCAAAGTGATACGCGGCATGCTCGGCAAGCTCAACCTCAACCCGGATACCGCCAGCAACGGCGAAGAAGCGTTGGAGGCGATGAAAGCCCAGCGCTATGACCTGGTATTGATGGATTGCGAAATGCCCATCCTCGATGGGTTCTCCGCCACCCAGCAGCTGCGCGCGTGGGAAGTCAGCCACCAACGTGTACGCACGCCGGTGGTGGCGCTTACGGCGCACATTCTCTCGGAACATAAAGAACGCGCACGCCAGGCCGGCATGGACGGGCACATGGCCAAGCCGGTGGAGCTGTCGCAGTTGCGTGAACTGGTGGATTACTGGGTGGCGCAGCGCCAGCAACGTACGGAACACAGCACCCTTTCCTGATCTGCAATTGTGGGCGCCGGCTCCCGTGACGACTGGGTTGCCCATGGCTATCTGCCTGACGCCCCATGATCCGAATGCGGGCGCTGGCTTGCCTGCGAAAGCGGCCTGACAGCCAACCAGGATGTTGGATGGGTCTGAGTACCTGCCCGGCCTCACGGGGGCAGATCCATGCATACCAACGGCTATCGCAAGCAGGCCGACTCCCACATTTGGTCCCCGTCGCCTGATAGACTTCCCCCCACTTCCTCCGCTGCGAGCCGCCCCCATGCTCCACGTGTTATTCAGCGTTTACCTGAAGATGTTGGTGCTCTACAGCCCGTTCTTCGTGCTGTCCTGCTTTATCAGCCTGACCCGTGGGTATTCCAGCAAAGAGCGGCGGCGCCTGGCCTGGAAAGTCGCGTTGGCGACCCTGGTATCGAGCGTGCTGCTGTACCTGTTCGGCCGGGTGATTTTCAGTGTGTTCGGCATCACTGTGGACGCGTTCCGCATCGGTGCCGGCAGCGTGTTGTTTATCTCCGCGCTGGGCATGGCCCAGGGCAAGTCGGCGGTGCAGACCGATAACGTGCAGCAAGACGTGACCATCGTGCCGCTGACCATCCCGCTCACGGTCGGCCCCGGCACCATCGGTGCGTTGCTGGTGATGGGGGTGAGCCAGCCCCATTGGGACGACAAGCTCACCGCCATCCTCAGCATCGCCCTGGCCAGCCTCACGGTGGGTGTTGTGCTGTACTTGTCCAACCGGATTGAACGCATTCTCGGCGACCAGGGTTTGCAGATTGTCAGCCGGTTGATGGGGTTGTTCGTGTGCGCCCTGGCCGCGCAAATTATTTTTACCGGGGTGCGCGGTTATCTGGTGACCTAGATCCGGTATTTGGCAATGGCCGACTGCACTTTGTCACCCGCGCTTTCACGCATCAGCTGGATGGTTTTTTCGTTGACCACCGAGGTATTGAGCACCAGGCAGGTCTGCCCGCTGAAGGCCTCGAACGATGAGCTGTCCCATTCAAGAAACGGCAACCCCACCTGCTTGGTTACGCCATGGCTGCTGTAGGTCACCAGCACCATCATCACTTCGCCATTGGTCTCGGCGCAGGACGCCACGCCGAAGTCACCGCCCTCCTGCACGCCACTGTTGCGCTTGAACAAATCGAAAGAGGCCGGCTGTTGCTTCAAGGCCTCCAGCGCATCCGCAGCCAGTTTCGGCAGCAGGCTGAGCAGCGGCCCCGACAACGACATCGAGGCGAGCATCGCGCCGATGATGTTCGAAGCCGCCAACTGCACCGTCAGCCCCTTGCCGGCGCGTGAGACTCGCTCAAAGCTGCTGCGCAACGGCAGCCAGCCGAGGCTGATCATCACCTTGATAAATTCGTCGTACCAGACCTCGGTACCTCGATGGACCTTCAGTACATCGCTCACATAACTGCTGGCCAGCAGATAGCTTTTACGGATGTACTCGCGGTTAAGCCCGGACAGCCCCTCGGCAAACGAAATCACGCCATTGTTGACCACCGCCGCATTGCAATCATCTTCGGTATCCAGCGGTAAAGCCACGTGCATGCCTGGCGCGCCCGGCAACTTGTAAGCGGCAATGAGCTTGCGCCTTTTTGTACTGTTGATCCTTCTATGATGTCGCTCCATTTCCAATTCTCCACGTACACCCCGACTCGGGGCTTGTAACCACACTAGTCCACCCACCGACCGGCTTTCCAGGCGACAAACATCCCTTGGCGCGGCCCGGCAAAACGCACCGCCCAGCAATAACGCGGCATGAGCGAAGGGCTTCCTTGTTTCGTTGTGAAAAAAAGAAAAAGCCCCAAACCACAACAGGAAAATCCCTGAGGGGTTCGGAGCTTTCGTGCCGCCGCCGAGCTGTTTTCAGGAGGCGGGTTTATCGCCGTACCAGCGCGGGGTGTACACCCACTCCCCGCCACCGGCACGCGCAAAGGTGCAGGTGGTGGACGAGCCGATCAGCACCATGGTGCGCATGTCCACCTGCTCCGGGGTGAGCTGCCCCAGCGTGGTGACGCGCAGCGTCTGGCCGGGGCGACCAATGTCGCGGCCCAGCACCACCGGTGTTTCAGGCGTGCGGTGCTGCGCGACGATCTCCAGTGCGCGCCCCAGTTGCCACGGCCGCGCACGGGAAATCGGGTTGTAGAACGCCAACGCCAGGTCGGCCTGGGACGCAAGGTCCAGACGCTTTTCGATGATCGACCACGGCTTGAGGTTATCCGACAGCGACAGCACACAGAAGTCATGCCCCAGCGGCGCACCCGCCTGGGCCGCGGTGGCCAGGGAAGCCGAGACGCCAGGCAGGATTTGCAGGTCGACCTGGTGCCAGGCTGGGTCGGCGGACTCATGCAACGCCTCAATCACCGCAGCGGCCATGGCGAATACACCCGGGTCGCCGGACGACACCACCACCACCGAACGCCCTTGGGCAGCCAGTTCGAAGGCGTGGCGCGCGCGCTGCATTTCTTCGCGGTTGTCCGTGCAGTGCTGCACCTGATCGTCACGGAACGGCCCGGCCATGCGCACGTAGGTTTCGTAGCCCAGCACATCGGTGCAGCGCGACAACTCGGCCTTGACGGCCGGCACCATCAACTCAGCGGCGCCGGGGCCAAGGCCGATCACGGCGAGGCGGCCGCGTGGGCGGCCGACCTGTGACACGTCCAAAGGCTGCTCGGCCACGCTGAGGGTGATGTCCGCCTGCGGCTCAACCTTGGCAAACCGCAGCGGTACGCCCAGTTCCAACGCGGCCTCATGCAGCGACGCTTCGGCCATCTGCAGGTCGCTGGCAAGCAGGCACGCCAACGATTGCACGGCAACGCCTGCCTCATGCAAGGCGGTGCGCACACGTGTCGCCAAGTGCACACCTGGTTTGCAGGTGGCGCAGACCGTCTTCGGATAAATCAGCAATTCGTTGGCGGCGGGCTCACGTTCGACACTGCCCACATGAATTGCCAGGCGTGCGTGCGGGCCCTGCGGCAGGTTGGCCTGCGCAAGCCAGGGCGCCGCGCCCTCGATGCGCACGCTTTCACCGGCCAGCAGGTCCGAAACGAAACGCTTGCCCAGCTCCAGGTCCGCCAATTCATAGCCCGTGGGCGGGTTGAGCAGGCAGGTGCCGAACCGCAACTCGCCGCTGGTGGTGATTGCCGCCGCCACGCCCAACGCGGCGGCAATCTCCCGCGCCATTCCATTTACACCACCCAGTCCACCCAACAGTGGCACCACGGCGCTGCCGTCTTCGGCGACGGCCAGCACGGCCGGTTCCTCACCTTTTTCGAGCAACAGCGGCGCGAGCGTACGGATCACGATGCCGGCGGCGCACAACACAACCAGCGGCGTGCCTTGCTGGTAAAGCTGGCGCAGCGTGACGCCGAACTCGCTGTAGCGCTGGTCCGCCCCTTCAACCCGGCCGGCCAGACCGTAGATCAACGCCGTGGGGTAAAGCTGCTGGATCTTGCGCGCAGTCGCCAAGCTGCCCTGGCCCAGAATGACAATCGCCGGGCTCATCAACCTTGCCACCGTTCACCGGGCACGATGATCAACGAGAAATACGGCGACGACATCGGCTCCACCTGGTCCAGCGGCACGATTTTCTGATTGGCCATGGTGGCGCGTTCCACGTACAGCGCACGCCCGGCCAGGCCAAGTTCTTCCAATACCTGGCGCACCTTGGGGAAGTTGCGCCCCAACTTCATGATCACCGCCGCATCCGCGTCCGCCAGCCGGCGTTTGAGGTCAGCGTGGGGCAACACGCCCGACAGCACCGACAGGCTCTGATTGCGATACACCAGCGGCGCGCCCAATACCGAGGCACCGCCAAGCATCGAGCACACGCCGGGGATGACGTGCGCTTCGTAGCGCTCGGCGAGGCGGTCATGCAGGTACATGTAGGAGCCGTAGAAGAACGGGTCGCCTTCGCAGATCACCGCCACATCGCGGCCCGCATCCAGGTGCGCGGCCACGTCGACGCTGGCCGTGTCGTAGAAATCGCTGATCACTTGCTCATAGGACAGCGGCGCCGGCAGCGCCTCGGTGGTGACCGGGTACACCAGCGGCATCAGGGTTTGCTGTGGCACCAGGTGGTCTTCGATGATGCCGAAAGCGTTGCCCTTCTTGCCCTTGGCCACGAAGTACGCCACCACCGGCGATTCGCGCAGCAGGCGCAGGGCCTTGAGGGTGATCAGTTCCGGGTCGCCGGGGCCCACGCCCAGGCCGATCAAACGTCCGCGTGGGTGCATTATTCGACCTCCGTGGCGAGCGCATTGACGGCGGCGGCGGCCATGGCGCTGCCCCCCAGACGGCCCTGCATGATCACGAACGGCACGCCACGGCTGTCGGCGGCGAGCATCGCCTTGGATTCGGCGGCACCGACAAACCCCACCGGGAAACCAAGGATCAACGCCGGTTTCGGCGCACCGGCGTCGAGCATTTCCAGCAGGTAAAACAAGGCGGTCGGCGCATTGCCGATCACCACCACGCTGCCTGCCAGGTGCGGGCGCCACAGCTCCAGGGCGGCAGCGGAACGGGTGTTGCCCAATGCCCGCGCCAGCTCCGGCACGCTGTCGTCGCGCAGGGTGCAGATCACCGGATTGTTGGCCGGCAGCCGCGCACGAGTCACGCCTTCGGAGACCATCCGCGCATCGCATAAAATCGGTGCGCCCGCCGCAAGCGCTTCGCGCCCGGCCTTGCCTGCGCCCTCGGAGAATTGCAGGCCATCGATGGCCTCGACCATGCCGCACGCATGAATCACCCGCACCGCGAGTTTTTCCAAATCAGCCGGGATACGCTCCAACTTGGCTTCCGCGCGAATAATGGCGAAGGAGTTGCGGTAGATCTCCTGACCGTCGCGGATGTAATCAATCATCGGTGTTGCTCCGTGGGCGAGCGCGCAGCAAGGCACCCGCCGCTTCAATAGAAAGAGTGCGCGCGTGCAGCCGGCCAAAACCTGGGTGGGCTGCGTCGCGAAAATAGAGGTCGTAGTGGCCGGGGCTCACCGCCAGCAAGGTGACCGGCGCGGTGTGCGCGGCGGCGCAGGAGCGCGGGCAGCCGGACAGGTGAATATCGTGGCCCGGTTGCAGGGCGGCCAATTGCACGGCGTCGGCCTTGGTATCGGACAAGCCTTTGCCGCAGCCGCTGGAACCGGTGCAGGCGATCATGCGCGCCAGGGGTTGGTCGGCTGCGCAGAGAAAGCCCAATTGCGTCAGCTGCTCAGTCACAACCTCAGGCTCTGTGAGGTTGGGCAACAGCACACCTTGCCAGGGCGTGAAACGCAAGGTTGCGTCGCCATGCGCGCAGGCAAGTTGCGCGGCGCCCTTGAGCATCGCCGAATCCAGGCGGCCCAATGGCGCGACGGCGGCGACGTAGAACTGATCCTGCTGGCGCTGTGGATAACTGCCCAGATGCAGTAAAGCGCCGCTGGCCGGGCGCTTGAAGCCCTTCGCCGAGAGCAGCGGCAGGATCAGGCGGCTCAGTAAGTTATCCACAACCAGATGACGCATGCGCGTTTGTTGCGGCGTGGCCAGGTCGAGAAATGCTTCCAGCACGGCCACCACCAGTGCATGGCCCTGGTCCAATCGCACAGCGGCCAACGGCGCATTCAGTCCGGGACACCCGGCCAGGCCGAACGCGAGCAGCGTTTCACCCGCCTGCTCGAAGGCTGACAGCCACAGGTCGTGATGATGCTCGAGCATCGCAAACGCTTCACGACCATCGAGCTGCACCGCGAACTTGGCGGACAGCTCATGAAAGCGTGGATGGCTTTCCAGCGTGGCGAGGATCTGCCCGGCCAGTGGACGTGTGTCGAACAGCATCTGTGGGTCGATGCCGGCACTGGGGCTGAGCATCAGGTTGCGCACGTCATCACCGGCCGCGTTGCTCGGGCCGAGGCCTGCCGCCAGCAGGCTCGCGATCAGGGCATTGTGCTCGGCGCCGATGCCGCGAATCTGCAGGTTGGCGCGGTTGGTCGCCTCGATCACCCCGCCCGCATACGCTTGGGCAGCGTCCGCCACGGCGTTGGCCTGGTCCGCGGTAATCGAGCCACCGGCCAATTTGATCCGACAAATGCCGCCGTCCAACGCCTGGACAATACGCAACAACCCCGGACAAGCCGAGGGGCGCAAGGTATTCAGAGCGGGCGTTGGTTTCACGGGGCTACCGGTTGACGGGTAAAGGCGCGGTATTATGCCTGCTTTGTCCGACGGCATGAAAAGCCTGCCCGTCGGATGTCGTTCAAGGAATAGATATGTCGCCCTGGCTGACGGTTGTAGGCATCGGTGAAGACGGCTTCAAGGGCCTGGGCAGAAACGCCCGGCATGCCTTGTTGTGCGCCACGCGGATTATAGGTGCTCAGCGCCAGTTGGACCTGTTGCCGCTGTGTATCCGAGGCGAACGCCAGCTGTGGCCAAGCCCGTTTTCCCTGGCGCCGGTGCTGGCACGACGCGGGACGCCTGTGTGCGTGCTGGCCAGCGGCGACCCGATGTTCTACGGCGTGGGGGCGAGCCTGGCGCGGCAAGTGCCGGCTGGAGAACTGCTGGTTTTACCGGCGCCGTCTTCCGTGTCGCTGGCGGCGGCGCGCCTGGGCTGGCCGTTGCAGGAGGTGGTGACGTTATCCGTGGTGGCGCGGCCATTGGCGGCGATCAACGCGCATCTGGCCAGCTGCGTGCGCTTGCTGGTGTTGAGCAACGACGGGCGCAGCCCTGCTTTGATTGCCGCGCGGCTGGTCGAGTCCGGGTTCGGGCCCAGCCGATTGACGGTGTTTGAACACTTGGGCGGCACGGATGAGCGTCGCATCGACGGGTTGGCGCAGGCGTGGCCGCACAGCTCGGTCGCCGATTTGAATCTGGTCGCCATCGACTGCCTGGCCGACGCCGCCACACCTCGCCTGTCGCGCCTCGCCGGGCTGCCGGATTCAGCCTTCAAGCACGACGGCCAACTGACCAAGCGCGACGTACGCGCCATGACCCTCGCCCGCCTCGCCCCAATGCCCGGCGAATTGCTCTGGGATGTGGGCGCCGGCAGCGGCTCCATCGGCATCGAGTGGATGCGCACCCACCCCGGCTGCCGCGCCTTGGCGATTGAAGCCGACGAAGGCCGCCAGGGCCTGATCGAATATAACCGCGATGCGCTTGGCGTGCCTGGCTTGCAACTGATTCGCGGCAAAGCCCCGGATGCTTTGCAGGGCCTGGAAGCACCGGATGCCATCTTCATCGGCGGCGGCGTCACCCGCGACGGCGTGCTCGACACCTGCTGGCAACACCTGCGCCCCGGCGGTCGACTGGTGGCCAACGCCGTCACCCTGCAAAGCGAGATGACCTTGATGAACTGGCGCGCCGAGCACGGCGGCGAACTGACCCGCATCCACGTGGCCCAGGCGCAGCCGTTGGGCGAGTTTGACACCTGGCGCCAGGCACTGCCGATCACCCTGCTGGAAGTGGTCAAGCCGCTATGAAACGAATTCTGCTGCTGGGCGGCGTGACGGAAGCGCTGGCCATCGCCCGAACCCTGGGGCCGGAGCATATCTACAGTTTGGCCGGTGTGGGCCGTGTGCCTACCGACCTCACCTGCCAGGTACGTGTCGGGGGCTACGGCGGTTACGAAGGGTTGGCGCAGTTTGTTCGCGATGAGCGCATCAGCCTGATCCTCGACGCCACGCATCCGTATGCGGCACAGATCAGCCGGAACGCTGCCCAGGCTGCGCAATGGTGTGGCATTCCTTGCTGGGCCTTGCGGCGCCCGGCGTGGCGGCCGCAGGCGGGGGATGATTGGCGTGAAGTCGATGATTGGTCAGAGCTGGTTGCAGCATTGCAGCCATTCAAGCGTCCGCTGTTCACGCTGGGCCGTGAGCCGTTGCAGCATCTCGACGAAATCCCCTCCGACCAATTCTGGACGCTGCGGGCGCTGGATGTTTATCCGGGGAATGAGCGCTGTGAAGTGATCGGGGCACGGGGACCGTTTCTGATCGAGGACGAGCGGGCGCTGTTTGAGCGTCGGCAGATTGATGTGCTGATCAGCAAAAACAGCGGCAGTACCGCCACCGAACCAAAGCTGGAAGTGGCACGGGAGCGTGGGGTGCCGGTGCTGGTGTTGAAGCGGCCGGTGTTGGCGACTGTTGACAGGGACCTTTGGTCGCCCGCAGAAACACTCGCTTCATTGGCCGACTTCATGCGATAGATCAGGATCATCCGCCTGCCTTCATCAGATCTCTGCCAGCTCAAGAAACGGCAGTGAACCAACAACACGAAGTGCTGAACTCCAGGAACAGCTTAAGCCAGGCCCGAGCACCTTCAGGAGTTGACAGGATAGAAGTTAAGAAAGCCGTACAAGTTACCAAGGCGGCGGCCAATGACTTTCTCGGGCAAGAAGTGGCACTACAGGATTTGCTGGTTGAGGAAGCTGAGTTAAGTCCAGACAATAAAACATGAGCAATCACTTTAGAATTCAACATTCCCACCCCTAACAAATTTGAGCGATCGGGCGCATCGTTGGGGCAAACGTATAAGGAAGAATATAAAACGTTCATTATTGACTCGGAGACTGGCGAATTCCGCTCCATGAAGATTCGCGAAACATGATAAGTGCTTATATCAAGCAATATTGGAAAAGCGGAATCATTGTCGATACAAACCTTCAGCGCTGACAGGAGGAGCTTCCAGCATCGTGGGGGTCAACAGAACAAATGATGACTACTGCCTGTTGCTCAACGTCCTGGATCAGTTCGAAAAGCTTATTTCAACCCCACACATCCTCGCCGAAGTCGGCAACCTCTCGAATGGATTGTACGGAAGCAAGTTACACGACTTCTACGCAACACTAAAACCCGCTCTCAACAATTATTTAAACCCACAGCCTTGTCGTGGATATAAGCCGTTATTACGAACTGTCACCTTACGGCCTTAACTGACGCCGGCATTATTGCTGCTGCTAAAAATAACTATCTGGTTTTGCCCGACGACCTAAGGGTTGCCGGGTTTGCTCATCGGCATGATGTAGCTGTCGTGAACTTCAACCCTATACGGGAAGCAAACTGGAAGGCCTGAACCACAGGAGCTAAACCCGCTAATAAAATAACAAACCATCGCCAGCCCAAGGCATGACCCACGCAGCCCGCGATGCCGCCCTGGACGCGAGAGCTTGCACAAAACCCTCTCCAGCATTGGCAATCCCGAGTTCGGGTCTATCATGAAAATGATGAAAGCGTTGAGCCTCAAGCTGCATGCCACCGCAACCTGATAGCACTGCGACACCAAACCACACCGCCCGTTTTTACTTATCCCCTCCGATCAGGCTAAATACCCGCCTGATCGTTTAACCCTACGGATTATCCGCCATGGCCCGTCAACGCGCTGCAATTGCCTGGATCGCCTGCCTTGCAGTGCTGTTCAATGCGTTTGCCATGCCGCTGGCCAGCGCAATGCAGCAGGCGGATGACCCGGTCAAGCGCCTGATGTGGGGCAGTTTCTGTTCGTCCAATGGCGCCAGCTTCAAGGCGCTTGCCCTGGGCACGCTGCAGATCCCGGCGCCGCCGGACGACCATTCCGCCATGCAGCATTGCTGGTGTTGCTCGGGCTCGACGCCGCTGGTGGCGCTGCCGGGGCATTTACCGCAGTTGTATGTGACGCGGTTCGATGCGGTCCAAAGCCTGCCGCCGCGCTCGTTGCACACTCATACGCCGCGCCAGCAATGGCCGAGCCTCAACCCCCGCGCCTCTCCAACGGCCTGATCTTCTTCGCAAGTGAACTGCGTTTAGAACCGTTCTGGAGAACTGCCATGCTTAAATCTTCCCTGCTTCTGGCGGCGTTGCTGCTGCCGGTGTTCAGTGCTGCCAATGCCGATGAGTACAAGGTCGGCGATCTGTTGGTCAGCGATCCCTGGTCCCAGGAGTTGCCGCCGAGTGCGCCCACCGTTGCGGCGTACTTCGTGATTCATAACACCGGAGCTTCCCCGGATCGTCTGCTCAGCGTTGAAAGCGCCATCGCCCAAAAAGCCGAGCTGCACGAACATGTGATGCAAGGCGGCCTGATGAAGATGCAACAAGTGCCCAGCGTCGCCGTGCCGGCCATGGGCGAGCTGACCTTCGCGCCGATGGCCTATCACGTGATGCTGCTGGGCTTCGAAAACCGCAGCCTACTGGCCGACGGCAAGCAGTTCCCACTGACCCTGACCTTTGAAAAGGCCGGCAAGGTCGATGTGAATGTATTGGTGCGCAAGGCGCCACCGATGACCTCCCAGGAGCATAAGCACGCCCAGTAGGCCGACCTCCATGGGCGCCCCTCGCGCCAGGTTGTCTCCACGCCCGCGCCTGATGCGCGGCAGCTGGATCAGCCTGTTCGCCATGCTGATGATCTTTATCGGCCCGCTGATTTCCCAAGCGATGCCGATGGACCATCACGCCGGTATGTCGATGGACATGCCGAGCTGCCATGGCGAGCCCAAGCCAATCAAAGCCCCCGACGAGCACCACGTGCTCTGGGAAAAGTGCGGCTATTGCAGCCTGCTCTTCAGTTGCCCCGCCCTGCCCGGCGGCGCATCCTTCATCACCCTCGATGCCCCGCCGCCCGCCAACGCCCTGCCCGCCGCTCCGCGCTTGGGCCATGCCCGGCAAAGCATCTTCCCCGGCGCCCGCAGTCGCGCGCCGCCCATCGCCTCGTAAACCCTTCGCAGCGTTACTTCACCCCGGCCGACTTTAAACAGACAGCCCCAGGCTGCTGGCCGTGTTGTTTACGATTGATTGATGGAATTTTTCATGTCCAGGTTTTCTGCCGACACCCGTTTGGGATGTACGCCCCTGCTCGCCGCCCTGTGCGGCGCATTGCTGGCTCCGCACGTCTACGCCGAGGAACACGAGTTGAGCCCCACGGTGATCACTGCGATCGCCCCCAGCTCGCCGCTCACGGTCATCACTAACCCGAAGGACCCACGCCAGCCGGTGCCCGCCAGCGATGGTGGCGACTACCTCAAGACCATCCCCGGCTTCGCGCTGGTACGCAACGGCGGCACCAATGGCGACCCGGTGCTGCGCGGCATGTTCGGCTCGCGCCTGAATATCCTCACCAACGGCGGCATGATGCTCGGTGCCTGCCCAGGCCGGATGGATGCGCCCACCTCGTACATCTCGCCGGAAACCTACGACAAGCTCACCGTAATCAAAGGCCCGCAAACCGTGTTGTGGGGCCCCGGTGCGTCGGCCGGCACCGTCCTGTTCGACCGTGAGCCGGAGCAGTTCGGCCAGCTTGGCACGCGGGTCAACGCCAGCGTGCTGGCCGGGTCCAACGGGCGTTTCGACAAGGTCATCGATGCCGCCGCCGGTGGGCCGCTGGGCTACGTGCGGGTGATCGGCAACCAGGCCCATGCCGACGACTACAAGGACGGCAACAACGATACCGTCGCGTCGCGCTACGACAAATGGAATGGCGACGTCGCCGTCGGCTTCACCCCCGACGCGGATACGCTGCTGGAACTCACCGCCGGGCGTGGCGATGGCCAGGCACGTTACGCCGGGCGCGGCATGGACGGCTCGCAGTTCCTGCGCGAAAGCCTGGGGTTGCGCTTCGAGAAATCCAACCTCGGCGAGGTGCTGGATAAGGTCGAGGCTCAGGTCTACTACAACTACGCCGATCACGTGATGGACAACTACAGCCTGCGCGTGCCGTCGGGCACCGGGATGATGGCGGGACCGATGGCCTCCAACGTCGACCGTCGAACCCTGGGCGGGCGGATCAAGGCCACCTGGCGCTGGGCCGACGTACAGTTGATTGGCGGCCTGGATGCGCAGACCAACGAACACCGCGCGCGCAGCAGCATGGGCATCGACACCTACAAGGACCTGCCGCGCAGCAAGGACGCCGACTTCCACAATTACGGCGCGTTCGGCGAACTCACCTGGTACGCCGCCGACCGCGACCGCCTGATCACCGGCGCACGCCTGGACCGAGCCTCGGCCAGGGACTCGCGTCAACGCACCGGCTCGGCAATGATGTCCCGCCCCAACCCGACCGCCGACGCGACGCGCGCCGACACCTTGCCCTCGGGCTTCGTACGCTATGAGCACGATCTGGCGGCCACGCCCACCACGTTCTACGCGGGCCTGGGCCACGCCGAACGCTTCCCCGATTACTGGGAACTGTTTTCCCCCAACACGGGCGCGCTCGGTTCGGCCAATGCCTTCGACGGTGTGAAGCCCGAGAAGACCACCCAGCTGGACGTCGGGGCGCAATATAAAACCGCCGACCTGGAGGCCTGGGCCTCGGGTTACGTCGGCCAGGTGCGCGACTTTATTCTGTTCGACTACACGCCCGGCATGATGGGCACCACCTCCCAGGCGCGAAATGTCGACGCACGCATCATGGGCGGCGAGTTGGGCGCCGCGTATAAGCTGACCCCACACTGGAAGGCCGACGCCAGCCTCGCCTACGCCTGGGGCAAGAACAGCAGCGACGGCAAGGCCTTGCCGCAGATGCCGCCCCTGGACGCTCGCCTGGGCCTGACCTACAGCGAAGACGACTGGAGCGCAGGCGCCTTGTGGCGTGTGGTTGCGGCGCAACACCGTATCGACCAGAACAAGGGCAACGTGGTCGGCAAAGACTTCGACAAGAGCAGCGGCTTTGGCGTGTTCTCGCTGAACGCGGCGTACCGCATCAATAAGAACTTCAAGCTCAGCACCGGTGTCGACAACCTGTTCGGCAAGGCTTACGCCGAGCATTTTAACCTGGCCGGCAATGCCGGGTTCGGCTATCCGGCCAGCGACCCGCAGGCCATCAAGGAGCCGGGGCGTACGCTCTGGACCAAGGTGGATATGAGCTTCTAAAAGCATCGGGGGCTTGCCCTAATGCCGGTCAGTTAAGCGCTAGAACAGCACAACCTGCGACCTGTGGCGCGGGAGCTTGCTCCCGCTGGACTGCATAGCAAACCCGTTTTTGGGGCCGCTTCGCGCCCCAGCGGGAGCAAGCTCCCTCGCCACAGTGACCGGTTCTGTCTTAACTGACTGGCATTAGGGCTTGCCCCCGATGGCGGCGTAACCGACACAAGAAACCAAAAGCCTTGCGGAGCTCCCGATGAGTACTCAAAAAGTTTCCTTCTACAACCTGGCCTGGCGCTGGCACTTCTACGCCGGGCTGTTCGTCGCACCGTTCATGGTGCTGCTGGCCCTCACCGGCATCATCTACCTGTTCAAACCCCAGCTCGACCCGCTGATGTACGGCGACCTGCTCACCGTGCAAAGCGCAGAACATGCCCTGAGCGCCGACGAGCAACTGCAACGCGCCAAGGCTGCCTACCCCCACGCCGCGATCAGCAAATACCTGCCGCCGGCCGACGCCACCAGCAGCGCGCAATTCGTCATGCACAACGACGGCCGCGAAGTGACGGTATTCGTCGACCCGTATCGCGGCACCGTCCTCGGTCAGCAGGACGCCCACAACAATCTGCAGGCCATCGCCCGCGCCCTGCACGGCGAGTTGATGATCGGCACCACGGGTGACCGCCTGATCGAATTGGCCGCCGGGTGGGGCGTGATGCTGGTCGTGTCCGGCCTGTACCTGTGGTGGCCGCGCGGCCAATCATCGGCGGGCGTGTTATGGCCACGTTTGAACCGCCGAGGCCGGTTGTTGTGGCGCGACCTGCACGCCGTCGCCGGCTTCTGGGGCGCGGCATTCCTGCTGGTGATGCTGCTCAGCGGCATGACCTGGACGGGGTTCTGGGGCAAGCAATACGCCGACCTGTGGAACACCTTCCCGGCGGCAATGTGGAACAACGTGCCGCAGTCCGACCAGCAGGCGCGCATCCTCAATACCGCCAGCCGGCAGACCGTGCCCTGGGCCATGGAAAACACGCCGATGCCGATGTCCGGCGACCACGCCGAACACATGAACCACGGCGCCATGCATTCGGCCCCCGCCGCGCCCACCATACGCCTGCAACAGGTGGTCGACCTGGCCAGCGCGCGCAAAGTCGAGCCTGGCTACAGCATCACCTTCCCCACCACGGCCGAAGGCGTGTTCACCGTCGCGGTGTTCGCCAACGACCCACGCAACGACGCCACCCTGCATGTGGATCAATACACCGGCAAAGTCCTCGCCGATGTGCGCTGGGAGCACTACAACCTTGTCGCCAGGGCCACCGAGACCGGGGTGATGCTGCACGAAGGCAAGATGTTCGGCTGGGTCAACCAACTGATCGTGCTGGTGATCTGCCTGATGATTCTGCTCAGCGCGGTGAGTGGCGTGGTGATCTGGTGGAAGCGTCGACCACAGGGCGGGCTGGGTGTGCCGCCGTTGCGTCATGACCTGCCCAGATGGAAAACGGCGATGGCGATCATGTTCGGGCTGGCGATTGTTTTCCCGTTGGTGGGCGCCTCGTTGGTGCTGGTGTGGGTACTGGACCGCCTGCTGCTGTCACGGTTGCTGGGGCGAGGTGAATCCAGGCCAAACATGACATAAGCAGGATGCCCGATCGCATCATGCCGTCAGTATCGCATCGTGCCGTCAGTTAAGAAGGCACACTGTACTGTGACGATGGAGCTTGCTCCCGCTGGACTGCGCAGCAGTCCCATTTCCGGGGCCGCTTCGCGACCCAGCGGGAGCAAGCTCCCTCGCCATACGTCACCGGTTGTCCGCTCCAAAGTGCTGCATATCCAGCCCGGCGCCCTTTTTGAGGGCCTGGCGCGCACGCCACCCCCATTGCGGCGCCAAGTTGGTGCGCGGCACCGCCGCTGCAAGCCGCCAGCCCCCATTCCCAGCCGCGTTGAGCACCGCAGGCACAGCCTTTGCAAAGTCCGTGTATCCGGCTAACAAATCGCCTGATTAAAAACCACCCCAAAAAAATACGGGTATACGGAGATCGCACCATGCAGCGTCGCAGTTTGATCAAGGCTTTCACGTTGTCGGCATCCCTTGCCGCCATGGGTTTGACCTGGACCGTCCAGGCCGCCGAGACCATCAAGGTCGGCATCCTGCATTCGCTGTCGGGCACCATGGCGATTTCCGAAACCTCGCTTAAAGACATGGCGCTGATGACCATCGACGAGATCAACGCCAAGGGCGGTGTGAACGGCAAGATGCTCGAGCCGGTTGTGGTCGACCCGGCGTCGAACTGGCCGCTGTTCGCCGAAAAGGGCCGCCAGTTGCTGACCCAGGACAAGGTCGCCGTGGTGTTCGGCTGCTGGACCTCGGTGTCGCGCAAATCGGTATTGCCGGTGTTCGAAGAACTCAATGGCCTGCTGTTCTACCCGGTGCAATACGAAGGCGAAGAGATGTCGCCCAACGTGTTCTACACCGGCGCGGCGCCCAACCAGCAGGCGATCCCGGCGGTGGAGTACCTGATGAGCGAAGAAGGCGGCGGCGCCAAGCGCTTCTTCCTGCTGGGCACCGACTACGTGTACCCGCGCACCACCAACAAAATCCTGCGCTCGTTCCTGCACGCCAAAGGCGTGGCGGACAAGGACATCGAAGAGGTCTACACGCCGTTCGGCCACAGCGACTACCAGACCATCGTCGCCAACATCAAGAAGTTCTCCGCCGGCGGCAAGACCGCTGTGATCTCCACCGTGAACGGCGACTCCAACGTGCCGTTCTACAAAGAGCTGGCCAACCAGGGCCTGAAGGCCACCGACGTACCGGTGGTGGCGTTCTCGGTGGGTGAAGAAGAACTGCGCGGCATCGACACCAAGCCATTGGTGGGCAACCTTGCCGCCTGGAACTACTTCCAGTCGGTGGAAAACCCGGTGAACCAGAAGTTCGTCGCCGACTGGAAAGCCTACGCCAAGAAACACAACCTGCCGGGCGCCGACAAAGCCGTGACCAACGACCCGATGGAGGCCACCTACGTGGGCATTCATATGTGGGCGCAGGCGGCGCAGAAGGCCAAGTCCACCGACGTCGACAAAGTACGTGAAGCCCTGGCCGGCCAGACCTTCGACGCACCGTCGGGCTTCACCCTGACCATGGACAAGACCAACCACCACCTGCACAAGCCGGTGATGATCGGCGAGATCCAGGCCGACGGGCAGTTCTCGGTGGTGTGGCAGACCCAGGAACCGATCCGCGCGCAGCCGTGGAGCCCGTACATCCCAGGCAATGACAAGAAGCCGGACTACGCGGTGAAGAGCAACTAAGCCCGACTCGATCTGAATGTGGGAGCGGGCTTGCTCGCGAATGCGCGGTGTCAGCAATACACCTGTCAGTGACACACCGCCTTCGCGAGCAAGCCCGCTCCCCAGTTTTCGGCCGCGCATGATCAGGACATTTGTGTATGCCCACTGCCCTTAAACGTTATTTGCTGACGCTGCTGCTGTTGCTGCCTTTCGCCGCACACGCCGGCGACGCCGAAGACTTCCTGGCCGCCAACCCCGCGCAGCAAGCCAAGCTCCTGCAGGACTGGGCCGCCCAGCCCGACCCGGCGCGCATCGAACTGGTGGACGCCCTGCAACAAGGCCGGCTCACGCTCAACGGCGAAACCAAAACCCTGCGCCTGAACAACCGTCTGCGCGGGCTGATCGACAATGTGCAGGCCAGCCAGCAACTGCTCGCCGCTGACCCCAAGGTACGCCTCAATGCGGCGCGCACCCTGCAAAAAAGTGCGGTGCCGGCGCAACTGAAATTCCTCGACCAGCAGGTCGCCGCCGAGCCCGACGAGGATGTGCACAGCGCCCTCAGCCTGGCCCTGGCCAACCTGCAACTGGTCGACACCGACCCGGTGGTGCGCCTGGCCGCCGTGCGCTTGCTTGGCAGCACCGGCGACCCACTGGCCCGCACGCGCCTCGAAGCCCTGCTCGCGCCCGGCGTCGAAACCGATGCCGGCGTGCACACCGCCGCCGAAACCAGCCTGGCCCAGGTCAAACGCAAACTGATGTTCGGCGAGGTCCTCGGCCAGGCCTTCAGCGGCATGTCGCTGGGCTCGATTCTGTTGCTCGCGGCCCTGGGCCTGGCGATCACCTTCGGCCTGCTCGGCGTGATCAATATGGCCCACGGCGAGATGCTGATGCTCGGCGCCTATTGCACCTATGTCGTGCAGTTGCTGGTGCAGCGTTACGTGCCCCAGGCCATCGAGTTCTACCCGTTGATCGCGCTACCGGTGGCGTTCTTTGTCACGGCCGCCATCGGCATGGCACTGGAGCGTACGGTGATTCGTCATCTGTATGGCCGCCCGCTGGAAACCCTGCTCGCCACCTGGGGCATCAGCCTGATGCTGATTCAACTGGTGCGCCTGGTGTTCGGCGCACAGAACGTCGAAGTGTCCAACCCCGCCTGGCTGTCCGGGGGCATCCAGGTATTGCCCAACCTGGTGCTGCCGTACAACCGCATCGTGATCATTGCCTTCGCCCTGTTCGTGGTGGTGCTGACCTGGCTGCTGCTGAACAAAACGCGCCTGGGCCTCAACGTGCGCGCCGTCACCCAGAACCGCAACATGGCGGCCTGCTGCGGTGTGCCGACAGGGCGTGTGGACATGCTCGCGTTTGGCCTGGGGTCCGGCATTGCGGGGCTGGGCGGCGTCGCCCTGAGCCAGGTCGGCAACGTCGGCCCGGACCTGGGCCAGAGCTACATCATCGACTCGTTCCTGGTGGTGGTGCTTGGCGGCGTGGGCCAGCTCGCCGGCAGCGTCACCGCGGCCTTTGGCCTGGGCATCGCCAACAAGATTCTGGAACCTGCAATCGGCGCCGTGCTCGGCAAGATCCTGATCCTCGCGCTGATCATTCTGTTTATCCAGAAACGCCCGCAGGGACTCTTCGCACTGAAAGGACGGGTGATCGACTGATGAACCAGCCATTGATGCTCACGGCCGCGCAGAAAGCCGGCCCCTGGGTGACGATTACCCTCGGCGCGACAGTACTCGCAGTGCTGCTGGCGCTGCCGTTGCTGTCGCTGTTGCCGGCGGACAATGTGTTTCATATTTCGGCCTACACCTTGACGCTGACAGGCAAGATCCTCTGCTATGCCATCGTCGCCCTGGCGCTCGATCTGGTGTGGGGCTACGCCGGGATGTTGTCCCTGGGCCACGGCTTGTTCTTTGCCCTGGGCGGTTACGCGATGGGCATGTACCTGATGCGCCAGGCGTCCGGCGAGGCGTTGCCGGCGTTCATGACTTTTTTGTCGTGGACCGAATTGCCCTGGTACTGGATCGGCACTCAACACTTCTGGTGGGCGCTGTGCCTGGTGGTGCTGGCGCCAGGCCTCTTGGCCCTGGTGTTCGGCTTCTTCGCCTTCCGCTCGCGGATCAAGGGCGTGTATTTCTCGATCATGACCCAGGCCCTGACCTTCGCCGGCATGCTGCTGTTCTTTCGCAACGAAACCGGGTTGGGCGGCAACAACGGCTTTACCAACTTTCGCAGCATCCTCGGCTTCGGCATCACCGAGCCGGGCACCCGGGCGGTGTTGTTCGTGGCCACGGTACTGCTGCTGGTGGCGAGCCTGTTCATCGGCTGGCGGCTGGCCCGGAGCAAATTCGGCCGGGTGCTCACCGCCTTGCGTGACGCGGAAAACCGTCTGATGTTCTGCGGCTATGACCCGCGCGGTTTCAAGCTGTTCGTGTGGGTGTTGAGCGCGGTGTTGTGCGGCTTGGCGGGGGCGTTGTATGTGCCGCAGGTGGGCATCATCAACCCCAGCGAAATGTCGCCGACCAACTCCATCGAAGCCGCCGTCTGGGTGGCCCTGGGCGGGCGCGGCACCTTGATCGGCCCGCTGCTCGGCGCTGGTGTGGTCAATGGCATGAAAAGCTGGTTCACCGTGGCCTTTCCGGAGTACTGGCTGTTCTTCCTCGGGGCGTTGTTCATCATCGTCACCCTGTACTTGCCCAAGGGCGTTATCGGCTTGCTGAAGAAATGAGGAACGTCATGCTTGAACCTGTTTTCGACGCGGGCAGCGGCCGCGAGGCCATCGGTATCGGCCAGGCCGCAGGCAAGGGCCTGAACACCCGCCACGGCACCATCCTGACCCTGGAGGACATCAGCGTCAGCTTCGATGGTTTCAAGGCACTGAACGACCTGAACCTGTACATCGGCGTCGGCGAACTGCGCTGCATCATCGGCCCCAACGGCGCGGGCAAGACCACGCTGATGGACGTGATCACCGGCAAGACCCGGCCCAGCCATGGCAACGCCTGGTTTGGCGAAACCCTGGACCTCACCGCCATGAACGAAGTGCAGATCGCCCAGGCCGGTATCGGTCGCAAGTTCCAGAAACCCACGGTGTTCGAAGCCCTCACGGTGTTCGAAAACCTTGAGCTGGCGCAGAAGGCCGACAAGTCCGTATGGGCCAGCCTGCGCGCACGCTTGAGCGGCGAGCAGAAAGACCGTATCGATGAAGTGCTCGACACCATCCGCCTCAGCGCCTCGGTGCAGCGCCCGGCCGGGTTGCTGTCCCACGGGCAGAAGCAGTTCCTGGAAATCGGCATGTTGTTGATGCAGGACCCGCAACTGTTGCTGCTGGACGAACCGGTGGCGGGCATGACCGACGCCGAAACCGAATTCACCGCCGAACTGTTCAAGCGCCTGGCGGGCAAGCATTCGTTGATGGTGGTGGAGCATGACATGGGCTTTGTCGGCTCGATTGCCGACCACGTCACCGTGCTGCACCAGGGCAGCGTGCTGGCCGAAGGATCGCTGGAACAGGTTCAGGCCGATGAGCGCGTGATCGAGGTGTACCTCGGTCGTTGACGCGACTTGCTTTAGTAGCAATTGAGGAGGTTTCGAGAATGCTGCAAGTCGACAAGCTGCACCAGTACTACGGCGGTAGTCACATCCTGCGCGGTCTGTCGTTTGACGTGAAGATCGGCGAAGTCACCTGCCTGCTCGGCCGCAACGGTGTGGGCAAGACCACCCTGCTCAAGTGCCTTATGGGCCTGTTGCCGGCCAAGGAAGGCGCGGTGAGTTGGGAGGGCAAGGCGATTACCGGCTTCAAGCCGCACCAGCGCGTGCACGCCGGCATTGCCTACGTGCCCCAGGGCCGGGAGATTTTCGGGCGGCTGACAGTGGAAGAAAACCTGTTGATGGGCCTTTCGCGTTTCCCTGGCGCCGAAGCCAGGCAAGTGCCCGACTTTATCTACGAGCTGTTCCCGGTGTTGCTGCAGATGAAACACCGGCGCGGCGGTGATTTGTCCGGCGGCCAGCAGCAACAGCTGGCCATCGGCCGCGCCTTGGCGAGCCGCCCGCGCTTGTTGATTCTCGATGAGCCCACCGAAGGCATCCAGCCGTCGGTGATCAAGGAAATCGGCGCGGTGATCAAGAAACTCGCGGCACGCGGCGACATGGCGATCCTTCTGGTGGAGCAGTTCTACGACTTCGCCGCCGAACTGGCCGACCAGTACCTGGTGATGTCGCGGGGGGAAATCGTGCAGCAGGGCCGTGGTGAAAATATGCAAAGCGAGGGTGTGCGCGGTCTTGTAACCATCTAATCTGTAGCGTCCTGACGATAAGCAAAAACCATGAATCTGCCCGTCACCCCTGCCCTGTTCACCCCCAGCTGGCACGCCGAGCTGGAACTCGGCTATGCGCGTTTCGGCGACACCACACGCCCGGTGCTGCGCCGCCATCTCGGCCCTTTGCGCGTGCAAAAACACCTGTACGCCGAAGGCCCCGAGGTGTGCCAGCACATCATCGTGCACCCGCCCGGCGGAATTGCCGGCGGCGATCGCCTCGCTATCAGCGCGCAGGTTGCCGAAGGCGCCTGGGCACAATTGACCAGCCCCGGCGCGGCCAAGTGGTACCGCGCCGGCGGCCCGGCATTCCAGCAGCTTGAGCTGACCGTGCAAGCCGGTGCGACATTGGAGTGGCTGCCGCAGGAGACCATTGTCTTCAGCGCCGCCCAGGCCGAACTCGGTACGCGCATCGAACTGCACGGTGATGCGCGGTTGTTCTACTGGGACGTGGTCGCCCTCGGGCGCCCGGCCAGCGGCGAGCGGTTCGACCTGGGCCACTTTCAATCACAGCTGGATATCCGTCGCGACGGCCAGTTGCTCTGGCATGAGCGCCAGCGCATTGTGGGCGGCGATGGGTTGCTGGATTCGCCTATCGGGCTGGATGGGCAACCGGTGTTTGCCACCTTGCTGGTGACCGGTGAAATCGATCCGCAACTGCTTGAACAATGCCGCTCACTGCCCCACGCGGTGCGCGGCGACTTGACCCAATTGCCCGGTTTGCTGGTAGCGCGCTGCCTGGCCGGCGAAGCGCTGCTGGCACGGGCGTGGTTGATTGATTTATGGCGGTTGTTGCGGCCTGCCCTACTCGGCCGGGAAGCGGTACCACCAAGAATCTGGAGCACATGAAGACCCGCCCTTCTGTAGGAGCGAGCTTGCTCGCGAAGAACGCACAGGCGCCGCGGCCCACAAGAAGCACTGCGTTATCGTTAATGTTTTTCGCGAGCAAGCTCGCTCCTACAGGGGTTGGCGTTTGCCCTTAAATTGCATGATGAAGGACCTTGAACCATGGACCTGACCCCACGGGAAAAAGACAAACTGCTGATCTTCACCGCAGGCCTCGTCGCCGAGCGGCGCCTGGCACGGGGGGTGAAGCTCAACTATCCGGAAACCATCGCCTACATCTCCGCAGCCTTGATGGAGGGAGCACGCGATGGCCGCACCGTGGCTGAGCTGATGCACGTGGGCACCACCCTGCTCAGCCGCGAACAGGTGATGGAAGGCATCCCGGAAATGATCCCGGACATCCAGGTGGAAGCCACCTTCCCTGACGGCACCAAGCTGGTCACCGTCCATCAACCCATTGCATAGGGCGCGGCCATGATTCGTGACGCAACCGAACACGACCTGCCGGCGATCCGCGACATCTACAACGACGCGGTGTTGAACACCACGGCGATCTGGAATGAACAACCGGTCGACCTGGCTAACCGTCAGGCGTGGTTCAGCGCCCGCCAGGCCCAGGGCTATCCGATTCTGGTGGCCGTGGACAACGCCGAAGTCACCGGCTACGCCTCGTTCGGCGACTGGCGGCCGTTCGAGGGCTTTCGCTACAGCGTCGAGCACTCGGTGTACGTGCGCGACGACCAGCGCGGCAAGGGCCTCGGCCCGCGCTTGATGGAGGCCCTGATCGAACGCGCGCGCATTGGCGGCAAACAGGTGATGGTCGCGGCCATCGAAAGCGGCAATCTGGCCTCGATCCGCCTGCATGAACGCCTGGGTTTCATCACCACGGGGCAGATGCCGCAAGTGGGTATCAAGTTCGGCCGATGGCTCGACCTGACCTTTATGCAACTGGCCCTGAACCCCGGCGCCGAACCGCCCAAGGAGTGAGATCAATGAGCGCTGCACAACTGCGTCGCGTCAATGCTGAAAGCTTTGCCCATTACCGCCTCGGCTTGGTCGAGCTGTTGCTGGACGCGGTCCGGCATGGCGCCTCGGTCGGCTTCATGGCCGACTTCGATGAGGCCCAGGCCCACGCGTACCTGACCGGCGTGCAAGCCGGCATCGAAGACGCCGACCTGCTGCTGTGGGTGGTGGTGCGCGAAGAACAAGTGATGGCCAGTGTGCAGTTGGCGCTGTGCCGCAAAGCCAATGGCCTGAACCGCGCCGAGGTGCAAAAACTGCTGGTACACAGCGGTGCGCGGCGCCACGGCCTGGGCCAGCAACTGATGAATGTTCTGGAGCTCGCCGCACGCCAGCACAAGCGCGGCCTGTTGTACCTCGACACCGAGGCCGGCTCCGATGCCGAGGCCTTCTACCAGTCACTGAGCTACACCAAAATCGGAGAGTTGCCCGACTACTGCCAAAGCCCGGACGGGCGCTACAGCCCGACCGCCATTTACTTCAAGACCCTGGGGCACCCTGCATGATTCCTGGCGAATACCGGATCCAGCCTGGCGAGATCGAACTGAACGTGGGCCGACGCACCCTCAGCCTGAGCGTGGCCAACAGCGGCGACCGCCCGATTCAGGTGGGCTCGCATTACCATTTTTTCGAAACCAACGATGCGCTGGAATTCGACCGCGCCGCGAGCCGTGGCATGCGTTTGAATATTCCGGCGGGGACGGCGGTGCGGTTCGAGCCGGGGCAGAGTCGGGAGGTTGAGCTGGTGGACTTGAGCGGAGGGCGCCGGGTGTTCGGATTTGCCGGGCGGATCATGGGCGACCTTTAGGGGCTCTTGCCTGGGATAGCGGTTTCACATTCACATTTTTATCAGGGCACCCACACATGAAAATCACCCGCCAAGCCTACGCCGACATGTACGGCCCCACCGTCGGTGACAAGGTCCGCCTGGCCGACACCGAGCTGTTCGTCGAAGTGGAGCAGGATTTCACCGTCTACGGCGAAGAAGTGAAATTCGGCGGCGGCAAGGTGATCCGTGACGGCCAGGGCCAAAGCCAGTTGCTCGCCCATGAAGTGGTCGACACCCTGATCACCAACGCGCTGATCATCGACCACTGGGGCATCGTCAAGGCCGACGTAGGCCTGAAAAACGGCCGCATCCACGCCATTGGCAAAGCCGGCAACCCCGACATCCAGCCCGGCGTGACCATGGCCATCGGCGCCAGCACCGAAGTGATCGCCGGCGAAGGCATGATCCTCACCGCCGGCGGTATCGACTCCCACGTGCATTTCATCTGCCCGCAGCAGATCGAAGAGGCGCTGACCAGTGGCGTCACCACCATGATCGGCGGCGGTACGGGACCTGCCACCGGCACCAACGCCACCACCTGCACGTCCGGCCCGTGGCACCTGGCGCGCATGCTGCAGGCCAGCGACTCGTTCCCGATGAACATCGGTTTCACCGGCAAGGGCAACGCCAGTTTGCCGGAACCGTTGATCGAGCAGGTCAAGGCCGGAGCCATCGGTTTGAAGCTGCATGAAGACTGGGGCACCACGCCCGCCAGCATTGATAACTGCCTGAACGTCGCCGACCAATACGACGTGCAGGTGGCGATCCACAGTGACACCCTCAATGAGTCCGGCTTCGTCGAAACCACACTTGCCGCGCTCAAGGGCCGCACCATTCACACCTACCACACCGAAGGTGCCGGTGGCGGCCACGCGCCGGACATCATCAAGGCCTGCGGTTTCCCCAACGTGCTGCCCAGCTCCACCAACCCGACCCGGCCGTTCACGCGCAATACCATCGACGAACACCTGGACATGCTGATGGTCTGCCATCACCTGGACCCAAGCATTGCCGAAGACGTGGCGTTCGCCGAAAGCCGCATCCGCCGCGAAACCATCGCCGCCGAAGACATCCTTCACGACCTCGGCGCGTTCTCGATGATCAGCTCCGACAGCCAGGCCATGGGCCGCGTCGGCGAGGTGATCACACGCACCTGGCAGACCGCCGACAAGATGAAAAAACAACGCGGCGCCCTGCCCGGTGACGGCCCGGGCAACGATAACTTTCGCGCCAAACGTTATATCGCCAAGTACACCATCAACCCGGCAATCACCCACGGCATCAGCCATATCGTCGGCTCGATAGAAGTGGGCAAATGGGCTGACCTGGTGCTGTGGCGCCCGGCATTTTTCGGCATCAAGCCGACGCTGATCCTCAAGGGCGGCGCGATTGCGTCGAGCTTGATGGGTGATGCCAATGCGTCGATCCCCACCCCGCAACCGGTGCACTACCGCCCCATGTTCGCCAGCTTCGGCAGTTCGCTGCACGCCACCAGCCTGACCTTTATCAGCCAGGCGGCGCTGGCGGAGGGTTTGCCCGAGGCGCTGGGGTTGAAAAAACAGATCGCCGTGGTCAAGGGCTGCCGCGACGTGCAGAAAACCGACTTGATCCACAACGACTACCTGCCCAGCATCGAGGTCGACCCACAGACCTACCAGGTCAAGGCCGACGGCGTGTTGCTATGGTGCGAACCGGCGCAGGTGCTGCCCATGGCGCAGCGTTACTTTTTGTTCTGAGGCGGATGCAACGGCTTCACTGTCTCCACTCGCGCCTGCAAAAAAGCAGCGCAGCCGTTGCCTCAAAACGGTGATCACAGGTCGGTCGCTTCCTCCCCGGAAGGGCCGCTTGCCGCCTGATCCAGCGGGTGCTCGGCCAGTTCCGTGCGGGTTAGGGTCTCGATCAACTCAGCTTCCACGATTGCCATTTGAGCCTGCAGGTCGTTGCCCGCCGAGGCGTATTCGGCTGCCGTGATTTCGCCGGCGGCCACCTTCTGGTCCAGCGCAAGGCTCTGATTCAGGTAGGGCTCTCGTTGGGCTTCGAATTGCGTTCGGTATTTGTTGGTCACGTATTCTTGCCAGTATTCACGCCCAAGCAATGCCTGGAACTCTTGGGGTGAGTCATCCAGCGCCACGACTTGTGCATAGGCCTCATCCAGCATCGTCTGGGTAACGCGCCCCAGGTCGGTGAACCTGACGCGCTGAGGTTGCGCCGGCAATTGCAGGCGCTCCTTGAGGCCATAACGATAGGCCAGCCGTATCTCCACTTCTTCCAGCAGCGCGATCTGGGTTTGCTTCTGGGCGGGCGTAAGCCTGGCGTCGGACATGATCGCCTGGGTGCGCCGAGCAATATCCTGCAGGGCGATTTTTTCCACTTGGTCCAAGCGGAACAGGCCTCTGGACAACTTCAAAAAGTCCACCACGTGGGTCTGGTCCAGCGCCAATGCCCGCGCTCGGAACACCAGCGTCATGATTTCAAGGTTACTGAACGACAACGCCGCACGGTCGCAACAGGCAGGCTGGCCCGCCCACTCGAACATTTCCTTGCGCAGGTTTTCGGATTCGGCAGTGTTTTCGCTGATCGCGTCCAGCACGTCCCAGACCCGCCGTTGCAGCTCGGCGTGGTCTTCACCCGCGGCCTCAAGGTCTGTGAACACGCGAAAGAACCCGTCCGCGCCTTCCTGCTCCGCGAGGCTCAGCCATTGGGCTTTTCGGGCGACGGTCTGTTCGGCGGAGAACCCCCTGGACCAGCGCGAAAACCGCCCGACGGCTTCGGTGCTGGGTGCACTTTGCGCGCGAATATCCAATGCCGTTCTTACCAACCGGTTCGACGTAGCCGTCTCTGACAGCCCGGCCTGCACAAGCCGTTCACCGTAGGCCCTCACCTGTTGCAGCGTGGCCTCGGTCAACAGGTTTTCCGACACCGTGGTCACGTTATTGACCCGCGCCGACTGCGCCAGCAGCGCGTCCGGCGGCGCGATGACCGCGTCGGGGATCGTGGTGATGTGGTTGCCTTGCAACATGATGTTGTCCAGTAACGGTTGCTCTCCCAAGCCGGTCGGCCAGGTACTGATACCCGCGTTCTGCAGGAACAACGAACGCATGTCCGGCATTTGACTGAAGTCCGGCGTTATTCCAAGGCGGTTGCCGCTCAGGATCAACCCCCTGAGCGTGACTCGCCCAGACACAATCGCGGCAGTTTCAGGGGTCAGGCTCATGAGGTTGTTGCGCAGGTCCAGGATGGTCAGCCCGTTCATTTCGCCCACGGCCGGGGGCAGTTCCCTGAGCTGGTTGTCGGTCATGTACAAGCGGCGCAGGTGTTTGAAGCGTGCCAGGAAGCCCTCCGGCGATGTGCTCAGGCTCATGTTATTCAACTTGAGCGAGCCCACGTGGCTGAAGTCCACATCAAGGTCCGGCAAGCTGTGCAGTTGCAGACCACTCAGGTCGAGCTCAAGCCCGATGGGGGTGCCGTCATGGGCGCGCACCTGCGGGGTTTCCTGGCGCCAGCAGCTCAATATGCGGTCGACGGCCTTGAGCCGATCACTTCGGTTTGCAGGGTGGGTGTCGCGGGCGCGGATGTAGCGCTGGCGTTCGCCGCCACCCGTGTCCGACCAGGCGTTCAACTGCCGTTGCAGCACATCGAACGCTTGTTCGCGGCTGAGCAATTGCGCTTGCGCGTCCTCGCCGAGCGCCCAGAAAAACTCACGCGCTTGGCGTGTGCTTTTGTCGGGGTACATCCGACGAATCTTGGCGACCCACGGGTTATAGCTGGAAAACGCGTCGGGATTGGCGGCCTGCGCCACGTCGGGGAAAGCCTCGGCCACGCGCTGCCAAAAGCTGTCCAGTTGCTGCCAGTAATCGGCCGGAAACGGGTTGCCCTGAAGCAGCGTGACACCATTGATGCGCGCCACCGCCCTGAGCTGATCGGCCGGTGGGTTGAGGTGCGCCTGCGGCACCTCGCGCAATTGGTTAAAGCGTAAATCGACGTTTTCCAGGCCGGCCTGGTTCAGTAAGCCCATGGGCCACTGCTCGATCTGCGTGTTGTGCAGGTCCAGGTTTTTCAGTCTTGCCATGCCACTGAAGTCGGGCGTCATTGTCAGAGGGTTGCCCGCAAGGTCGAGTGTTTCAAGGCTGCGCAGGCCACTCAGTCTGGCGGCGCTTTGTGCGTCCAGGCGGATTCTGTTCGAGCGCAGGTTGAGGGTGGTCAACCTGTTCATGTCGCCGATCACATCGGGTAATGCCTCCAGCCTGGCTTCGAGGGTCAAACGTTTGAGATGCGCAAAATTCTTGAGGAACACATCGCTCGCCGGGGACCAGGCGCCCTTATAGATCGAAAGCGTGTCGACATGGCTGAAGTCGGCGCTTAATGCCGGCAGTTCTTTTTGCTGCATGAGCAATTTCAGCTCCGACCCGGTCTCCCGGCGCCAGCAGCTTTTTATTTTCTTGGCGATCGCCTCCGCGTGCGTTCCCGCCGCTTCCGTGACGGCCGGGGGGTTGGCCTGCACCCACGCTTTGAGCTGGTTTTTCAGCGTCGCGTATTCGTTTTCCCAATGCCCCAACCCTGCCCGCACATGCTCGCCCAGCGACTCGATAAAGGCGCTGACCTGTTCATCGGTAAACGTGGGGAAGAGTTTGCGCACCCGTGCTTGAGCGGAGAGAAACACGTTAGCCGCGCCAGACAGCAACTGTCGCACCCCAGGGCCACCGCCCAGCAAACGCATGGCGGGGTCGTAGGCCGGACGAGTTTGCGGATGGTCCTCCAGCACCGTACTGAACCGGTCGCGGGACAACGGGCTTTTTTGAATGCCTTGCTTGAGCTGCCCGGCCTCGCTGAACCCGAGTTGCTGGCGCTCGACGGCCGATAAAGCGTCCCAGGCCGCGGTATAGAAATCCCCTGGGATACGCGCCGAGAATTGACCGTTCTCTTGCAGGATCAGGGTCTTGCTGACCGGCGAATCCACGGCGCCGATGGCATCCAGCAGCGTGCCCTGGGCCGAATAATGCCGCAGCTCCACGCGCGTTCCCCGTCGCCATCCGGGTAACGTTTCAAGGGTGCGCAAGGCCAGCCGCTGGCTGTCGATGCTGGTCAGGGTGTCCAGGTAAAGCCCCTCATAAGCACGGGACATCCGCGTTTGCTGCGCGTACCAGTTCGCGTGCTCGGCCAACCATTCGGGCAACCGCCGAGTGGTGCGCAGCAACTGCAAGTCTTCGGCGCCGAGGCTGGCGATCAACTGCTCGGCGACCGACGTCGGCAGCTTGGGGTGGGCATCCTGCAGACGCTGCACGTCTGCATTATCGGTACGGGTACGCGCTTGATAACGTTCCTCCAGCATGCCGAGCTTGAAGCTGTCGACAGCGTGACCGATGGCCAGCCGGACCTTGGCGGCCCTCACGTACAGCGAATCGGCGGGCTCTCCGGGGATCTGCTCGAGCGTCGGGTCCAGGCCCTCCAGCGTGAGCAGCACGTCTTTGATCAATTCACCAGCGGACAACGCGTTCTCATGCAGCGCGATAACGCGTCGGGGTTGCGTCAGCACCGAGGGGGCGTCCCAGAGCACCCGGCCATTGCTGTCGATCACCCTGAGCGGCGGTGTGTCGGGCAGCATTCCACGGCGCTGCATCATGTGCAGTTGAAACGCCGGGTCGGCCTTGGCATACACCGCAGGGTCGGTGCTTTTCATCTGCTCGACGAAGGTGGTGAGCTCTTGATGGAGCTTGAACCGCTCAAGCGTATCGAGCAGCAGCAACGGCGCGGGCTCCTGCTCGACAAAGGCCTGACGCAACACATCGGGCGCCACGCCACTGGCCGCCTGGGCCTGCTCCAGCTGTTCGGTGCTGAGCGACGCATGCTCAAGCCCCATGCGTCGTCTCAATGTCGCTGCGTCCCAGGTCAGGGGTTCTTCGGCTTCATGGCTCCAGGCACCCGCCTGGTTATGCTCCACGTGCGGCGCATAGGCCTCGGGGCGGGTGGGGTGCTGGATGCGGTATTGGCCGGTGTTCGCGTCCTTTTTGAGGCTGTAGTGTTTGCCCTCGATCGGCACGATTGTCTGGCCTTCGTGCCGATACAACCCCAGTTCATCGGGCTTGGCGTCCGGCGCCGGCCTGGCCGGGGTCTCGTACGCCGAGAGGTCTGGGTTCCAGAGTTTTTGCTGGCCTGTCGGCAGCGTGACCGGCCTCAGGTGGTCAATCGAACTGACCCAGCGCACCTTGGGCAGCACCACGCCGCCGCTGGCGATGAACCCCGCATTCAGGGCCACGCTGGCGTAGTGCGCCCACATCTGCCTGATATCGCCTTCCTCGTACGCTTCGATGCCCTCAAATACCTCGTCGCACATTTGCGCCATGCCCACGGCCAGCATGATCGGCCCCAACCCCGGCAAGACGAACGCCGCCAGGTTGAACACATTGAGCACCGCGTCCTCGAAGCTTTGCAGGCGGGCGAGCCGGGCGTTGCGGTCTTCGGTTTCGGTAGGTACGGCAACGGCTCTGGCATCGCCGATGATCTTCTGGATCTGCTGTTGCCGCTGGTGCTGCCACAGGTTGCCGACAATGCTCGCTTCATCCAGCGGCAGCCTCGCCGGGTTGGCCTGGAGCGGGTAATCGCCTTGTACCCCATTGCCCGCATCGGGCTGGTACAAGGCATTGAAGTGTTTAAAGAACACCCCCTGCTGACGCTGCGGCACGAAACGACTGAAAAAACGCCGGTAGGAAACACTGTGCAATCGCGTACGCAAATCGACCATGAAGTCGGCGCTCGAGGCATATTCCCTGAGCGGTTGCTGCGGGTCATTGGGCAGGTAGGCCACCAGGCGTTCGACCCGCTCGCTGCTCTCGCGCCACGGCCCGAACAGTAACGGCCCGACCAGCTCCACGTTGAAGACTTTCAACCCCGTCACCGTCACTGGCCTGCCGTCGAGGGTGACGTCGCTTTGGCCGGCAATCAGTTGCTTGAGCATTTGGTACGCATCGTCGCTGATGCCTTGGGCGACCTTGCTGGCGTCCGGGGCCTTGGCGAAACCATGGCGGGCGACCTCGGTGCTCAGTGCCAGTAACTGGCGCTGATGCTCATCCAGCTGGCGTTCCAGCGCCTTGCGTTCGGTGTCGGCCTGAGGCTGCACGATGGCCTTGATATGCGCCTGGTACAGCCCACCCAGGTCCAGTTCGCGGCAGAGTTTGGCGAAGTCATGGGGCGCAATCGGCACGGCATGGGCCTTGAGCACCTCAAACGTGGGGACGACCTCGCCCTCGTAATGGCCCCACCGGGTGATGATGTGGCAATCGTTGCAGGGCAGCGGTTTTTCGTCTTCTGGCGCGAAGTTGGCCAGCGCCGCTTCCAGCAGGTTCATCGCCCTGTATTCATAGCGGGTGCTGGGGTCGTTTTGCTGATCGAAGACAAACGCGCCCCAGAAATCGTTGCGACTCGCGGGGGCGTATTTACGTGCGAAATAGACGTTCTTGACGTCCACATCCAGATTGAATCGTTGCTTGATCGCGTCTGTGAGCGGCGCCTGGGCAAACGCCAAAACGTCCTGGATGCCGCCCAGTACGAACTCAACCTGGTTCAGCGACTCACGAAAACGCGTGTGGCTGTCCGCCAGGGCGGCCTTTTGCTGGCCTGTGGCGCTGACGTACCAACTGGGCAGTTGCAGCAGTTGCTCATCGCTGAGTTCTTCCTGGCGCTGCCTGGAACCCTGGATGAACCAGGGCGACACCCGGGCCTTGAGAAAATCGTAATGCACACCCCGAAGGTCGGCATTGAGCCTGCCTTCGGGGGTGGGGACGGGGGGGATGGGAGCGGTGGTGGGCGAAGTCATATCGGGTCATTCCTTGACTGAGCATAAAGCCCTCAGCCTATAGAACGACCCTTTTTCCAAAGCATATATATTGTTCGCGCTGACGAGTGTGGGTCAGCGATTCCAGGTTTCTCTCGGATCAAAAGCAGCCTTTTGCGCCAGCGCCTCCCACAGCGCCTTGACCTCATCGTCGAGGTGTTTGGGCATCACGGCCTTGAGCTGCACGAACAGGCTGCCGCGCGGCTTGTCCTTGCTCATCAGGCCGTGGCCTCTGGCGCGCATACGCTGGCCGTTCTGGCTGCCGGCCGGCACTTTGAGGTTGATCTTGCCGGTGAGGGTCGGCACCGCGACTTCCGTGCCCAAGGCCAATTCCCAGGGCGCCAGGGGCAGCTCGATGACCAGGTCCTGGCCGTCCACCTGGAACTTGGGGTGCGGGGCGAACTTGATGATCAGGTACAGATCGCCATTGGCCCCACCGCCAATCCCCGGCGCGCCCTGGCCCTTGAGGCGGATACGCTCGCCATCGGCCACACCGGCGGGGATCTTCACGTTCAGGCTTTTGGTGGTATTGCTGACGTGGCGCCCCATGGCGTCGTACTGCGGCACCTGGAAGCTGATCTGCTTGGCCTCGTTGGACAGCGTCTCTTCCAGGGACACCGCCAGCTGCATTTCCACATCCTGGCCGTTGCGCCCGGCGCTACGGCGCTGGCCGCCGCCGAAGGCATCGCCACGATTGCCGAAAATCGAGCTGAAGAAGTCCGAGAAATCCTCGGTGCCCTGACCGCCGCCGCCATAACCGCCACGGCTCTGCCACCCTGGCGGGCCCTGGAACGGTTGGCCATGCTGGCCGTATTTGCGCAGCTCGTCGTATTCGGCGCGCTTGTCCGCGCTTTTCAGCGCCTCATAGGCTTCGGACGCGTCCTTGAACTTGGCTTCGGCGTCTTTTTCCTTGCTCACGTCCGGGTGGTATTTGCGCGCGAGCTTGCGGTAGGCCGCCTTTATTTCCTTGTCGTCAGCCGTGGGCGCGACACCCAGAATCTTGTAGTAGTCTTTGAAATCCATCGGAGTATCACCATCCTTCATCGGGATCGCACGGCCTGGGGCACAACGTGCGCTGCTTTGCACCTGTTGAGTGTTGTGGCCAGGGAGTGCGTCAAAAGTGTTATCGGTGACCTGTAAGGCGGCCACCTGACGTATGCAAAGGATGTGGGGGCGATTGGCGCGCTTTCAAGGTGAACGACCCGCGCTATTTAGCGGATGACCGGCCTACGCATCTGCCCGCGACTGGCATACACTGCGCGGCCGTTTTTCAACCGGAACCCGATAGACATGAAAAACCCATCCCCGGCCCGCGCCTGCGGCATCGACTTTGGCACGTCCAACTCCACCGTCGGCTGGATCCGCCCCGGCATGGAGACGCTGATCGCGCTGGAGGACGACAAGATCACCTTGCCGTCGGTGGTGTTCTTCAACTTCGAGGAGCGCCGCCCGGTCTACGGCCGCCTGGCCCTGCACGAATACCTGGAAAACTACGAAGGCCGGCTGATGCGCTCGCTCAAGAGCCTGCTCGGGTCCAAGCTGATCAAGCACGACACCAGCGTGCTCGGCACGGCCATGCCGTTCACCGACCTGCTGGCGCTGTTTATCGGCCAGCTCAAGAGCCGCGCCGAAGCCACCGCCGGCCGTGAGTTCGAGGAAGTGGTGCTGGGCCGCCCGGTGTTTTTCGTCGATGACGACCCCATGGCCGACCAGGAAGCCGAAAACACCCTGGTGGACGTGGCGCGCAAGATCGGCTTCAAGGACATCTCCTTCCAGTACGAACCGATCGCCGCGGCCTTCGACTACGAGTCCACCATCGAGAAAGAAGAGTTGGTGCTGATCGTCGACATTGGCGGAGGTACCTCGGACTTCTCGCTGGTGCGCCTGTCTCCGGAGCGGCGCCACAACGACAACCGCCAGAGCGACATCCTCGCCACCGGCGGCGTGCACATCGGCGGTACCGACTTCGACAAACAACTTTCCCTGGCCGGCATGATGCCGCTGTTCGGCTACGGCAGCCGCATGAAAAGCGGGGCCTACATGCCCACCAGCCACCACATGAACCTGGCCACCTGGCACACCATCAACTCGGTGTACTCGCAAAAATCCCAGCTGGCATTGGGGAGCATGCGCTACGACATCGAAGACACCGGCGGCATCGACCGTTTGTTCAAGCTGATCGAACAACGCGCCGGGCACTGGTTGGCGATGGAAGTGGAAGAAACCAAGATCCAGCTCACCCACGAAGACAGCCGCCATGTACCGCTGGACCGGGTTGAACCGGGCCTGAGCGTTGACCTCACGCGGGCCCTGTTCGAATCGTCCATCGACAACCTGCTCGAGCGCGTGCGGGGCAGCGTGACGCAGTTGCTCAACGATGCTTCGGTGAGCGTGGCGCAGGTGGACACGGTGTTCTTTACCGGTGGTTCCAGCGGCATCCCGGCGCTGCGCCACAGCATCTCGGCGATGCTGCCGAATGCGCGGCATGTGGAAGGCAACATCTTCGGCAGCATTGGCAGCGGCTTGGCGATTGAGGCGAGCAAGCGCTACGGCAGCTGAGTTCTATCTGCAAGCCCGGCTCCCACAGTTGATGGCATTTCAATGTGGGAGCCGGGCTTGCCCTAATGCCAGTCAGTTAAGACAGAACCGGTCCCTGTGGCGAGGGAGCTTGCTCC
>NZ_JASLAW010000067.1 GCF_030147005.1 Pseudomonas sp.
GCATCGAAACCCCATAAGGAGGCGCGAACATGTCCCAATCGTCTATTTACGCGGCCTCCACCAACGCCGCCCGCCGCGGCAGTGCAACATCGCGGCGAGTCCTGATCGGTCTTGGCTGGTTGATCTTTGCGCTGTTCCTGCTGCTGCCGCTGTTTATCGTGGTCTCCCAGGGACTGAAACTGGGCCTGGGGGCGTTCTTCGCTGCAATCTTCGAACCCGATGCCTTGTCGGCGCTCAAGCTCACGGTGATCGCGGTGCTGATCTCGGTGCCGCTGAACCTGGTGTTTGGTGTCAGCGCCGCATGGTGCGTGAGCAAATATTCATTCCGTGGCAAAAGCCTGCTGGTGACCCTGATCGACCTGCCGTTCTCGGTGTCGCCAGTGATCGCAGGGCTGGTGTACGTGCTGATGTTCGGCGCCCAGGGGCTGTTCGGGCCGTGGCTGTCGGATCACGACATCCAGATTGTGTTTGCGCTGCCGGGCATCGTGCTGGCGACGATCTTCGTCACCGTGCCATTCGTGGCCCGTGAGCTGATCCCGCTGATGCAGGAGCAGGGCACCCAGGAAGAAGAAGCCGCGCGCCTGCTCGGTGCCAACGGCTGGCAGATGTTCTGGCATGTCACCGTGCCGAACATCAAGTGGGGCCTGATCTACGGCGTGGTGCTGTGTACCGCGCGGGCCATGGGTGAGTTCGGCGCGGTGTCGGTGGTGTCCGGCCATATCCGTGGCGTCACCAACACGCTGCCGCTGCATGTCGAGATTCTCTACAACGAATACAACCACGTCGCCGCCTTCGCGGTGGCCAGCCTGTTGCTGATCCTGGCGCTCTTTATCCTGCTGCTCAAGCAGTGGAGCGAGAACCGAATCAACCGCCTGCGCAACAGCGCCGGTGAGGAATAAGTCATGTCGATCGAAGTCCGTAATGTCAGCAAGAACTTCAACGCCTTCAAGGCCCTGAACAGCATCAACCTGGATATCCAGAGTGGCGAGCTGGTGGCGTTGCTGGGTCCGTCCGGCTGCGGCAAGACCACCTTGCTGCGCATCATCGCAGGCCTGGAAACCCCGGATGACGGCAGCATCGTGTTCCACGGCGAGGACGTTTCCGGCCACGATGTGCGTGATCGCAATGTGGGCTTTGTGTTCCAGCACTACGCGCTGTTCCGCCATATGACCGTGTTCGACAACGTTGCTTTCGGCCTGCGCATGAAGCCCAAAAGCCAGCGCCCCACCGAAAGCCAGATCGCGAGCAAGGTTCACGAACTGCTGAACATGGTGCAGCTCGATTGGCTGTCTGATCGCTACCCGGAACAACTCTCCGGTGGCCAGCGCCAACGTATCGCCCTGGCCCGTGCGCTGGCGGTGGAGCCCAAAGTGCTGCTGCTGGACGAACCCTTCGGCGCCCTCGATGCCAAGGTGCGCAAGGAGCTGCGCCGCTGGCTGGCGCGCTTGCACGAAGACATCAACCTGACCTCAGTGTTCGTGACCCACGACCAGGAGGAGGCCATGGAAGTCGCCGACCGTATCGTGGTGATGAACAAGGGCGTGATCGAGCAGATCGGCTCACCGGGCGACGTTTACGAAAACCCGGCCAGCGATTTTGTGTATCACTTCCTCGGCGACTCCAACCGCTTGCATTTGGGCGAAGACAAACACCTGTTGTTCCGCCCGCACGAAGTGTCGTTGTCGCGGCATGAGCTTGAGGATCACCATGCCGCTGAGGTGCGGGATATCCGGCCGCTGGGTGCGACCACGCGGGTGACCTTGAAAGTCGAAGGCCAGCCCGAGCTGATCGAAGCCGAAGTGGTGAAAGACCACGACAGCCTCACCGGTCTGGCCCGTGGCGAAACTCTGTTCTTCAAGCCCAAGGTCTGGCAGAAGGCCTGACACCAGAGCAACATCCCCTTGTGGGATCGGGCTTGTGTGGGAGCGGGCTTGCTCGCGAAGGCGGTCTTATCAGTTGATGATGTATCCACTGACACTGCGCCTTCGCGAGCGAGCCCGCTCCCACATTCAGGCCGTGCGCAGCAGAACTGCCCCCGAACGCGCTTCAATCTGTTGCTTCAATTCCTGGCGCAACCCCACCAGAAATGCCAACTCCGCCACCACAAACAACGGCCCCACGATCAGCCCCGACACATCATCCACAAACGCCGGTTTCCTGCCTTCGTAGTAATGCCCGACAAACTGAATCACCCAGCCCACCACAAACATCCCGATACCGCTGCTCAACCACACCGTCGTGCTCTGCGCCGCCAGCACATGCCCGGCCCATACCGACAAACCCATCAGCAGCGTCATCCACACACCCAGGGCCAGCTCCAGGCGCAGGTAAAACCACGCCGAGAACAACGCCAGCACCACCGCCAGTGAAATCCACAGCCCGCCAACCGGCCATTCGGGGCGAGACAGCAGCACGGCGACCGCCACCACGATCAATGGAATGCCGATGAAATGGCTGGCGATATTGCGTGGGTCGCGGTGGTAGGCGGCGTATTGACTGAGGTGGTCGACGAGGCTTTTCATTGTTGTCCCTCCTGTAGGATGTTTGATCATGCCTTGTCAGCCGGCGCCTAACTGTCAACTGGGCGACAATCTTCGGAGTTCGCATGGACACAGGGAAATGGCACGCGCACTTGGCCAGCGGCCACTGGTTTCGCCACCTGCCGGCACACCTGCAGCGTAGCCTGCTGGCGGCGGCGCGGTTGCGCTCGCTGACGGCGGGGCAGTTTCTGTTCAAGCGCGGCGATCCGCCGTGTGGCCTGTATGCGGTGCTGGAAGGGACGGTGCGCATCAGCGCGGTGAATGCCCAGGGCAAGGAAGCGGTGCTGAGCCTGGTGGAGACGCCTTACTGGTTCGGCGAAATCTGCCTGTTCGACAACCTGCCGCGTACCCACGATGCCCTCGCCACGGGGCCGTGCACACTGTTGCAGGTGCCGCAGTTGGCGATGCTCGGCATCCTCGAGCGGCAACCGGCGTATTGGCGCGATGTGGCCCTGTTGATGAGCCACAAGCTGCGCTTGTCGTTAATCAATATCGAACAGATGAGCCTGATGCCCGCGTCGGCGCGGTTGGCCCATCGGCTGTTGATGATCGCTGAAGGCTACGGTGAGGTAGAGCAGACCCGGCGGGTGTTGCAGCTGCCCCAGGAAGACCTCGCGGCGATGCTGGGCCTGTCGCGCCAGACCATCAACAGCCTGCTCAAAACGCTGGAGCAACAGGGCATCATCGGCCTGAGCTACGGCGCCATTGAGATACTCGACCTCAATGGCCTGCGGCTGGCTGCGGGCCTATGAACCGCGATAGGTGGAGAACCCGTAAGGGCTGAGCAACAGCGGGATGTGGTAGTGCTGGTCAGTCTGCTTGACCTGGAAAATCACCGGCACTTCGGGGAAGAAGGTTTCGCGGTTGGCTTTCTTGTAATAGTCGCCGGTCTTGAACACCACGCGGTACTCGCCCGGCTTCATGCTGCGATCGGCGGGGAACAGCTCGGCGATGCGCCCCTGTTGGTTGGTCACGCCTTGGGACAGCGACTGCCATTGGTCGCCCACGTGTTCTTCCAGGGTCACGCTGACGCCGGCGCTTGGCAGGCCATTTTCCAGGTTGAGCACATGCACACTCAGCGGGTTGCCGGCGGCCAGGGCCAGGTTGCACAGGCCGCTCAGGCTGAGGGCGGCGAGGGTCATGCTTAGGGTTTTCATCGAGAAGTCCTTTTTGGCGGGGGGAATCAAGGGGTGATTTTCAAGCCCAGTTGCTCGGCGGCCTGTACGGCGCAGGCTTCGTCCTGCGCTGCGCCGCCGGCACCGGCGATGCCCAGCGCGCCGACCAGTTCGGCCTCGGCGAACAGCGGCACGCCACCGCCGAGCAACAGCAATTCAGGCAAGCTGTTAAGGTTGGCGGCCTCGGGGTTGTTGCGCGCACGCTCGGCAAACAGCCGGGTCGGGGTTTTGGTCGACAGCGCCGTGTAGGCCTTGCGTTGGCTGGCGAGGCTGTTGTGTGGGCCGACGCCGTCGGCGCGCAGGCTCAGCAACAGGTTGCCGCCACGGTCGAGCACGGTCAGCGCGGCGTTGCAGTGAGCCAGGCTGGCATCGGCCAATTGGCGCGCGGTGCGTAAATCCAGCTCGGCGTGGCGTGGCAATTGTGGCGTCGCTTGAGCGGCGGTCGCCACGGCGAGGCTCAGGAACAAGGCAGTGCGAAACATGGTGAACGCTCCAGAAGACAGGCCGTCACGGTAGCCAGTGGACGTGGTCAAAAGCCGCACAATTTGATGACAGGTTTGTAATCAAACCCAGAGGTAAGGCATGCAGGTGTTGTTAGTGGAAGACCAGCCGCAACTGGCGCAACGCATGGCCCAGGGCCTGAGCGAAGCCGGTTTCGGCGTGGAGGTGGCAGCCAACGGCATGGCGGCGCAGCGCTTTGTGGAAAGCACCGTTTACGACCTGGTGATCCTGGACGTGATGCTGCCAGGCCTGAATGCCTGGAAGTTGCAGCAGGCGATTCGCCAGCGGGGAGAAACGCCCGTGCTGTTCCTGACCACGCCCGATGGCATTGAAGATCGTCTGCGCGGGCTGGAACTGCATGAGGATGACTACTTGCTCAAGCCGTTCGACGCCAAGGCGTTGGTGGCGCGGGTGAGGAAATTGCTGCGGCGTGATCGGGGGCGGTGATTGATCCTGGATGTGCAGCGCCTGAAAGACTGCTTTCGGGGGATTCTGTTGAAAAAGTCGGCTTGCCCAAAGCGCTCGAATATTGATGGATGAAAACACCTCTTTTGCACGCTGATACGTGAAATCAGACTCATCAACCTTCTGCGCAAAACTCAGATTTCAATCTCAGGCGCGTACTTTTCTGCCGTGAAATTCGAAGCCGACTGTTTTCAACAGAATCGGGGGCAAGCCCCAATGCCAGTCAGTTAAGCGCTAGAGCAGGCAACCGTCGGCCTGTGGCGAGGGAGCTTGCTCCCGCTGGGCCGCGAAGCGACCCCAGAAAATGGGACTGCTGCGCAGTCCAGCGGGAGCAAGCTC
>NZ_JASLAW010000096.1 GCF_030147005.1 Pseudomonas sp.
ACCTGTGGCGAGGGAGCTTGCTCCCGTTGGGGCGCGAAGCGGCCCCAAAAATGGGACTGCTACGCAGTCCAGCGGGAGCAAGCTCCCTCGCCACAGGGACCGGTTCTGTCTTAACTGACTGGCATTAGGGCTTGCCCGCGAAGACGGTGTGTCAGCTGCCGCTATGCTGACTCTTCCACCGCGTTCGCGAGCAAGCTCGCCCCCACAATTTGGCGTTTATTTTGCGGTCAGGGCCGCCGCCGTCAAGGAATGCTGCGCCCTGCGCTTGTTCTTGATCCAGTAACACACCGCCATAAACGCCACCCACACCGGGATCGCGTACACCGACAGCTGGATCCCCGGAATCATCAGCATGATCACCAGGATAAACACCACAAACGCCAGGCAGATGTAGTTCCCATACGGGTACCACAGCGCCTTGAACAACGGCACCTGGCCGGTACGGTTCATGTGCTGGCGGAATTTGAGATGGGAGAAGCTGATCATTGCCCAGTTGATCACCAATGTGGCCACCACCAGCGACATCAGCAGCTCCAGCGCATGTTGCGGAATGAAGTAATTCATCAACACCGCTACCAGCGTGACCGCCGCCGAGGCCAGGATCGAACGCACCGGCACTCCGCGCTTGTCGATCTTCGCCAGCGCTTTCGGCGCATCGCCCTGCTCGGCCATGCCCAGCAGCATGCGGCTGTTGCAGTAGGTGCCGCTGTTGTACACCGACAGCGCCGCCGTCAATACCACGAAGTTAAGGATATGCGCGGCGGTGTTGCTGCCCAGCATCGAGAACACCTGCACGAACGGGCTGCCGCTGTAGGCATCGCCGGAGGCGTTAAGGGTGGCCAGCAGGCTGTCCCACGGCGTCAACGACAACAGCACCACCAACGCGCCGATGTAGAAAATCAGGATGCGGTAGATCACCTGATTGATCGCCTTGGGGATCACGGTGCGCGGCTGGTCCGCTTCGGCGGCGGTAAAGCCGAGCATTTCCAGGCCGCCGAAGGAGAACATGATGATCGCCATGGCCATCACCAACCCGCCCACGCCGTGGGGGAAGAAGCCGCCGTGGTCCCACAGGTTGCTCACCGAGGCTTGCGGCCCGCCGCTGCCACTGACCAGCAGGTAGCTGCCCAAGGCAATCATGCCGACGATGGCCACCACCTTGATGATCGCGAACCAGAACTCGGCTTCACCGAACACTTTGACGTTGGCCAGGTTGATCAGGTTGATCAGCACGAAGAATGCCGCCGCCGAGACCCAGGTCGGGATCTCCGGCCACCAGTAATGCACGTATTTGCCGACTGCGGTCAGCTCGGACATCCCCACCAGAATGTACAGAATCCAGCAGTTCCAGCCCGACAGGAAGCCGGCGAAACCGCCCCAGTACTTGTGGGCAAAATGGCTGAAGGAGCCTGCGACCGGCTCTTCGACAATCATTTCGCCGAGCTGGCGCATGATCATGAAGGCGATAAAGCCGCAGATGGCATAGCCCAGGATCATCGACGGGCCGGCGGATTTGAGTACCCCGGCCGAACCGAGGAACAGACCGGTGCCGATGGCGCCACCCAGGGCGATCAACTGGATATGCCGATTTTTCAGGCCGCGTTTCAGCTCGCCTGAAGAGGAATGGGGTCCACTCATGAAAAGGGTCTCACGCAAGGTTTGAAGAGGTTGAATGCAGGTTGCTGCCTTGAATTACCGACTCAAGCAGCGCCGCTCAAACCCCAGCGCAGGCACCAGGAGTACAGCGTCTTTCTAGCGGTCATGCGTCACCTGTTTGTTTTTATCTGTGACGAAATCGAACCCGTCCGGCTCGTGGCCAGGCGGAGTGATCAGGGCGGATAAACCCTGAGGTCTTGGCCTTTGCGCGGATACGCAAGGGGGTCACAGTAAAACGCGGCGCATTGTACACCGCTCGACAGCTTGAGCACGCACCGCAAGGGAGCACTTGGCAATCTGTCAGCTATTCCTTACACAGGTTTTGCACTCTGTGACAGTCGGCCAACACCGTAAACTTAACGTGACGCAGCGGAAATCCTGCTTTACAGCCAGGCTAAAACGACCGGTTACGGAAAATTGTCAGTCAGGCCTTACTGAAGAATCGGTTCAGCTAATCAGCTGTTTTGCCTCGATAAAAAAAGCGCCAAAAAAACAGAAGAAAAAATCCAAATGAAACGGTGTCAATAAATATTTTGCATTTTGAAACACTCTCTCCTAGGTTCTCTGGACTTGCCGGTGAAGCCCGCCGGCAAGCCGATCTCAAACAACGTCCTTTAGGAGATACACCATGCAAGCACTGGAAAAAGACCTGGAAACCGAACTGCAACTCGACGATTGGTTTGAAGCGCCGACCCATGAGGCCGCCGTTGAAATGATGCAAGCCGATGCCGTTGTGCCATTTGGCACCGCGATGTGGCCATTCTAAACACCGGCAGGCATCCGGCAGGTGCCGTGCACGGCACCTGCCCCCTTACCCAAGGCACCGAAGGACACCCGTCATGGACAAGGCCCGCGCCGTTGAACACTTTCTCTACTACCTCGCTCACCACCCGGCCCTCAAAGGCCTGAGCCGCCCTACCGTGCTGCTGGGGCATACCGAGCGCTACGACGCCATCGCCCAGGCAATCACCCATGGCAGCGCCGCCCGCTTCAATTTCCAGGTGCAGCGCCTGGACCTGAGCGCCAGCGAATCCCTGGCCCAGGCCATCGAAGCCTGCGACCTGTACCTGTTTCTCTACGATTCCTCGACCCTGCCCAACCCACGTGCCGAAGGCCCGGACTTTATCCGCGCGCTGCAGGGCGTCATGGCCGAACATTGGAAAAAGTCGCTGTTGTTCAAGGACTACGGCGACTACTTTTACGACACCTTCAGCGTCGAACCGCAGCGCATTGCCGACCTCAACGCCACGTTGATTCGGCGCATGTCCGAAGCCACTGTGCTGAGCTTCACCGACAAACACGGCTCGCGCCTTGAAGCGCCGATGAGCAGCATCAAGAAGTGGACCAATATCAACGGCGTCGGCAACCACGACCTGGCCCCCGGCGAGATCGCCACCCACAGCGAAGCCATCAACGGGCAAGTGCGGTTTGTCGGCACGTTTCTCAGCACCATCCCCTTTGCGCGCAAATACGGCGTGCTGGAATCCCCCCTGGAATTGTGGATCGAGAACTCCACCATCTGCAGCGTGGCCAGCGACGTGCCGGGGCTGGCGGATGACTTTAACAAGTACCTCAATGCCAACCCGTCCAACCGCCGTGTGGAAGAACTGGGGATTGGCACCAACGAAGGCGTGAAAGATTTGTATGCGCGCAATGCAGGCTTTGAAGAGCGCCACTGCGGGCTGCATCTGGGTTTGGGTGGTGGGCAAAAAGGCAGTCATCACCTGGATTTGATCTTTGCCAGCGGGGTGTTGGCGCTGGATGACAAGCCGGTGTTTGATGGCACCTTTGCGTTTTGATCACTGTTGTTGAAACCAATGAAGGCCCCCTGTGGGAGCGGGCTTGTTCGCGAAGGCGGTGATATCAGCTCATGCATGTGTGTCTGACAGACCGCATTCGCGAGCAAGCCTGCTCCCACAGTTTTGACCGTATTCCAGATCAAAAAAAACGCCAACCCTGAGGGTTGGCGTTTTTGTGTGCAGTGCCTAAAGCATCACTGCGGCTTCTTGCGACCAAAACCAGGACGCTGACCGGAACCGGCCGGCGCACCACGGCGTTTGCCCGATGGCTCGTCCGCTACCAGTTTCGGGCCAGGGCGCTTGTTCGCCGCCGGCTTGGCCGGGCGCTTGGTGCTGGCGTTGTCGGCGGGGCGATCGGCTTCACCACGGTTGCTGCGACCGCCACTTGGCGCCTCACCACGGGCAGGACGCGGCGTGCGCGGAGCACGGTCGCCTTCCTGACGCGATGGCGCGGTTGGGCGGCGCTCGCCTTCGATCTGCGGCTCACGGGAGATACGACCGCCGGTTGCCGGTGCATTCAGCGCCGGGCGCAGGGTGCGGGCCACACGCTCGGTACGCGGTACAGGGCGCGAGGACTTACGCTGCATACGCTCAAGCTTGTCTTTGCTCTTGGCGTTCATCTGCGGCATGGCCACCGGCGTCAGGCCAACTTCGGCACTGAGGATGTCGACTTCGTACTGGCTCATTTCGCGCCAGCGGCCCATCGGCAGGTCAGAGTTCAGGAACACCGGGCCGAAACGCACGCGCTTCAGGCGGCTGACCACCAGGCCCTGGGATTCCCACAGGCGACGCACTTCGCGGTTACGCCCTTCCATCACCACGCAGTGGTACCAATGGTTGAAGCCTTCGCCACCCGGCGCCTGCTTGATGTCGGTGAACTTGGCCGGGCCATCCTCCAGCACCACGCCGGCTTTGAGGCGTTCGATCATCTCGTCATCGACTTCACCGCGTACACGCACGGCGTATTCACGGTCCATCTCGTAGGACGGGTGCATCAGGCGGTTGGCCAATTCACCGTCGGTGGTGAACATCAGCAAGCCGGTGGTGTTGATGTCGAGGCGACCGATGTTGATCCAGCGGCCTTCTTTGGGCTTGGGCATCTTGTCGAACACGGTCGGACGGCCTTCCGGGTCGTCACGGGTGCAGATTTCGCCGTCGGGCTTGTTGTACATGATCACACGGCGAACCGATTCGGCCGCCTCTTCACGCTTGATGACCTTGCCATCGATGGTGATTGCATCATGCAGGTCGACGCGCTGGCCAAGGGTGGCCTCGACGCCGTTGACCTTGATGCGCTTCTGGGTGATCCAGGCTTCGACGTCGCGGCGCGAGCCCACGCCGATACGCGCCAGCACCTTTTGCAGTTTCTCGCCTGCTGGGCCGATTTCCTGGCTGTCGTTCTGGTCTTTGTCGTTCATCTTAAGCACCTCCCGGTGGGTCGATTCAGGCGTGGCCTGAAGAGTGTTGAAAGCGGGGCTTTGACCGAATAGGTCGGCAAAGGGTCGCGAATCATACGCGCATGGCGCACGTTGCGCATCAGAGACTAGCTGATCCAGGCGCAATCATTTGCTTTTCCGCCGACCGGTGGCACCCAGGGCCAGCAGGCGCAGCTCGGCTTCGGCCAGAACCGTGCGTTTGTCGACTTTGTCGAGTTTCTTCCAGGCACGGATTTCGCGCTTGTTGCGGCCGCAGCCGACACAGATGTCGTCGCTGAACTTGCAAATGCTGATACAGGGGTCTTTGGTGGAGCTCATATGATTTTCTCCCTGACGCTGGCGATCAATTATGGGAACGGGCTTGCTCATGAATGCGGTGTGCCAGGCGATACCTGTGCAGGCTGATACACCGCATTCGCGAGCAAGCCCGCTCCCACAGGGCTATTGCAGCGTTTGACAGCGACTCAGTCTTCGAATTGGCGGCGCTCTGCCTCAATGGCTTCGGCCAGCGCCCGCGCTTCATCTTCTTCGTCGCTCAGCGGCGGTTGTTCAAGGGCGGCGACGGCGGCCAGCAGCTTTTCGCGGGCATCGGCGACGCCGAGAATGTCTTCTTCGACTTCAGGCTCGGGTTCAACGTTCACCTGGGTCTGCGGCTCGGCGGCACCATCGCGCAGCAAATCATCAAAGTCGGTCTTGATGCCCTGCTCCATGTCGTCCAGTTCCAGCAGCAACGTATGGAAACTGGTTTCGTCCTTCGGCTCTTCCGGCTCGGCGCTGGCGTCGGCCAGTTCCTGCAAGCTTGCCGGGACCGGGGCGTCGTCGAAATCCAGCACCGGCTCGGTTTCCATCTCGCGCAGTTCGGCCAACGGCGGCAGGTCGTCGAGGTTTTTCAGGTTGAAGTGGTCGAGGAACACTTTGGTGGTGGCGAACATCGCCGGTTTGCCGGGCACGTCACGGTAGCCGACGATGCGGATCCACTCGCGCTCCAGCAACGTCTTGACGATATGGCTGTTGACCGCCACGCCACGCACATCCTCGATTTCGCCCCGCGTGATCGGCTGGCGATAAGCGATCAGCGCCATGGTTTCCAGCATCGCCCGTGAATAACGTTGCGGGCGTTCTTCCCACAAGCGTCCCACCCAAGGGGAAAACTTTTCGCGGATCTGCAGGCGATAACCGGAGGCCACTTCACGCAGTTCAAAGGCGCGGCCGTCGCAGGACTTGCGCAGGATCTCCAGCGCTTTCTTGAACACAGGCGGTTCGGGACGTTCGGCCTCTTCAAAGAGTTCGAACAGGCGCTCCAGGGATTGCGGCTTGCCCGAGGCCAGGAGAAAGGCTTCCAGCAACGGCGCCAGTTCGCGGGGTTCAGTCAGATTCATCGATTCAGCTCGTTATTCGGCTCGCGCCCGCACGTGGATAGCCGCAAACGGCTCATTCTGGACCAGCTCGACCAACGACTCCTTGACCAGTTCCAGGATCGCCATGAAGGTCACCACCACACCCAGGCGCCCTTCTTCGGCAGTGAACAGCTCGACAAACGGCACAAAGCCCCCGCCTTTGAGGCGTTCCAGGACATCGCTCATGCGCTCGCGGGTGGACAGCGCTTCGCGACTGACCTGGTGGCTTTCGAACATGTCGCCACGGCGCAGTACTTCGGCCATGGACATCAGCAGTTCTTCCAGACTCACGTCGGGCACCAGCTTGCGCGCGCGGGCTTCCGGGGCGTCAAGCTTGGGCACCACCACATCGCGGCCCACCCGGCTCAAACCGTCGATGCCTTCGGCGGCCGCCTTGAAGCGCTCGTATTCCTGCAGGCGCCGGATCAGCTCGGCGCGCGGGTCATCTTCTTCAGCCTCCACCGTTTCCGAACGCGGCAGCAACATGCGCGACTTGATCTCGGCGAGCATGGCGGCCATCACCAGGTATTCGGCGGCCAGTTCCAGGCGCACCGACTGCATCAATTCGACATAGCCCATGTACTGCCGGGTGATTTCCGCCACGGGAATATCGAGGATGTTGATGTTCTGTTTGCGAATCAGGTACAGCAGCAAGTCCAGCGGGCCTTCGAAGGCTTCAAGAAAGACTTCCAGGGCGTCCGGCGGGATGTACAGGTCCAGCGGCATTTCCATGACTGCCTGGCCGTAGACCATGGCAAATGGCAGTTCCTGCTGGGCACCCGCCTGGGGATCGGCGGTTTCCACGACCGACACTCAGGCCTCGACCATGAACGGCGTCGGGTCGCCGCAACCCACGCGGATCACTTCCGGCTCGCCGTCGGCCAGGTTGATCACGGTGGACGCCTTGCCGCCCCCGAAGCCGCCGTCGATGATCAGATCCACTTGCTTCTCCAGCAACTGGCGCATTTCGTACGGGTCTTCCAGCGGCTCGGTATCGCCCGGCATGATCAACGACACGCTCATCAGCGGCTCACCCAGCTCAGCCAGCAGCGCCAGCGCGATGGGATGCTCCGGCACCCGCAGGCCGATGGTGCGCTTCTTCGGGTGCAGGAGCAGGCGCGGCACTTCGCGGGTGGCATTGAGAATGAAGGTGTACGGCCCTGGCGTATGCGCCTTGAGCAGGCGGAAGGTGCCTGTGTCGACCTTGGCGAACAGCCCCAGCTGGGACAAGTCGCTGCAGATCAGCGCGAAGTTATGATTCTTGTCCAGATCGCGCAGGCGTCTGACCCGCTCGACCGCACCTTTGTCGCCGATCTGACAACCGATGGCGTAGGACGAATCAGTTGGATAGATCACCACGCCGCCGGCGCGAATGATCTCGACGGCCTGTTTGATCAGGCGCGCCTGGGGGTTCTCCGGATGAATCTGGAAGAATTGACTCACGTGTTCTACCTGCTCAGACGGTGGCAATAATGGGGTCATGCTTGAATCGCCCCCACAACAGCGGCAGGTCTTCCGGGAGCTGACGATACTCGCCGATCTCGGACCAGCCGCCTGGGCCATGAAAATCACTGCCGGCACTGACCAGCAGACCAAATTCGCGGGCAAGGATCGCCAGGCTGCCGACCTGATCGGCGGGTTGATAGCCGTTGACCACTTCGATCGCGTGGCCGCCCGCCCCAATATAGTCGCTGATCAGCTTGCGGCGCTTGCTGCGGGTGAAATCGTAATGCCAGGGATGCGCCAGGCTGACCCAGGCCCCGGCAGCCCGCAGGGTTGCGACGGTGTCTTCCAGGGTCGGCCAATGTTGCTTCACATCGCCCAGCTTGCCCGCGCCCAACCATTTACGGAAGGCTTCGGCGCGGTCCTTGACGAAACCTTCACGCACCATCCAGTCGGCGAAATGCGGACGGGCCGGCGCATTGCCGCTGTCGCCCAGTTCCTGCTGGATAGCGCGGGCGCCGTCGAGGGCGCCAGGCATGCCTTTGAGACTGAGCTTGCGGCTTATTTCTTCGGACCGCAGCCAGCGGCCATCGTGCAATTGGGCGATGGCGGCCACCAGGGCCGGGGCGTTTTGCTCGAAACCGTAGCCGAGCACATGAATGGTGGCGCCGCCCCAGGTGCAGGACAATTCCACGCCATTGACCAACTGCATGCCCAATGCATGGGCCGCCGTGCGGGCCTCATCGAGGCCTTCAAGGGTGTCGTGGTCGGTCAGCGACAGGATTCGCACGCCTTTTTCAAACGCACGCGCAACCAGTACCGCAGGCGCCAGGGCGCCGTCGGAGGCCGTGCTGTGGCAGTGCAAATCAACATTCACGGGAGTGTGTAACCTCAAGTCAGCTGGCGCTATCGCAACCAAGGATGTTTGTTATTATGCCGCCACATCCAGCTTCTGGCTCTTACTGTGAAACAATTCATCGACTTCATCCCGCTGTTGCTGTTTTTCATCGTTACCAAACTCGACCCCAGGGTCATCGATATCGCCGGTCACGAGCTGTCCTTCGGAGGCATCTACAGCGCCACCGCCGTGCTGATCGTCAGCTCCATTGTGGTGTACGGCGCCATCTTCATCTCCCAGCGCAAACTGGAAAAAAGCCAGTGGCTGACCCTCGTCGCCTGCTTGGTGTTCGGCGGCCTGACCCTGGCCTTTCACAGCGAAACCTTCCTCAAATGGAAAGCCCCGGTGGTCAACTGGCTGTTCGCCCTGGTCTTCATCGGCAGCCACTTCATCGGTGATCGTCTGCTGATCAAGCGCATCATGGGCCACGCATTGACCTTGCCGGAGCCGATCTGGGTACGCTTGAACGTAGCCTGGATCGTGTTTTTCATCTTCTGCGGCGCCGCCAACCTGTTCGTGGCCTTCACCTTTCAGGAATACTGGGTCGACTTCAAGGTGTTCGGCAGCCTGGCCATGACCCTGCTGTTCCTGGTCGGCCAAGGCATCTACCTGTCTCGCCACCTGCATGACACCGCCGCCACCACGCCGAAAACCGAGGACTGACATGCTCTACGCCATCATTGCCACCGATGTTGCCAACTCGCTGGAAAAACGCCTGAGTGTGCGGCCCGCCCACATCGAACGCCTTAAGCAGCTGCAAGCCGAAGGCCGCATCGTACTGGCCGGCCCGCACCCGGCAGTCGATAGCAACGATCCGGGCGAAGCGGGTTTCACCGGCAGCCTGATCGTCGCCGAGTTCGCGTCCCTGGCCGATGCCCAGGCGTGGGCCAAGGCTGATCCTTTCGTGGCGGCGGGCGTCTACGCTGATGTCGTGGTCAAGCCGTTCAAGCAAGTCCTGCCTTGAGCCCGGTGGCGCCGAACCAAAATGGTTGGGCGCCGGCCGAATGGCTCATTATTCCCGGTAACCTGCCGACAACATTCTGAATATTCGTGTGGAATCAGGAGTTCCGATGCGCTTACGTCAGTTGTGTCTGTTGGCAGTGTTAACACTCGGGGCGACGGCCCATGCTGAAGAAACCTCGAATAGCGGCAGCTCCACGCCGCTGTCCTTGAGTGCCCACAGCCAGGTCACCGAATTGCAGCAACGTTTGAAAGAAAGCGAAGGGCTACGCGAAGAACTGAGCAAGCAGCTGCAAAGCGCGCAAGCCACCCGCGAAAGCGCGCAACTGAGTCGCCTGCGCCAGGAGAACCAACGCCTGGCCCAGCAACTCAAAGAGACACAGGACGGCGCCTTGACCCGATGGTTGACCGAACAGCAGCAATGGTTTGTCACCGGCGCGGGCGTCGCACTGATTGCCTTGCTGTGTGGCATCTTCGCCAGCGGTGGGCACCGTCGTCGTCGACAATGGCTAAATTGAGTGAGTCATGAGCGAGCTGTTACTGATAGATGATGACCAGGAGCTCTGTGAGCTGCTGACCAGTTGGCTGAGCCAGGAAGGTTTCCAGGTGCGCGCCTGCCATGACGGCTCCAGTGCTCGCAAAGCCTTGGCCGAAACCGCTCCGGCGGCAGTCGTGCTCGACGTGATGCTGCCCGACGGCAGCGGCCTGGAGTTGCTCAAGCAGTTGCGCAACGATCATCCGGACTTGCCGGTGCTGATGCTGTCGGCACGGGGCGAACCCCTGGACCGCATCCTCGGCCTGGAGCTGGGCGCCGACGATTACCTGGCCAAACCTTGCGACCCGCGCGAACTCACCGCGCGTTTGCGTGCCGTACTGCGCCGCAGCCACCCGGCTGCGGTGTCGACCCAACTGGAGCTGGGCGATTTGTGCTTCAGCCCGGTGCGCGGCGTGGTCAGCATCGACGAACAGGAATTCACCCTTACCGTTTCCGAGAGCCGCCTGCTTGAAGCGTTGCTGCGTCAGCCCGGCGAACCGCTGGATAAACAGGAACTGGCGCAAATCGCCTTGGGCCGCAAGTTGACCCTGTACGATCGCAGCCTGGACATGCACGTGAGCAACCTGCGCAAGAAGATCGGCCCACACCCGGACGGCCGTCCACGGATCGTGGCGCTGCGCAGCCGCGGTTACTATTACAGCCTGTAGTCATCATGCCGCTCCACTGTAGGAGCGAGCTTGCTCGCGAAGAATGCAAAGGCAACGCGCTCGTCCAGAATGCCCGCGTTATCGTTGACGTTTTTCGCGAGCAAGAACCAGGCGTCCCCCTCGCTCCTGCAGACCGGCGATTTGTCAGCCTTCGGCGAAATCGTCTTTACCCAAGCTTTACGCTCACCTGACCGCCGCTTACCTTGCCCTGGGTAACCTACTCACATCCGGACTCACCGGAATAGAGACAGGAGAATCACCATGCGCAAGACCCTTATCGCTCTGATGTTCGCCGCTGCACTGCCTACCGTTGCCATGGCCGCCATGCCGGAAGGCCCAGGCCCGATGGGCGGCCCGCAAGGCCACATGATGGGTGGCCCGGGCCACGATGAACACGGTCCGCGTGGTAAAGGCGGCCCGTTCCGCCAGCTGGACTTGAGCAAGGAACAGCGCGAGCAGATCCGCAAGCTGATGGGCGACCAATGGCACGCTCGCAAAGACCTGACCCAAAAGTACCTGGATAAACTGCCGGCCGCAGACCAGAAAGCCATGCAGGACGAGATCGCCGCCGGCAAGCAGAAAACCCAGGCCGGCATCCGCGCCGTGCTCAACCCCGACCAGCAGAAGAAGTTCGACGAGATCGTCAAGCAGCAAGAGCAGCGCCGCGCCGAATGGAAGGAATTTAAGGCCTGGAAAGCGCAACAGCCGCAAAAAGCGCAATAATGCCCTCGCGTTAATGCTCCCAGCCCAGTGGCTCGCGCCGCTGGGCTTTTCCTGTTTGAGGGTTTCCTGTGCGTTCATTGTTCTGGCGCATCCTGGCCAGTTTCTGGCTGGCCATCGCCCTGGTTGCCGGGCTGTCGATCCTGCTTGGGCACATGCTGAACCAGGACGCCTGGATTCTCAGCCGTCACCCCGGCCTCAACAACCTGGCGCAAGAGTGGACGCAACTCTACGAAGCCCAGGGCGAAGAGGCTGCCCAGGACTTGCTGCAGCAACGCAAGCGCCAGTACCACATTGACGTGCAAGTGCTGAACGAAGGCGGCGAGCCGGTGGTACGCGGCACCTTCCCGCGTCGCGCCGCCGCCTTCGAAGCCCGGCAGAATGACAGCAAGGACGGGCATCTGCCCTGGCGACGCCTGACCGCCGAGTACACCAGCGAAAAAACCGGCGACACCTACCTGCTGATCTACCGCATTCCGCACCCGGAGCTGGACGCCTGGCACCGCAGCAGCCTGTTGTGGCCGTTCAGCGCCCTGGCCATCGCCCTGGTGGTGCTGACGTTGTTCAGCCTGTTGGTGACCCTGTCTATCACCCGCCCGCTCAGCCGTTTGCGAGGTGCGGTGCATGACCTGGGCCAAGCCACCTACCAGCAGAACAGCCTGGCGCAGTTGGCCAACCGCCGCGACGAATTCGGCGTGCTGGCCACCGACTTCAACCGCATGGGCGCACGCCTGCAAAGCCTGATCGGCAGCCAGCGCCAATTGCTGCGCGACGTCTCCCACGAACTGCGCTCGCCCCTGGCCCGCTTGCGTATTGCCCTGGCCCTGGCCGAGCGCGCCGGCCCCGAAGAACGGGAAAAGCTGTGGCCGCGCCTGACCCGCGAATGCGACCGCCTGGAAGCCTTGATCAGTGAGATTCTGGTACTGGCCCGGGTGGATGCCGACAACGCCAGCGCCGAAGAGGTCGACCTCAACCCGTTGCTCAAGACGTTGCAAAAGGACGCCCAGCTCAGCGCGCCGGAACAAGTGGTGCAATTGACCACTGAAGACGACCTGCGCCTTAAAGGCTGGCCGACCATGATCGAACGCGCCGTGGATAACTTGCTGCGCAATGCCCAGCGCTTCAACCCGGCCGGCCAACCCATCGAACTGCACGCGCAGCGGCACGGCGAGCGCATCCTGATCAGCGTGCGCGATCACGGCCCCGGCGTTGACGCCGAGCACCTGAGCCAACTGGGCGAGCCGTTCTATCGCGCACCCGGCCAGACGGCGCAAGGCCACGGCCTGGGCCTGGCGATTGCGCGTCGCGCCGCCGAACGCCATGGCGGCAATCTGATCCTGGCCAATCATCCCGACGGCGGCTTTGTCGCCAGTATCGAACTGCCGTTGGTGCCCGGGGTTGCCACACCGGCCTGACGATCTTCTATAGTGGCCCTTCTCTAATGGAGGGCCTTCGATGACTGACCTGCTGACACCCATCCAAGCCGCACTCGATCTACCGCACACCCCGCTGACCCTGAGCGAGCCCGGCGCCCTGCCCTCGGCCTTTGCTGTAACTGACTTGGCCACCGCCAGCATCGGCGCCGCCGGCCAGGCCGTTGCCGAGCTTGTCCGCCAACAGACCGCACGCTTGCCGGACGTCAGTGTGGACCGGCGTCTCGCCTCGTTCTGGTTTTCCTCATCGATTCGCCCGCTGGGCTGGCAGGTGCCGCCGTTGTGGGACCCGGTCGCCGGTGACTACGCCAGCGCCGACGGCTGGATTCGTTTGCACACCAACGCGCCCCATCACCGCGCCGCGGCCGAACGGGTGCTGGGCAAGGTCACGGAACGCGCACAAATGGCGCGCAGCGTCGCCAAATGGAACGCCGCCGAATTGGAACAGGCGGTTGTCGACGAGGGCGGTTGTGCCGCGCAAATGCGTACCTGGCAAGCCTGGCAGAACCACCCTCAAGGCTTGGCGGTAAATGCCGAGCAACTGATCCAGCGTCAGGCTTTCGACACCGCCGGCGCCAAAGCCTGGCTCGGCACAGCGGCGCGCCCGCTGGCCGGTGTCAAGGTGCTGGATTTGACGCGCGTCCTGGCCGGCCCCGTCGCCAGTCGTTTTCTCGCGGGTTTGGGTGCGCACGTATTGCGCATCGACTCGCCCACCTGGGACGAGCCCGGCGTGGTGCCGGAAATGACCCTGGGCAAGCGCTGCGCGCGCCTTGATCTGAAAAGCGCCGAAGGCCGGCAGATATTCGAAGCCTTGCTCAAGGATGCCGACATCCTGCTCCACGGTTACCGCGCCGATGCATTGGAGCAATTGGGCTACGCTGCGGGCGAACTGCAACGCATCGCGCCGGGCCTTATCGACGTCAGCCTCAATGCCTACGGCTGGAGCGGCCCGTGGCGCAATCGGCGCGGCTTCGACAGCCTGGTGCAGATGAGCAGCGGGATTGCCGAGGCTGGGATGGCCCGCAAGCAAGCGGAGAAACCGTTACCGCTGCCGGTGCAGGCGCTGGATCACGCGACCGGGTATTTGATGGCGGCCAGCGCGGTTCGCGCATTGAGCGAGCGCTTGGCCTCCGGCCGAGGGGGCTCGGCGCGTCTGTCATTGGCGCGCACCGCCACGTTGCTGATGGATGCCGGCCAGGTCCCGGAGCAGCCTCCTTTGCGGGCCGAAGCCGCCAGCGATCACGGCCTGGTGGTTGAGCAAACTGCCTGGGGCCAGGCCCATCGATTGCTGGCGCCGCTGAGTATCAGCGGCACGCCGCTGCAGTGGGATGTGCCGGCCGGGGAATTGGGGTCGCACCGGCCACAGTGGTGATTTCAGGGCCGCTTTCGCGGGCAAGCCCTAATGCCGGTCAGTTAAGCGCTAAAGCAGAAAAACCTGCGACCTGTGGCGAGGGAGCTT
>NZ_JASLAW010000038.1 GCF_030147005.1 Pseudomonas sp.
CGCGAAGGCGAGGGTCATTCGCCATTGATGTCGAATGAACCGCGCCGTCGCGAGCAAGCCCGCAGCCACATTTGGATCTCTGAACTATGTGGAATATTCATCGTCCTGTAACCCCCGCGCCGCCAAACCGTCATCCTCCGCGCCCATCCTGTACTCCCCGCACTCGCATTGGGAGACTCCAAATGGCCCGGCCCTACGAAGACAGCAACAGCACCGTCAAGACCCGTCGTCAGCAGGAAGACCAGCGCCGCATGGCGTTCCGTCGCGCAATTGAAGACCGCTGCGACCAGCGCCAGCTGCTCCAGAGCATCAGTGACTACCCGGAACTCCATTGGCAGGCACCCTTGGCTGCCCAGCGAAGCGCTCAGCCAGCGCGCTGATCTGCACCCGCTCGCTGCGGATAAAGCCCAGGAACGCATGGGCCACCGGTGACAGCCGCTTGGCTTTGGCTTGCACCAGGCACCAACTGCGGTACAGCGGCAGTTCTTCCACCGGCAGCTCCTTGAGCCCGCCGGTGGCCAACTCCAGGTTCAAGGCGTGGCGCGTCAGCAGGGCCACGCCCAAACCTGCGACCACGCACTCACGCTGCGCCTCGGCCGACGCCACTTCCACCGTCTGAGTGAAGTGCACGCGTTTTTCCTTGAAGTACTCTTCGCAGGCCAGCCGCGTGCCGGAACCCGGTTCGCGGATGAGCAGGGTGTAAGGTTCCAGATCTTGCAGGCGCAGCGGCCCTTGCAGGCTCAGGGGATGATCCGGCAACGCCACGGCGACGATCGGGTTATTCAGAAACGGCAGGAACTCCAGGCCCATGTCCTGGGGCACCATGGACATGATCACCAGATCGTCGCGGTTGTCCGAGAGCCGGCGAATCACTTGGGCGCGATTGACCACGGTCAGGTGCAGCTGCACCTCCGGGTGCTGGCGCTTGAAGGCGGCGAACAGGTGCGGCACGAAGTATTTGGCGCTCGATTCCACCGCCAGCTTCAACTGCCCCTGCAGTGAGCCCTGCATGTCGGAGAGTTGCATGTCGAGGTTTTCCAGGCGCCCGAAAATATCCCGGCTGGCCCGCTGCAGCGCTTCGGCGGCCTCGGTCATGTAGAGCTTTTTGCCGACATAATCGAACAACGGCTGGCCGATCAGCTCTTCAAGCTGGCGAATCTGCAGGCTGACGGCGGGCTGGGTGAGGGACATTTCCTCGGCTGCACGGCTGTAGGAACGCAAATCACACACTTCATTGAAAATCTGCAACTGACGCAATGTCATACGCATCAATGATTTACGCATTAATTAAGCCCTCACGCCGCTGGTCGTTCGGCCAACTATAAGTCTTTGCTTATACACAACCCAATAATTATTGATTTTTATTAATCCCTCGGTGCGCATAGTGTGTGTCTCGCGACTGTCATGAAACATTTGGTCACGCGCCGACCCGGCTACACAGGGTCGAAGAACGCAGCAATCGGCTCAAGGGAATTTCCAAGTGATAAAAAAGATCCTGATCGCCAACCGTGGTGAAATTGCCGTACGAATCGTGCGTGCCTGCGCCGAGATGGGCATTCGCTCGGTCGCGGTTTATTCGGACGCCGACCGCCACGCGTTGCACGTCAAGCGTGCCGACGAAGCCCACAGCATCGGTGCCGAGCCCCTGGCTGGCTACCTGAACCCTCGCAAGCTGGTGAACCTGGCCGTGGAGACCGGTTGCGATGCGCTGCACCCCGGCTACGGCTTCCTGTCGGAAAACGCCGAATTGGCGGACATCTGCGCCGAGCGCGGGATTAAGTTCATCGGCCCGTCGGCGGAAGTGATTCGCCGCATGGGCGACAAGACCGAAGCGCGCCGCAGCATGATCAAGGCCGGCGTGCCGGTCACGCCGGGCACCGAAGGCAACGTCGCCGACATCCATGAAGCCCTCACTGAAGGCGACCGTATCGGTTACCCGGTGATGCTCAAAGCCACGTCCGGTGGTGGCGGTCGGGGTATTCGTCGTTGCAACAGCCGCGAAGAACTCGAACAGGCCTTCCCCCGGGTGATTTCCGAAGCGACCAAGGCCTTCGGCTCGGCAGAAGTGTTCCTGGAAAAATGCATCGTCAATCCCAAGCATATCGAGGCGCAGATCCTCGGTGACAGCTTTGGCAACGTCGTGCACCTGTTCGAGCGCGATTGCTCGATTCAGCGTCGCAACCAGAAGCTCATCGAAATCGCCCCCAGCCCGCAACTGACCCCCGAACAGCGCGCCTACATCGGCGACCTGTCGGTGCGCGCGGCCAAGGCCGTGGGCTACGAAAACGCCGGCACCGTGGAGTTCCTGCTCGCCGAGGGCGAGGTGTACTTCATGGAAATGAACACGCGGGTGCAGGTGGAACACACCATCACCGAGGAAATCACCGGGATCGACATCGTCCGCGAGCAGATCCGTATCGCCTCGGGCCTGCCGCTGTCGGTCAAGCAGGAAGACATCCAGCACCGTGGCTTTGCGTTGCAGTTTCGAATCAATGCCGAAGACCCGAAGAACAACTTCCTCCCAAGCTTCGGCAAGATCACCCGCTACTACGCCCCCGGCGGTCCCGGCGTGCGTACCGACACGGCGATCTACACCGGTTACACCATCCCCCCGTTCTACGACTCCATGTGCCTGAAACTGGTGGTGTGGGCGTTGACCTGGGAAGAAGCCATGGACCGCGGCCTGCGTGCCCTGGATGACATGCGCCTGCAAGGCGTGAAGACCACCGCCGCCTATTACCAGGAAATCCTGCGCAACCCGGAATTCCGCAGCGGCCAGTTCAACACCAGTTTTGTGGAAAGCCACCCTGAGCTGACCAACTACTCGATCAAGCGCAAACCCGAAGAGCTGGCCCTGGCCATCGCCGCCGCCATCGCCGCCCACGCAGGCCTGTGAGGAATATTCCAATGACTAAAAAGATCTTCGTAACCGACACTATCCTGCGCGACGCCCACCAATCGTTGCTGGCGACCCGCATGCGCACCGACGACATGCTGCCGATCTGCGACAAGCTCGACAAAGTCGGCTACTGGTCCCTGGAAGTGTGGGGCGGCGCGACCTTCGACGCTTGCGTTCGCTTTTTGAAAGAAGACCCGTGGGAGCGCCTGCGCCAACTGCGCGCCGCATTGCCCAACACGCGCCTGCAAATGTTGCTGCGCGGCCAGAACCTGCTGGGCTACCGCCATTACAGCGATGATGTGGTCAAAGCCTTCGTCGCCAAGGCCGCGGTGAATGGCATCGACGTGTTCCGCATCTTCGACGCCATGAACGATGTGCGTAACCTGCGCGTGGCCATCGAAGCGGTCAAGGCTGCGGGCAAACATGCCCAGGGCACCATCGCCTACACCACCAGCCCGGTGCACACCGTCGAAGCGTTCGTGGCCCAGGCCAAGCAGCTGGAATCGATGGGGTGCGACTCGATCGCGATCAAGGACATGGCCGGCCTGTTGACGCCGTACGCCACCGGCGAACTGGTCAGGGCACTGAAAGCCGAGCAGAGCCTGCCGATCTTTATCCATTCCCACGACACGGCGGGTTTGGCCGCGATGTGCCAACTCAAGGCCATCGAAAACGGTGCCGACCATATCGACACCGCCATCTCCAGCTTCGCCTGGGGCACCAGCCACCCAGGCACCGAGTCGATGGTTGCGGCCCTTAAAGGCAGCGAATTCGACACCGGCCTCGACCTGGAACTGCTGCAGGAAATCGGCCTGTACTTCTATGCCGTGCGCAAGAAGTATCACCAGTTCGAAAGTGAATTCACCGCCGTCGACACCCGTGTGCAAGTCAACCAGGTGCCGGGCGGGATGATTTCCAACCTCGCCAACCAGTTGAAAGAGCAAGGCGCTCTGAACCGTATGAGCGAAGTGCTGGCCGAGATTCCTCGGGTACGTGAAGACCTCGGCTTCCCGCCGCTGGTCACCCCGACCTCGCAGATCGTTGGCACCCAGGCGTTCTTCAACGTGCTGGCCGGCGAGCGCTACAAAACCATCACCAACGAAGTGAAGTTGTACCTGCAAGGCGGCTACGGCAAGGCGCCGGCCACCGTCAACGAGAAGCTGCGCCGCCAGGCCATCGGCAGCGAAGAGGTGATCGACGTACGCCCGGCCGATTTGCTCAAGCCGGAAATGACCAAACTGCGCAGCGAAATCGGCGCGTTGGCCAAGTCCGAAGAGGACGTGCTGACATACGCCATGTTCCCGGACATCGGCCGCAAGTTCCTCGAAGAGCGCGACGCCGGCACCCTGGCCCCTGAAGTGCTGTTGCCGATTCCGGAAGCGGGCGGCGTGGCCCGGGCCGGCGGCGAAGGCGTACCGACCGAGTTCGTCATCGACGTGCACGGCGAAAGCTACCGCGTGGACATCACCGGTGTCGGTGTGAAGGCCGAAGGCAAGCGTCACTTCTACCTGTCCATCGACGGCATGCCGGAAGAAGTGGTGTTCGAACCGCTCAACGAGTTTGTCAGCAGCGGCGGCAGCAAGCGCAAGCACGCTACCGAACCGGGCCATGTCAGCACTGCGATGCCGGGCAATATCGTCGATGTGCTGGTCAAGGAGGGCGACGTGGTCAAGGCCGGCCAGGCCGTGCTGATTACCGAAGCCATGAAGATGGAAACTGAAGTCCAGGCAGCGATTGCCGGCAAGGTAACCGCCGTTCATGTGGCCAAGGGCGACCGGGTCAACCCGGGTGAGATCCTGATCGAGGTCGAAGGCTGACAGTAGCCTTCGACATTACCGCTTAATCCTCGGGGGGGCAGGTGCCCTCCTTTTTTTTGCCTGAAAATCAGTATCGGGGGTGCTGCAGCGCGATCAGAAGCTCATCGTCCATTGCCCCGTCACGCCTTGATTGCGGCTATGGGTCCCCGCTTGGCCGCTGTAGCTCAGGCCCAGCGTGTGTTGTTTGGACAGTGCAAGGTCCAGGCCGGCTTGCACGTCCAGGCTGTTGCGGTCCAGTGACGTACCGGTGAGTGTGAAGCCGTCCAGTGCCACCGGTACATTGCGATAGGATTGGCGCACCTGGCTGTCGACTGCGCCGTAGAGATGTTTCCAGCCGGTGCTGAGGTGGGGCGTGAGGGTGACTTGATTGTCGAACCGGTAAACCGTCGCCAGGCGCAGGCCAAACGTGCTGCTCAGATTCTGCTGGGTTTGCGCACCGACGTTGAGTGCGCTCAGGCCACCCCTTTCCTTGAAACTGTCGCGGTGGTAACGCTGGTAGCCAAGGCCGGCGAAAGGTTCGACGCTGAAATCCTCGCTGCCCACTTGATAGCCCAGTTCCGAGAGCAGCGTTTGGCTTTGGGCATCGTAATGAGATTTCAGCTGGTCTCTGTAACCAAGCACATTGACGTCGCGTGTGTTGGCGCCGGCGTGGCTGCTGTAAATCGCACCCAGGCGCAGGGCCAGCGGGCCGTCCTGGCGTACGGCATAGGCACCCAAATGCAAGCTGTCCAGTTCTGCGCGGAAGCGTTGAGCATCAAGATTGCTGGCCGATTTAGCGCCCATCACACCTACGCGCCACGCCTGGTCCACCGCCCAGTCGGCGCCCAGCAGCAGGCCACGGGTACGGTGTTTCAGGCCGGCGCTGCCGCTTCGTGGGTCGAGGTTGCCGTCGTTGCCCAGGCCCTGCACCCAAACGTGACTGTCGTCGTCGGCAGGCAGGGTGCGCAGGGTAGAGAGCAATTGATTGCTGATTTGGCCGGTGACCGCGTGGGTGGCGGTGGCCAGGTTGGCGTTTTGGCTACCGGCCAATTGTTCGAGGGCTGCGCCGATCCCGCCGGGCTGTCCGGCAAGTGCTGCACCCACTTTTTGCAATTGCTTGATTTGCTCAGAGGTCAGCTCACCGGAGTGGAGCAGGTCAAGCAGCGCGGGTTCCAGCACCCTGGCGACCTGCAAGCCATTGTGGGTGGTGGCCTGTCCCGTGAGGTAACCGGGATAGGGCGGTGGAGAGGGCGGCGCCTCGAACTCGGGAGCGTAGGCCAACTCAGCGTCGATCAAATCGTAAGGCTGGAAAAAAAACGGCCTGTATTCGATATCGCCACGTGCGTGCGCAGGTTGAATACTGACGGCCATTGCAAGGCTGATGAACGCTGCGATTCTGGGGGGTGAAAAAGACATGAATCCCGACCTCTGATGAATGAGGCCGGGAATGTAGCGAGGACGTCGCGCGATAACTGTCAGGCCGTCGACCGCTGGGTTGCGGGAGTTGTCCTCAGTGAGGTGCGGATGAAGCCTCAACCGCGGCGCACGTAACCTTTGCCGAAGTGCCGCTCCATGCGCGCCTGGATCAGTTCCAGCCCGAGGGACATCACCCAGTAAATGATCGCCGCAGTGGTGAGCATTTCGATATAGCGGTAGCTCGAGCGGCCATAGGACTGCGCCAGGAACATCACTTCCCAAACCCCCATCACCGAGATCAGCGACGAGTCTTTGAGCATCGAGATAAATTGATTGGTGGCCGGCGGAATGATGGTGCGCATGGCCTGGGGCAGGGTGACATGCCAGAAGATCGCCCGGTCGCGCATGCCCAGCGCCAGCGCGGCTTCCCGTTGGCCATGGGGCACGCCGAGGATGCCGGCGCGGAAAATCTCGCTCAGGTAGGCGCCATAGTTCAGCGACAGCGCAATGATCCCGGCGACGATGGCGCCCGGCACCAGGCCCAATTGCGGCAGGCCCAGGTAAATCAGCAGGATCTGGATCAGCAGCGGCGTGCCGCGAAAGAACGAGGCGTAGAAACTGGCAATGCCAAACGCCACCGCGCTTTTCGACAGGCGCCCCAGGGCAGTGATAAAGCCCAGCACCGACGACGCGACGATGGCACACAGGCACAAAAACAGCGTCAGCGCCGCACCTTGCAGGAAGCCATTGGGTGCCAGGTGCAGGCCGACCAGGTTGGGCAGCTTGTCGAGGATGATCGAGAACTTCAGGTCAAAGCTCAGGAAGAAACTGGCAAACAGGGCGAACAGCACCGCCCAGGTCAGGTAAAGCCGTAGGCGAAAACTCATTGGCTGATATCGGCGCCGATCCATTTTTGCGACAGCTTGGTCAAGGTGCCGTCCTGTTTCAGCTGGGCGAAGACCTCACGCACTTTGCTGTCCCACTGCGGGTCGCCTTTCTCGATGGCGACCGAGTTGGGCTCCGAATACAACGGCGCGCCTGCGAGCTTGAAACGCTTGTCCTGGGTCAGACGCGGTTGCGCGGTGACCAGGTTGGTGAGGATCGCATCCAGGCGCACGCCTGCGCCCAGGCCGAGGTCCTGGAAGGCTACGTTGTCGGTGTCATACGGGGCGATCTGCACCTCTTCGAACGGGTACTGCAACTGGGTGTCTTCAGCGCCTTCGATCACCAGGTTCTTGTTCAGGTAGCTTTCATAGCTGGAGGCGCTGGTGAGGCCGACTTTCTTGCCGCTCAGGTCGTTGGCGCCATGGATGCGATCATCCTTGGCGTTGACCACGATCACGGCGGGCGAGGCGTAGTACTGCACCGGGAAATCGAACACTTCGGCGCGCGCCTTGCTCGGGGTCATGGAGCAGATGCAAATGTCGTAGCGCCCGCTCCAGCGGCCGGCGGCGATTACGTCCCAGGACGGCGTTTCCAGGCGCAGCTTCACCCCCAGTTTTTGCGCCACGGCCTTGGCCACGTCCACGTCGAAACCGTCGAGCTGGTTCTGCTCATTGAGGAATGAAAACGGCGGGTAGCTTTCCATCAGCACGCCGACCAATTCTTTTTTCTGCTCGATACGGTCCAGGGTGACACCGCCAAAGGCTTGGGTGGAAGCGGCCAACATCGTCAGGCCAAGGGCCAACAGCGGTCTGAATTTCAAAATCGAGCACCTGAATAAAAAAGGGGTTGTTATTAACCGAATGGTACGCATTAAATAGTTATAAGAACGACTCTCATAGTGAGTTATTTTCATAAGCATATGAGTAAAAAGCATATGGGCGCAGTAAGCACAGTAATTCTCGATGGCGGCATGGGCCGCGAACTGCAACGCCGTGGCGCGCCGTTCCGCCAGCCGGAATGGTCGGCACTGGCCTTGAGCGAAGCGCCGCACGCGGTGGAGGCGGTGCATGCGGCTTATATCGACAGCGGCGCCAACGTGATTACCAGTAACAGCTACGCGGTGGTGCCGTTTCATGTCGGCGAAGCGCGGTTCGCGCAAGAGGGCCAGGCGCTGGCTGCACTGGCCGGTGAGTTGGCGCGACGGGCGGTGCAAGCCTGCGGCAAAGCGGTGCTCGTTGCCGGTTCATTGCCGCCGCTGTTCGGCTCCTATCGGCCCGACTTGTTCCTGCCTGAGCGCGTCAGCGAACTGCTGACGCCGCTGGTGCAAGGTCTGGCACCTCACGTCGACCTGTGGTTGGCGGAAACCCAAAGCTCCATCGCTGAGGCACGGGCGATTCATGCCGGCCTGCCTCAGGACGGCAAGCCGTTCTGGCTGTCGTTCACCTTGAAAGACGAAGACACCGACGACGTCCCGCGTCTGCGCTCCGGCGAGCCAGTGGTAGAGGCGGCCGAGGCGGCGGCGCAGTTGGGTGTGCAGGTGTTGCTGTTCAATTGCAGCCAACCTGAAGTGATCGGGGCGGCGATCGATGCGGCGCGTGAAACCTTCGAACGATTGGGCGTAGCGATCCGGATCGGCGCCTACGCCAACGCCTTCCCGCCGCAACCCAAGGAAGCCACGGCCAACGATGGCCTGGACCCGTTGCGCGACGACCTCGACCCGCCGGGTTACCTGCACTGGGCGGCTGATTGGAAAGCGCGTGGCGCGAGCCATTTGGGCGGTTGCTGCGGCATCGGACCGGAGCATATTGCGGTGCTGGCCCAGCGCTTGACCGACTGATTCACCACAGCCCAAAAACTGTGTGGGAGGGGCATGCACTGATGCCAGTCAGTCAAGGAGAAACGCTATACCGTGGCGAGGGAGCTTGCTCCCGCTGGACTGCGTAGCAGTCCCATTTTCTGGGATCGCTTCGCGGCCCAGCGGGAGCAAGCTCCTTCGCCACAGGTCACCGATTTGTCCGTTCTGGCGCTTAACGGGATGGCATTAGGGCATGCCCCCCTACTAATGGTTTTTGTGGTGGTTGTGAAGCTTAGGCTCGGCATTCAGCCAGTGTTTTGAGCTGGCCCGAGTCGCTCTGGTTCGCTTCCGACAACCACGCCTCAAACCCTGCACCGACCTCCGGCCACTCCGAGTCCAGTATCGAATACCACGCCGTATCGCGGTTCTGCCCCTTGACCACCATATGCTGGCGGAACACCCCCTCAAAGCTGAAGCCCAGACGCTCGGCCGCATACTTGGAGCGAGCGTTGCCGTTGTTGCACTTCCACTCCAACCGACGGTAGCCCTGCTCGAACGCGTACTTGGCCAGCAGGTACACCGCCTCGGTGCTTTTGGGCGAGCGCTGCATCGGTGCGCCAAAAGTGACATGGCCGATTTCGATGCGGCCTTGCGCCGCGACGATGGACATCAGGCTGAGAATGCCCTGAACCTGGCCGGTTGCGCGGTCGATCACGCTGAAAAAATACGGGTCGCTGCTGGCCGCATGGTTGTTCAGCCAGGCATCGAAGGCGCTGCGCTCGGGAAACGGGCCGTAGGGCAAGTAATCCCACAGCTGCGGATCCGCGCCGGGGCCTTCGAGGGCGTGCCACAGCTGGTCGGCGTGGCGCGGCGGGTCGAGTTTTTCCAGGCGAATGAAACGCCCTTCGAGCAGTTGCTCGGTTGGCGCGGGGGCGCCTTTCCAGTCGGCGAGGGAAGTGGGCATGCTGGCTCCTTAAAGACCTTTGCGAAATTGGATTAAACCCGGGCGTTCGGCGATGCGTTCATAGAGTTGAATCGCGGTGGCATTGGTCTCGTGGGTCAACCAATGCACTTTGCAGCAGCCGTCGGCTTTGGCGGTGGCGTAGACGAACTCGATCAGCTTGCGGCCGACGCCAGTACCGCGTTGCGCGTGGTCCACCAGCAGGTCCTGCAGGTAGCATGAGTTTTCGATGCTCCAGTTCGAACGGTGATAGATGAAGTTGACCATGCCTACCGCGTTGCCGTCTTGCCAGGCCAGAGCAGAGTGGGTCGGCTCGTGGGCGTCGATCAGGCGTTGCCAGGTGCTTTGGCTGACGGCATCCGGCAGTTCGGTGTTGTAGAACGTCAAGTACGCTTGCCACAGCGCCAGCCAGGCGGCGTGGTCGGCGGCAGTCACTCGGCGGATGTCTATCTGGCTCATTCTTCGGCTCCTTGGGGAATAAGGCGGGCGAGGGTCTGGTCGCGCACATCATTGCTGGTCGCCAGCCCTTCGCGCACACCGGCGATGTCGGCCGCGCTGCGGTTCTGGCTGAGCTTGCGTTTGCCGACCAGACGTTCTATCGGCAGGGCGAAGCCGACGATGGCCTTGAGCATGCCTTCAATGTAGTCGGCCGGGGCATCGCTGACGCGCCACGGCTGGGCGCGATTGCTTTCATGGCGGTCGGTGAGGGCGCTGACTACCTCGAGTAGACGCTGGGCGTCGGTAAACACCTCGGCCTTGCCGTAGGCATGCACGGCGATGTAGTTCCAGGTGGGCACCACTTTGCCGTGCTCGGCCTTGACCGGGTAAAACGAGGGGCTGATGTAAGCCTCGGCACCGGCAAAAATCACCAGCGCCTCGCTGCCGTTTTGCAGGTCACGCCACTGTGGATTGGCCTTGGCCATGTGCCCGTAAAGCGTGCCGCTGGGGCCTTCGTCGGGATTGAGCAGCAGCGGCAGGTGGCTGGCGTGCAAGCCGTTCTCACCCGTGGTCACCAACTGCGCCAGGCGGGTGTGCTGAATCAGCTGCTGGATGTCGGGCAATTCATCGAGAGCGAAGGCGCGTGGCGTGTACATGGAAGATTTCCCTTGGCGAATGCCTGCATCCTAGGCAGGCTAATGGCTCGATGTAAGAGCCATCTGGCATCCATTTCATAGGTCCAATATGCCGCCCGTGAGCCCGCCCATGTCATTCAACCCCGCCGGTATCGAGCTGGATCGCCGTCAGGGCCTGACGCGCCAGCTATACGACGCCCTGCGCCGGCGGGTGCTGGACGGGCGATTGGTCAGCGGCACGCGTTTACCCGCCACGCGAGATTTGGCGGCGGCGCTGTCGATCTCCCGCAACAGCGTTGTGCGCGCTTACGATCAGTTGTACGCCGAGGGGTTCATTGAAAGCCGGGTGGGGGACGGCACCTACGTCGCCCAATTGCCCGGCGCGAAAAAATTATCCACAAAAGTATCCACAGGGTTTTCAACAGGCTTACCCACAGCCTTATCCACAAAAAGCCTGGATTTTGCAAAAAACAGTCCTTCTGAAGTTATCCACAGCCTCGGTCTGGAGCGGGTTAAAAATAACCATCTCGCGCAGCCGCCTTCCGGGCCTCCGCGCGCTTTTCGGGTAGGTGTGCCGGCCTTTGATCTGTTTCCGTTCGAGGTTTGGGCCAAGCTTAATGGGGCGTTCTGGCGCAAACCGGACCTGGCGCAGCTGTGCTATGGCGACCCGGCCGGTGATGAGCGCCTGCGCGGCTTAATCGCCGCCTACCTGCGCAGCTCGCGGGGCATGCAGTGCACAACTGAGCAAATAGTGATCACCAGTGGCGCGCAACAGGCAATCAGCCTTTGTGCACAGCTGCTGGTGGAGCCTGGCGATGGGGTGGCGGTTGAAAATCCGGGTTATCGCGCGGCGGGGCATGCCTTTGCGCTGGCCGGTGGCTTGTTGCAGGGCGTGCCAGTGGACGGCGAAGGAATGGATTGCCAGGTATTGAACCGCCTGAACGAGTGCCGAGTGGCCTATGTCACGCCCTCCCATCAGTACCCGCTGGGTGTGGTGATGAGCCTGGCGCGGCGCCTGCAATTGCTGAACTGGGCAGAGCGCACCGGCGGCTGGATCGTCGAGGACGATTACGACGGTGAGTACCGTTACACCGGCGCACCCTTGTCGCCCTTGGCCGCGCTGGATCGCAATGGCCGAGTGCTGTACGTCGGCACCTTCGGCAAGGTGGCGTTTCCGGCGCTGCGCCTGGGGTATCTGGTATTGCCTCCCGGCCTGGCGGAAGCCTTCACCCGACGCCGCGCCGTGGAGATGCGTCATTCCGAAGTGAGCACCCAGGCAGTCATGGCCGAGTTCATGGCGGCGGGGCATTTCCAGCGGCATGTCCGGCGCATGCGGCGGGCGGCGCTGAGCCGTCGCAACGCCCTGTTGGCCGGCTGGCCCGACGCAATACCCGGTGTCGGCTCCTTGCCCAGCGTCGCGGCGGGGTTGCACTTGACGGTGCGGGTCGACAGCTTGTCTCGCGAGCAGCACTTGCTGGAGCGGGCCGATGCAGTGGATGTCGAGATCAACGGTTTGAGCAATTACTGGTTGCCAGGCTCCAGCACACCGCCGGACCAACGCGCCGGCCTGGTGCTGGGGTTCGCCGCCGTGCCCGAACCCGCTATCGTCCAAGCGCTGGCGCGTTTGCGCCGGGCCTGGCAGCCTTGACTGCCGCCAGCACGGGCGCAGCTCATCAATCGGGTTTGGTGCGGAAAAAAAACCGCCTGGCTTGTGTGAGGTTGAGCGTGCTGCGGTAGAAGGCGACGCGCTGTTCTGCATTGAGCCCTTGAAGGTCGTCAGCCGCCTGGCCGAGCGCGCGCTCTTCGGGGGTTTTCAAGCGAGCCGAGAGAAATCTGTCGGCCCGCGCGTCGGCGGTTGAGTAGTGGAAATGCGCATACCACAGCGGGGTGCCGGCATCATCGATGAGGGTGTATTCATCCAGATAGTCCTTGGTAGCGCTTTTGAGCCGGCGCCGTTTGGCCGTTTTTTTGATGCTGATCAGCTTGTGGTTGATGAGCCACTCAACACCCGACAGGGTTGGCGGTTGCTGCTTGATCAGCTTCTGAACCTGCTCATTGGCCTGCCGGTAAAGCGCCTGCGCGGCGTCGTTGAGCTGTTTGCCCAGCGTGGAGGCCGAGGGTTGCTGGCTTTCCGTGGCATTGGTCTGGGTCAGCGCTTCTTCGATGTCTTGGGCGGCCTGCTCCAGCAAGCGGGCATGTTGATGCAGCATGTGCTCGATGCCGATAGGCGTACGCGAGGGTTTGCCTATTTGCTCATCGGCGCGTATCTGAAACACCCGCAGTTCGTCCAATAACGTGCGCCCGTTGAGCAGGCTGGTTGCGAGATCGGGGGCCTTGGGTGAGGGCCGCGTGGTGTCGTGCTCAACGCGTTCTACCCACACGCCTGGGGTTCTTTCATGAAACGTGGCGATGATGTGTTGAGTCAGCGGTGACTTGATGTCGACAAGGTCGGTTTCTAGCCCCACTGCGGTTAAGCGCGGCTCGCCGATCAGCACGCCATTGAAGCGCGTGTGGATGAACTTTTTCCTGGGCCTTGGCGGCGTGGGCGGCGGTGTGGGCCGGATTCGGCGTTGTTCTTGCTCAACATGCAGCGGTGCAAGTTCTGCAGTGGCCCGTTCCGCGAATTCGCGCAGCTGCGCACGCAGGATTTCAATGGGTGGGGTAATGCTCTGATCGGGGAAATCCGCGGGGAAATCCAGTAGGCGTTCATTGATGAGCTGGAACTGATCGAGCAGGTTGTGCAGTGTTTCAACACACTCGTCCAAACGCGACTCGTGACGCTCTTGCAGGGTGTCGCGCAGGGTTTGCACGGTGAGATCGGCGCGGTCGACAATCTCGTTGATCTGAGCCCATGCGTTCGATTCGGTGCTGATCGATTGCGGCGTCACGCAGAGGTTTCGTGCCAGCGTCACTTGCAGGGCTCGCAGGTCGTCGCCGGTATAGGCGGGCAGCCTGGGTTTGCTGTCCTGAATCATGCGCAAGCCGTCCTTGGCCAGGGCTCGCAGTTCGGTGAAGCGCGATCTTGCGTAATCCAGGCGCTTGATCATGTCGTCGCTCATATCGATCATTGCTTGCGCGTCTGCGGAGCTGACCGCCTGGGTCGATGACTGCGCCGGGCTTTCGAGTTGGTCCAGCACAGTCTTGAGTGTCGGCGTGAACGTGGTTTGCAGCTCTCGAATACCGGCCTCGTTGAGTTCCAGTTGAGCCTTTAGATAGCCCAGCGCTTTTTGCTTGAAATCAGTGGCCGGAGTGAAGACGTTCAACGTCATCAGTTGCTTTCGTGCTTCTTCGTAGTCGCTGCCTTGGCTGTCGAGCTTGTTCAGGTAGACCAGGCGCTTTTTGGCCTGCTCCGAGGTGCTCGGGGCAGCGGTCATGGCCAGGTGGGCCGCTTGCAGGTCTTCTTGTGCGCCTTTCTTGGCTTTTTCGAAGGCCGCCAGGTGCGTGCGCAGCTTCTCGGATGTGGCCTTTGCCTTGTCCATGACGCTTTTAATTTCGCTCTTTCGGCCACCACCGCGCAGGCGTAACCGGCTGTCGATGAACCATTCGCCCTTGGCGTTATGGATCAATGCCGGGCCCTTGCGGCTGGGCTGTTCGGAATCAACGATGACGATGGTTGCGTCACCTTCCAGGGCCACTTCAAACCAGCGCGTGCCCACCGGTGCGTAGTAATGCTGTTCAAGAAGGTGAAGGTGCTGGTAGATCCCCTCTGCGCTGATTGCGTCCGGCAGGTCGGCGGGTTTTTCGACTGTGAAACTGTCCAGAATTGTCGTCAGGTTTTTTTGCGAGCGGTTGATGGCGCCGCCGATGTTCAATGGCAGCTCAAGGCCGGAAGCCACCAGGTCGGTGGCGGGCGCTGGCAATTGCTCCACGATGATCGCCTTCTCGTCGAACACCACTGGCGTTCCCGGCACTCGCTCGGCAGGGATGGCGCCAGGGCGGGCGCGGCTGGCGACATGCAGGGTGATGGCCATGCCCACACTGAGCAACACATCAGTGAGCGCGGCCCATTGCGCCTGTTTTTGCCCATGCTCGTGAGCCTCGACGATTGCGTGTACCTGATCGACAATCTGCCAGATCCAGGCGGCTGCGCTGGCGTAACGGCCCATGAAAGGCAGGACCGCATTGAAGATCAGCCAGCCGGCATGTTTGAGCGTTGCCCAGCGCGCTTCGGCGTTGGATACCGATGCACGGTCCGCCAGCTCGACCAGCGCCTGGGCGTTGGCATCGAACAAGGTGGCAAACTGATCGCCGTTAATGGCCTGCTGGCCAAGATGCATGGGGCCGGAAAAGGCCCAAAGCTTGCTGGAAACCACCACAAGATCATCCATGATCCAGGGTGCTGGCAGGTCGCCTGGAAATACATAGTTGCTGTAATCCTCGCGAACCGAGTCCGGCAGCCAGGCGAGTACCGAATCGCGCAGTGTCTTGGACTGCACGATGCCGTACATCAGGTTTGCCTGTGACGAGTATTGAATCAGCGCCGGCTCGAACAGCGGGCGATACAGCAGGCAGGGGCTGTCCGGGCTGTTTTGCGGGCCTATGACGTACATGTTGGCGACCACGTCCACGGCGGTGGACCATTGACGTTTGGGGGCGAAGGCCAATGGCATGATGACGATGGCCTGCCCGAGCACGGTGCGGTCGGCGACGTCGTCCTGCAGGGCGGCCGCCACGAAGCGATAACCGCGTTCATCTATGCCGTTTTCCCTACGGATCTTGTACTGCAAGGCCAGCAACGGCAGTTGAACGCGCAGGTGCTGGGCATACAGGGTTTTACGGCGCGCCGACTCGGCAGGGTCGTCGAGCAATTTGCTGCTTATCAGCGCGGGATAGGTGGTACCGATATCGACTTGGGTAACGAGCTGTTCCACGTAATCGGTGGTCAACCATGCCGGCAGGGGTTTGCTGGCGCGCATTTGCAGGCTCTTTTGACCAATGGGCAGTGCGATGAGGTTTTGCAGGGCCAGGTCGACAAGGCTGAACTCGTAGGTCTCGTACTGCCCCGGCACAGGGAACACGCCCCACACCACCGGGCTTTTGACCCGCAGGGTCAGGGTGTCCAGGGCCATGTGCGCGGCCTCGGGATGGTCCTTGATGATCTGCGCCTTGAGCGTGGTTCGGGCGTAATCCTGGATGGAGGGGATATCGTCCTGGTAGCTTTTGCCCGCATTCAGGCTGTTCAGCGCGGCCAGGTCCTTGAGGTGCTGTGAATAAGCCCCCCGCTCCGACTCCGATGCCTGAACAAGCCAGTCCGGCAATGCTCGCTGATACCAGGCAAGGTCCGGCCCCTGGGCCGTGACCTGTCCACCGGTACCCGCCACTGCGCTCAAGGGCGTCACACCCGGCGCGGACGGCCTGACCGTGGAGTCGGAAAGGATTTGCAGCGAGATCAGGATACAGGCCAGGTACTCGAAATAATTCCCTGCGGGCTGGTGCAGGCGCCACTGCAGGCGCTCATAACGCAGGGGTTGCTCCTCCAGAAAGGTGCGCAGATATTCATTCAGCTCGCCCATGCTGGTGAACTTTGCGTAGCCGTAGAACGAGTGGCAAAGGATGACGGTTTCATCCTCGGACTGGCTTATCAACACGGCGATAAACAGCGGCTGGGTATGCACAACCTTGCCGTCGTTCACCAGGTCGATGTCGATCAGGCAGGCGCCAGGTTGAAGCGTGTCGCCGGGTTGGCGATTCGACGTGTCGGGCGAGTAGTACAGGCTGCGCGCCAGCTTGCAGTTTTCGTCGGTCCAGCCGTCGACCTCTTGCACATTCCAGGCCTCGCGCAGCGTACTGGCCAATGCATGCCAATGCGGGCCGTTGCCGCTGCTGTCATTCCAGAAATCCACCGCCAGCTCTCTGTACGCCCGGTACACCACAGGCGCCAGCATGTTCAGGGTGTGGGCGACTTCGAGAATACGAACCGGCAAATACACCGCAGGCTCGGTGAGCGGCAGCCGGGTGAGAAAATGCTCGCCCTCAAGGCACCGGGTTGCAAAGATGCGGCTGGCCTGCGCTGCCAGAAGACTACTGAGCGATGTATAGAGCGGGGGAAGTGCGATGATCTTATCGTCCTCCAGCTCCCATATGGGTTCGCCTAACAGCGTGGTGTGCGGATCGATATGCAGGTCTGGGTATTGTTCGGCTAACGACTCGCTTAACAGTGCGCCGGCCGCATCCGCTAACGAGGGGCCGACGCTCAACTGGGAAAGCAGTTTAAGGCTGATAGCGTCGAGCCCTGCATCCTGCTCGGTGGTGTCTGGGGTGGTCATGGTACATCCCTGTCTTGCCGGTTGATGGGTACACGCCGAGGTTTACGCTCGGGGCAGCCATGCTAGAAAGGGGCAAGACAGGGTGGGGGCTACTTATCTACACCTTCATTGTGTGCCCAGGTTCAACTCCACCAGGCGTCGGACTTGATCAGTGGCGAGGCCCGCACCGATCAGGGCATGGAGCTTGCCGAACGCTGCTTCGCGGGTCATACCGCCACCCGACAGCACGCCCGCTTCGCGCAGGCGACTGCCGGCTTCGTAGACGTCCAGCTCCACGCCGCCCTCATGACATTGAGTGATGGCCACCACCACCACCCCCTGATCCCGCGCACGCCGTAGGCTTGCAAGGAACTCAGGATTGTCGCTCGGCCCGGTGCCGTTGCCGAAGCACTCCAGCACCAAGGCCTGAATGCCGCTGCCGATCATTGCGTCCAACTGCGCCGCACCGAAGCCGGGGACCAACGGCAGTACGCCGACGTTCGCCAAGGCTTTGGGCGTGCGGTAATCCAATGCCGCCGGCAGGGACTCGGCGGGGGCGAAGTCATCCTGGCGTCGCAAGGCCGCAAACGGGTTGCGCCCGGTACTGCGAATCTTTGCGCAACGGGTCGGGGCCATCAGCACGCCGTGGAAGTACAGGTGCACGCCTGCTGCCAGGCCTTCGCCCAGTGCCGCCAAGGCGCCGCTGACGTTTTCCCAGGCGTCGCTGTCCGGCACGCCGGCCGGTAGCATGGAGCCGGTGAACACCACCGGCGCCGGCAAGCCCAGCAGTTGGAAGCTCATGGCCGCCGCGCTGTAGGCCAGGGTATCGGTGCCGTGCAGGACCAATACGGCGTCGCAGCCGTCGTCCACGGCCTCAACCACCGCGGTGCGCAGGCGCTGCCAGTAGGCGGGGTTCATGTTGGCGCTGTCGATCAGCGGCGACATTTCCCGAAAGCGCCACGCGGGCACCGGCAGGTTGGCAAGCTGTTCGCGCATACGCGCTTCGAAACCGGAAGCCGGGGCCAGGCCGTTGGCGCTGGCCTGCATGCCGATGGTGCCGCCGGTGTAGAGCACCATGACGTTGTGGGCTGATTGCATGAAAAATCTCCTGAACGAAAAACGCCGCCGGGCCCAGAGCATGCCCAAGGCCGGGCGGCGTGTCATCTAGCGGTGATTAACGTTGCGCTTGAGCGCTCAGTTCCGCCGCCGGGGCCGCTTCGGTTTTCACCGGGTTGGCCGGCCAGGCCTTGCGGTCCAGGTCCAGGTCAGGGAACTGGCTGGAGTCGAACACGGGGGTCTTGATGCCCGCTGCGCGCTGGTTGTCGTAATCGTTGAGGATGCGCATGGCGATCTTGAACAGGAAGGCCAGGGCGAACAGGTTGACGAACGCCAGCATGGTCATGGTGATGTCGGCGAAGGCGAACACCGTGCTCAGGTTCTCGATGGAACCCCAGAAAATCAGCACCAGCACCAGAGCGCGATAGCCCATCAGCACCTTGCGGTTGTTGCCGACCAAAAAGCGCAGGTTGCTCTCGCCCAGGTAGTAGTTGTACATGATCGAAGTGAACACGAACAACGCCAGGGCCACCGAGATAAACATGCGGCCCCAGTCGCCGACCACCGCCGCCAGGGAGTTCTGGGTCAGGGCAATGCCGTCGCCTTCAAAGCCTGGGGTGTAGAAGCCGGACAGCAGGATCAACAAGGCGGTGCAGGTGCAGATCACAAAGGTGTCGAGGAACACGCTGAAGGCCTGGACCACGCCCTGAGCGATCGGGTGCTCGACCGACGCCACGGCTGCCACGTTAGGCGCACTGCCCAAACCGGCTTCGTTGGCGAACACGCCGCGTTTCACGCCCATGATGATTGCGCTGCCCACCAGGCCGCCGAAGGCCTGGTCGAGGCCGAACGCGCTCTTGACGATGGTCGCGAGCATGGCCGGGACCTGGTCGAATTGCAGCACGATCACGTACAGGGTCACCGCGATGTAGACCAGGGTCTTGACCGGCACCAGCAGGTCGGCGATCGAGGCGATACGCTTGATCCCGCCGATGAACACCAGGCCCAGCAACACCGCCAGCGCAAGGCCGGTGTAGGTGGTGTCCAGGCCGAAGGCGTTATTGAGCGAGTGCGTCACGGCGTGGGCTTGCAGGCCGTTGAAGGCAAAGCCGAAGGTCACCAGCAACAGGAACGCCATCACCATGCCCAGCCAGCGCTTGTGCAGGCCGTGCTGGATGTAATAAGCCGGGCCGCCACGGTAGGCGCCTTCGGCATCGGTGCGCTTGTACAGCTGGCCGAGGGAGCACTCGATAAAGCTCGACGACATGCCCACCAGCGCGGTGACCCACATCCAGAACACGGCACCCGGGCCGCCCAGGGTCACGGCAATGCCGACGCCTGCGATGTTACCGGCACCGACGCGGCCCGCCAGGCTGAGCATCAGCGCCTGGAACGAACTGAGTTGACCGGCGCTGCTCTTCAGGCTGTCTTTAAACACCGAGAACATATGGAAAAAGTGACGCAATTGAACGAAACGCGAGCGGATCGTGAAATAACCGCCGAGCCCGACAATGAGCACGATCAGTACTTTCCCTGAGAGGAAGTCGTTGATGACTTCGAGCATGGAGTGTTCCTCGCTGATTTTTCTAATGGCAAACGCAGGACGGTTCGACGCCGTCGCATCGCACCAGGCAGTGCGCGACAGTTCGACCCCAATCCTTTTGCGGGTGTTGTTATTCATGCGGTTTCGCGTTGTACCCGGGCCCCGTTACCGACGGCCGCAGACGCGAAGAGGGGCGGCACTATACCTAGCAGAGAGTGATCCGTCTGCTCGGGCTGATTAAAGGTTTCACCAAAGTCCTTATGGCTACACCCGTTGACTGTGGGAGTCGGGCTTGCCCTAATGCCGGTCAGTTAAGCGCTAAAGCAGAAAAACCTGCGACCTGTGGCGAGGGAGCTTGCTCCCGTTGGGGCGCGAAGCGGCCCCAAAAATGGGACTGCTACGCAGTCCAGCGGGAGCAAGCTCCGTCGCCACAGGGACCGGTTCTGTCTTAACTGACTGGCATTAGGGCTTGCCCGCGATGACGGTAGGGCAGGCAATAGTGATGTCGGCTTGCCCACCTTCATCGCGGCAAGCCCGGCTCCCACAGAGGATTGCGGTGTTCGGTCGAGCGTGTTTCAAGCAAAAAAAAGGGCCTGAAGAACGAGCCTTCAAGCCCTCAAAAGGTGAGAGGTGTCTAGTCCCTCAGCCTGGTGAGCGGTGCAACAAACGCTTAGGCCTTCAGTGGGACCAAGCGTGGAGCGATCATGTTTTCGGGGCGCAGGATGTCGTCGAGCATGGCGTCGTCGAGCAAGCCTTCTTCACGCACCAGTTCCAGCACGCCGCGGCCGCTCTCAAGGGCGATGCGCGCGATGCGGGTGGCGTTTTCATAGCCGATGTACGGGTTCAGCGCGGTCACCAGGCCGATGGAGTGCTCCACCAGTTCGCGGCAGCGCGCTTCGTTGGCGGTGATGCCGACGATGCAATGCTCGCGCAGCATGTCCATGGCACGTTGCAGCAGGCGGATCGAGTCGAAGATCTTGAAGGCGATCAGTGGCTCCATCACGTTCAGCTGCAGTTGGCCGCCTTCGGCCGCCATGGTCAGGGCCAGGTCGTTACCGATGACTTGGAACGCCACTTGGTTCACGGCTTCCGGGATCACCGGGTTGACCTTGCCGGGCATGATCGAGCTGCCTGGCTGGCGAGCCGGCAGGTTGATCTCGTTGATGCCGGTGCGTGGGCCGCTGGACAGCAGGCGCAGGTCGTTGCAGATCTTCGACAGTTTTACCGCGGTACGCTTGAGCATGCCGGAGAACAGCACGAACGCGCCCATGTCGGAGGTGGCTTCGATCAGGTCGGCCGCCGGTACCAGCGGCTGGCCGCTGATGGTGGCCAGGCGTTGTACGGCCAGGGCCTGGTAGCGCGGGTCGGCGTTGATGCCGGTACCGATGGCGGTGCCGCCCAGGTTCACTTCGGTCAACAGCTCCGGCGCCAGGGTTTTCAGGCGGGCCAGGTCTTCACCGAGGGTGGTGGCGAAGGCGCGGAATTCCTGGCCGAGGGTCATCGGCACGGCGTCTTGCAGTTGGGTGCGGCCCATTTTCAGCACATGGCCGAACTCAACACCTTTGGCGGCAAACGCCTGGATCAGGCTGTCGAGGCTGGCCAGCAGCGCGTCATGGCCCAGCAGCAGACCCAGGCGGATCGCGGTCGGGTAGGCGTCGTTGGTCGACTGCGCCATGTTCACGTCGTTGTTGGGGTGCAGGTATTGGTATTCGCCCTTGTTGTGGCCCATGGCCTCCAACGCGATGTTGGCGATGACTTCGTTGGCATTCATGTTGGTTGAAGTGCCGGCGCCGCCTTGAATCATGTCCACCACGAACTCTTCGTGGAAATCGCCGCGGATCAGGCGGGCACAGGCTTCGCTGATGGCAGCGTGCTTGGCATCGCTGAGCTGGCCCAACTCGCGGTTGGCGTCAGCGGCGGCTTGCTTGACCATTGCCAGGCCGACCACCAATTTCGGGTAATGCGAAATCGGAACGCCCGAGAGGCGGAAGTTATTCACGGCTCGCAGGGTCTGGATGCCGTAATACGCTTGAGCGGGTACTTCGAGTACGCCAAGCAGGTCTTTTTCTGTGCGGAATGATGCAGCGGAGGACATGACGGAAATCATCTCGATAAGGACCCGGAACTGGCCGGAACGCTGCGAATGCTAGGCTTGTAGAAGTTTTTGGGCCAATGCTGTTAACCGCTGGCCTATGCACAAACGGCATAATGTGGGTGTGACCCAGTTACCATGACGGGCGTGTGTGCCAAAATGGTGCATTCCCGTGGGAGGCAGTGATGAACCTTGAAAGCAAATGGCTGGAAGACTTCAGCGCCTTGGCGGCGACGCGCAGCTTTTCCCAGGCGGCGGAGCGGCGCTTTGTCACCCAGCCGGCATTCAGCCGACGTATTCGCAGCCTGGAAGCGGCGTTGGGGCTGACGCTGGTCAATCGCTCACGCACGCCCGTGGAGCTGACGGCGGCGGGGCAGTTGTTCCTGGTCACTGCACGCACGGTGGTCGAACAACTCGGTGAAGTGCTGCGCCATTTGCATCACCTCGAAGGCGGTCAGGGCGAGGTCATGCAAGTGGCGGCCGCCCACTCCCTGGCGCTGGGTTTCTTCCCGCGTTGGATCGCGCAGTTGCGCAATGAGGGCCTGAACATCGCCACGCGGCTGGTCGCCACCAACGTGGGCGATGCCGTTCACGCCCTGCGCGAAGGCGGCTGCGACCTGATGCTGGCGTTCTACGACCCCGACGCCGCGATGCAGATGGACGCCGAGATCTTCCCCTCGCTGCACCTGGGCAACACCGAAATGCTCCCGGTGTGCGCCGCCGATGCCGACGGCAAACCATTGTTCGATCTGGAAGGCGAGGGCAGCGTGCCGTTGCTGGCTTACAGTGCCGGGGCGTTCCTCGGCCGCTCGGTGAATTTACTCCTGCGCCAGCGCGCCCTGCGCTTTACCACCATTTATGAAACCGCCATGGCTGACAGCCTCAAGAGCATGGCGCTGGAAGGGCTGGGCATCGCCTGGGTGCCGCAATTGAGTGTGCGTGCCGAACTGGCTCGGGGCGAATTAGTGGTGTGTGGTGGTGCGCAATGGCATGTGCCGCTGGAGATTCGGTTGTATCGGTGTGCTTTGGTGCGCAAGGCGAACGTGCGATTGTTGTGGCGTAAGCTGGAAGGCGGCGCGGCGCAAAACCCGCCGGCTGAACGCGCTTAAATGTGGATGCTGGCAAGCCTGCTCCCACAGATTTTGTGGTGTTTTCGCTGACTTGTAAGTCAATAAAACCGCCGCTTTGACTGGGTAGACAGATGGTCATCCCAGGGGCTGTTTATCTGAATTATTACGGTATACTGCGCGGCCTTCGGCCGGTCCAATCGGCCTGATTTCGTACACCAAGCCACGCCGGATTTCCCGCGTGGCTTGTTGTTTTTTGACGCGCCTGCGGGCGCCCAGAGAGAAGAGGCACGACGATGAGTGCATTGGTTGGCGTGATCATGGGCTCCAAGTCCGATTGGTCCACCCTTAGCCACACCGCCGATATGCTGGAAAAACTCGGCATTCCGTACGAAGTGAAGGTGGTCTCCGCCCACCGCACCCCGGACTTGCTGTTCCAGTATGCCGATGAGGCAGAAACCCGTGGCATCGAGGTGATCATCGCCGGTGCCGGCGGTGCGGCGCACTTGCCAGGCATGTGTGCAGCCAAGACTCACCTGCCCGTGCTGGGCGTACCGGTGCAGTCGTCGATGCTCTCGGGCGTGGATTCGCTGTTGTCCATCGTGCAAATGCCGGCCGGCATCCCGGTGGCGACCCTGGCGATCGGCAAGGCCGGCGCGATCAACGCCGCATTGTTGTCCGCCAGTATCCTGGGCGCCAAGCACCCGCAGTTTCATGCGGTGCTGAAAAAATTCCGTGCTGAGCAGACAGACAGCGTGCTGGACAATCCAGACCCACGTATCGCCTGAGGTTGTTGACGATGAAAATCGGTGTAATCGGTGGCGGCCAGTTGGGCCGCATGCTGGCTCTGGCGGGCACCCCGCTGGGGATGAATTTCGCTTTCCTGGACCCGGCGCCGGACGCTTGCGCGGCCGCCTTGGGTGAACACTTGCGCGCGGACTACAGTGACCTGGACCACCTGCGTCAATTGGCCGACGAAGTTGACCTGGTGACTTTCGAATTCGAAAGCGTCCCGGCTGAAACCGTGGCTTTCCTGTCGCAGTTCGTACCGGTCTACCCGAGCGCCGAAGCCTTGCGCATCGCTCGCGACCGCTGGTTCGAGAAGAGCATGTTCAAGGACCTGGGCATTCCGACCCCGGCCTTCGCCGATATCCAGTCCCAGGCAGACCTGGACGCCGCAGTCGCCAGTATCGGCCTGCCGGCGGTGCTGAAAACCCGCACCCTGGGGTATGACGGCAAGGGCCAGAAAGTGTTGCGCACCGCTGCCGATGTGGTGGGCACTTTTGCCGAGCTGGGTAGCGTTGCCTGCCTGCTCGAAGGCTTTGTACCGTTCACCGGCGAAGTCTCGTTGATCGCGGTGCGTGCCCGTGATGGCGAAACCCGTTTCTACCCGTTGGTGCACAACACTCACGTCAACGGCATCCTCAAGCTCTCCGTGGCCAGTACTGACCACCCGCTGCAGGTGCTGGCCGAAGACTATTCCAGCCGCGTGCTCAAACAGCTGGATTACGTCGGCGTGATGGCGTTCGAGTTCTTTGAAGTCGATGGCGGCCTCAAGGCCAACGAAATCGCCCCGCGCGTGCATAACTCCGGACACTGGACCACCGAAGGCGCCGAATGCAGCCAGTTCGAAAACCACCTGCGGGCGGTAGCGGGCTTGCCGTTGGGCTCCACGGCCAAGGTTGGCGAGAGCGCCATGCTCAACTTCATCGGCGCAGTGCCGCCGGTTGAGCGGGTAATGGCGATCGACGATTGCCATGTGCATCACTACGGCAAGGCCTTCAAGGCGGGGCGCAAGGTGGGTCACGCCAACCTGCGCTGCAAGGACCGTGCGACCCTGCAGGCACAGATCCTCAAGGTCGAGGCGTTACTCGCCGAGCAATAAGCCTCGGATCGACGGGAACCATTGGTCGCCGACATCTCTCTGATTGCAGGATGGCAAAGCCTGACTAGGCTTTGCCATGACTCACATTCAATTAGAGGGAAATGCCATGGGTATCATCGGAACCATCTTCATCGGCTTGATCGTCGGTCTGCTCGCGCGTTTCCTCAAGCCTGGCGACGACAGCATGGGCTGGATCATGACCATCCTGCTGGGTATCGCCGGCTCCCTGGCCGCAACCTACGGTGGCCAGGCCCTGGGGATCTACCAGGCCGGTCAAGGCGCAGGCTTCATCGGTGCGCTGGTCGGCGCGATCGTGCTGCTGGTGATCTACGGCTTGATCAAAAGAAAGTAATCAGCCGACAAAGTCCTCTGCGCTGCGCAGGCGCAGAGGGCTAGAATGCTCGCCACCTGAACTTGCCGAGCCTCTGCATGCGCCGTCTTTTATTGACTCTCCTTTTGCTGGGCTCAGGCCTGGCCCACGCTGGCGAACTGCCGGAAACCGACTGGCTTGACCTGATGCCGCTGTCGGATCAGAAAGCCCTCGAAGCGATGCCCGAAATCGATCACAACTCGCCCGAAGCCCAAGGCACCTTTACCGACAAGGGTGGCCTGAAGCAGAGCAAAGGCTTGCCGGCGGTGATGTATTCGACCAAGACCGTGCCTGCCATGAACGGCAGGAACATCCGTATCGGCGGCTACCCGGTGCCGTTGGAAACCGACGCCAAAGGTCGCAGCACGCTGTTTTTCCTGGTGCCATACCCCGGCGCCTGCATCCATGTGCCGCCACCGCCACCTAACCAACTGGTGCTGGTGCGCTATCCCAAGGGACTGAAGCTGGATGATATCTACACGCCGCTGTGGGTCACCGGCACGCTCAAGGTCGAGAAGGTGAACAACGACTTGGCCGATGCGGCGTATGCATTGGATGCGGGGAAGGTGAGGGTCGTAAAGGAATCCGACCTCTAAGCTACGCAGAACCCAATGTGGGAGCGGGCTTGCTCGCGAAGGCGGTGGTTCAGTTACCTGATCGGTTACTGACCGAGGGCATTCGCGAGCAGGCCCGTTCGTACATTTTGATCGGGTTACAAGGGGATAGCGGTGATGCTCACACCCAAGGTATGGCTTTCACCGGGTGCCAGGCTTACCACGTCATCCAGCACATTCGCCGTCTCGATGCACAACATCCCCTGCCAGCCATCGTCGGCCATGTCATCGAAGGCCTTGGCGCGTTCGGTCCAGGGGTTCCAGACCACCGTCGAGTTCGAACCCTGGCTGGTGAGTTGGACGCGGCGCTGCCAGTCTTTATCGACAATGCTCAGTTGAGCAGGGGTGTCCAGGTAGATGCGGTCCGTCTCGGCACTGAAGTGCACAAGGCCCGATTGCGTCTTCTCGGCCCAGCCGTCGGCGGTATCGATATACGCCGAGCCGTCCAGGCCTTCAACCTGCACGTTGCGTACATCGCTGACGGCGAAGTAGGTGTGCAGTGCCTGGCTGAGCGTCACGGTGTCGGTGCCACGGTTATGGCTGGTCAGGCGGATATGCAGCTGGTCGTCCAGCAGCAGGCTCAGCTTCAAATCGACCTGATGGGGCCAGCCAGGGAAGCCGCCTACGGGCACCGGCAATACCAGATCGACACGCAAGGCCTCGCCTTCAAATTCAGTCCCAGCCAATTCCCAGATGGCCGTACGCACAAAACCGTGGGCGCCGGCCGGCTGATCGCTCTGGCGCATCGCCTTCACGCTTTGCGGGTTGCGGTCGAATACGCCAAACCACGGCCAGCACACCGGTACGCCGGTACGGATGCCTTTGCCTTTTTTGAACACCGCTTCAGGGTTCGGCCAGATCAGCGGCTGCTCGCCGTCGCGCTGGTAACTGAAGATATGCGCGCCCTGTTGGGCCACCCTCAATTCGGCGCCGTTGTGGCGGATGCGCCAACAATCCAGCTCGTCGATTTTCACGGTTTCAAGGTGGGGCGTCGGCATAAAAAAGCACTCTCGATGGCAGGCAATGGGGCAATTGACCGTCAAAACCCGGTGAGGTTTAACGCGCGCGCGATGGAACCGAGCGCGTGCGGCCGCTGCCATCAATGGCGACGAACACAAATACCGCCTCGGTGACCTTGCGCCATTCACTGGACAGCGGGTCGTCGCTCCACACTTCGACCATCATCTGGATCGAACTGCGGCCGATTTCCAGGGCCTGGGTATAAAAGGACAACTGTGCGCCCACCGCGACCGGTACCAGAAATGCCATGCGATCAATGGCGACGGTTGCGACGCGCCCGCCGGCGACCTTGCTGGCCATTGCCGTGCCGGCCAAGTCCATCTGCGCGACCAGCCAGCCACCGAAGATATCGCCAAAACCGTTGGTTTCACGCGGAAGCGCAGTGATTTGCAGGGCGAGATCGCCTTGCGGGATAGGATCTTCTTGTTCGAGTTCGATCATGCCGAGGGTGCCTCTGACCCGTGACGCTTCATGGGTATTTCAAATGGATAGCCGTCTTCTGGAAAAACGTTTCAGCACCAACATACACCGCTCGAAGCGTTTCTCGTAAGCCGAACTAAAGGGAAACTCTGCCAAATCGGCTGGATGGCGCCCAACAACGTTTTGGCACAGCAGCCCGTCAAGACTGGGGTTCCTGCGCTTGCACGGGCGAGTATATCGAGACGCTGGCGCGACGACGACCACCTGAGGTTCATTTGGTCGGTAAATAGCGGCTGTATCGGGGCTTTTGCGCGCAACTGTTTTCATAGCGCTGTGCTTTTTCAGGCGATTTGCTATCTTGCCAAACCCGCCGCAAGTCACGGGCGTGCAGTCCTTTACGTTGATTACTATAAGAGAAGCCTTGCCATGTCCTCCGTGCCCGCAAGCAGCGCGCAACCGTCGCGCCCGCTGACCCGCAACGACTACAAAACCCTGTCGCTGTCTGCCTTGGGCGGGGCGCTGGAGTTCTACGACTTCATCATTTTTGTATTTTTCGCCACCGTGGTCGGGAAACTGTTCTTCCCTGTCGACATGCCCGAATGGCTGCGCATGATGCAAACCTTCGGCATCTTCGCCGCGGGCTACCTCGCGCGGCCTCTGGGCGGCATCATCATGGCGCACTTCGGCGACCTGCTGGGCCGCAAGAAAATGTTCACCCTGAGCATCTTCATGATGGCCGTGCCCACCTTGATCATGGGCCTGCTGCCGACTTACGCGCAGATCGGCCTGTGGGCGCCGCTTCTGTTGCTGCTGATGCGCATCATCCAGGGCGCGGCGATTGGCGGTGAAGTGCCCGGCGCCTGGGTATTCGTCTCCGAACACGTGCCGCCACGCCATATCGGCTACGCCTGCGGCACCTTGACCAGCGGCCTCACCGCCGGCATTTTGCTGGGCTCGCTGGTGGCCACGGCGATCAACACGCTCTACAGCCCGGAGCAGGTCTCGGATTTCGCCTGGCGTATTCCGTTCCTGCTCGGCGGCGTGTTCGGTCTGCTGTCTGTGTACTTGCGCCGCTGGCTGCATGAAACGCCGATCTTTGCCGAAATGCAGCAACGCAAGACCCTCGCCGCCGAGCTGCCGTTGCGCGCGGTGCTGCGCGATCACCGTGGCGCCATCGTGTTGTCGATGCTGCTGACCTGGCTGCTGTCGGCCGGTGTCGTGGTGGTCATCCTGATGACCCCGACCGTGCTGCAGACCGTCTACCACTTCAGCCCCACGGTTGCGTTGCAGGCCAACAGCCTGGCCATCGTCACCCTGAGCCTGGGCTGCATCGCGTCCGGCGCACTGGCTGACCGCTTCGGTGCCGGCCGGGTCCTGATGATCGGTTGCGCATTACTGCTGGCCACGTCCTGGACGCTGTATCACAGCCTGATGGCCCATCCGGACTGGCTGTTCCCGCTGTACGCCTTGACCGGCCTGTTTGTAGGCACCATCGGTGTAGTGCCTTACGTGATGGTCAAGGCATTCCCGCCGGTAGTGCGCTTCAGTGGCTTGTCGTTTTCCTACAACGTGGCCTACGCCGTGTTCGGCGGGCTGACGCCGCTGGCGGTATCGCTGCTGATGAAGGAAAGCCCGATGGGGCCGGCGTACTACGTTGCTGCCCTGTGCGTGATGGGGATTCTGGTCGGCGGTTACCTGTGCAAACGCGGTCGTTAAACCAACCCCGATCGCCTGTGGCGAGGGAGCTCGCTCCCGCCGGGCCGGGCTGGCTCTCCCGCGCGAAGCGGCCCTGAAGATGGGAACTGCTGCGCAGCCCAGCGGGAGCAAGCTCCCTCGCCACAATGAAGGCGCTCATTGAGCGTTTTTCTAAGTGACCGTATTCCAGCGCATTACCCCATGTTTCCAAGCCTTTCTGCGCGCATACGTCCTCGCCGCCAATGCTGGCCTTTCATCTAATTGTCACATTCCAGACATAGAGTGTTCACACGGCCTCCCGATACTTGGCCCCGATCCAATTATCCCTATCTGCTAGGAGCAAGGCATGAAACTGAAACGTTTGATGGCGGCAATGACTTTTGTCGCTGCTGGCGTTGCGACCGCCAACGCGGTGGCCGCTGGTGTTGACCCGGCAATCCCGGCTTACGTGAAGACCACTGGTGTGTCGGGCAACTTGTCCAGCGTCGGTTCCGATACCCTGGCCAACCTGATGACCCTGTGGGCCGAGGGTTACAAAAAGGAATACCCGAACGTCAACATCCAGATTCAAGCCGCCGGCTCCGCCACTGCGCCACCTGCGCTGACTGAAGGCACCTCCAACCTGGGCCCGATGAGCCGCAAGATGAAGGACACCGAACTGGCGGCCTTCGAGCAGAAGTACGGCTACAAGCCAACGGCTATCCCGGTTGCCGTGGATGCCCTGGCCGTATTCGTGCACAAGGACAACCCGATCCAGCACCTGACCATGGAACAGGTCGACGCGATCTTCTCCTCGACGCGTCTGTGCGGTGCCAAAGCTGACGTGAAAACCTGGGGCGACCTGGGCGTGACCGGCGACCTTGCCAACAAGCCGGTTCAATTGTTCGGCCGTAACTCGGTATCCGGCACCTACGGCTACTTCAAGGAAGAAGCCCTGTGCAAAGGCGACTACAAGCCTAACGTGAACGAACAGCCTGGCTCGGCTTCGGTCGTGCAGTCGATCAGCTCTTCGCTGAACGGCATCGGTTACTCGGGCATCGGCTACAAGACCGCCAGCGTGAAGACCGTGCCATTGGCCAAGAAGGGCACCACTGAGTTTATCGAAGACTCTGAAGAAAACGCCCTGAACGGCAAGTATCCGCTGTCGCGTTTCCTCTACGTGTATGTCAACAAAGCGCCGAACAAGCCTTTGGCTCCGCTGGAAGCTGAGTTCGTGAAACTGGTGCTGTCCAAGCAGGGCCAGGAAGTTGTGGTCAAGGACGGCTACATCCCCCTGCCAGCCAAAGTTGCCGCCAAGGCCCTGGCTGACCTGGGTTTGAAAGAAGGCAACTAAGCCTGTAATACCCGATGTAAGACCTGGCCCCCTGTGGGAGCGGGCTTGCTCGCGAAGGCGGTGTGTCTTCAACACACCTGGCGACTGACACACCGCCTTTGCGAGCAAGCCCGCTCCCCCATAAAGCCAGGCTGCACCGCTCATTTTTCGTTTGCTGCCGGCATTGCCGCGCGGCGGATTTCTTGCGTCACTGCACTGTCATCTTTCTGTCATACAGGATCGCTAGGGTGTGCGCATGAATGATCTGGCCAA
>NZ_JASLAW010000185.1 GCF_030147005.1 Pseudomonas sp.
GCGCTGGCGGGGGTGCGGATCAGCAACCGGGATAATGAATTGCACTACCAGTTCAACGATTGACCTGACGGAACACGATTAGAAAACGTGGGAGCGGGCTTGCTCGCGAATGCGGTGTATCAGTTGATGCATTCGGCGGCTGATTCACCGCATTCGCGAGCAAGCCCGCTCCCACGTTTTCTAATCGTGTTCCGTCAGGTCAATCGTTGAACTGGTAGTGCAATTCATTATCCCGGTTGCTGATCCGCACCCCCGCCAGCGCCTTGCCTTCCAGCATGCGCGTGAGGAATTCACGGCTCATGTCCGGCAGCAGGCTGTTGGTCAAGATGGTGTCGATCATGCGTCCGCCGCTTTCGGTTTCGGTGCAGCGTGAGACGATCAGGTCGACCACCGCGTCGTCGTACTCGAAGGCCACCTTGTGGGTATTCTCCACGCGCTTCTTGATGCGGTTCAGTTGCAGGCGAGTGATCGCCTTGAGCATCTCGTCGCTCAGCGGGTAGTACGGAATGGTCACCAGGCGGCCGAGCAGCGCCGGCGGGAAGATCTCCAGCAGCGGCTGGCGCAGGGCCTTGGCGATTTCCTCCGGCTCTGGCATGTTCGCCGGGTCTTTGCAGACCTGGGAAATCAACTCGGTACCGGCGTTGGTGGTGAGCAGGATCAGGGTGTTCTTGAAGTCGATCACCCGGCCTTCGCCGTCTTCCATCACGCCTTTGTCAAACACCTGGAAGAAGATTTCATGCACGTCCGGGTGGGCTTTTTCCACCTCGTCCAGCAGCACTACGCTGTAGGGTTTGCGCCGCACCGCTTCGGTCAGCACACCGCCTTCGCCGTAGCCGATATAGCCCGGTGGCGCACCCTTGAGGGTGGACACGGTGTGGGCTTCCTGGAACTCGCTCATGTTGATGGTGATGACGTTCTGCTCACCGCCGTACATGGCTTCGGCCAGGGCCAGGGCGGTTTCGGTCTTGCCCACGCCGGAGGTGCCGGCCAGCATGAACACGCCAATCGGCTTGCTCGGGTTGTCGAGGCCGGCACGGGAGGTCTGGATGCGCTTGGCGATCATCTGCAAGGCATGGTCCTGGCCGATGATGCGTTTTTTCAGGTGCTGGTCGAGGTTGAGCACCGTTTCCAGCTCATTGCGCGCCATGCGGCCCACCGGGATGCCGGTCCAGTCGGCGACTACCGAGGCCACGGCCTGGTAGTCCACGGTCGGCAGGATCAGCGGGCTTTCGCCCTGGAGCGCGGTGAGGCGCTGTTGCAGGTCGACCAGTTGGGCGCGCAATTGGTCGTCGCCGCTGTCTACAACGCCGGCCTTTTCGCGCAAGGTCGCACGGGTGGCGAGCAGTTCATCGACCAGGGTCTTTTCTTCGGCCCAACGGCTTTCCAGCGTGGCCAGGCGTTCACGCTCGGTGCTCAGCAACGCTTCGCTGTTGGTTTGGCGTGCGCCAATTGCAATGCCGATGGCGTGTTCGCGGGCGATGATCTGCAGTTCGGTTTCCAGCGCTTCGATACGGCGGCGGCTGTCGTCCACTTCGGCCGGCACCGCGTGCAGGCTGATGGCGACGCGGGCGCAGGCGGTGTCCAGCAGGCTGACGGATTTGTCCGGCAACTGGCGTGCCGGAATGTAGCGGTGGGACAGTTTCACCGAGGCTTCCAGGGCTTCATCAAGGATCTGCACCTGGTGGTGTTTTTCCATGGTCGAGGCCACGCCGCGCATCATCAGCAGCGCCTTGTCTTCCGATGGCTCGGCCACCTGTACCACTTGGAAGCGGCGGGTCAGCGCCGGGTCTTTTTCGATGTGCTTTTTGTACTCGGCCCAGGTGGTGGCGGCCACGGTGCGCAAGGTGCCACGGGCGAGGGCGGGTTTGAGCAGGTTGGCCGCATCGCCCGTGCCGGCGGCACCGCCGGCGCCCACCAGGGTGTGGGCTTCGTCGATAAACAGGATGATCGGCTTGGGCGAGGCCTGCACATCTTCAATGACCTGACGTAGGCGCTGCTCAAACTCGCCTTTCATGCTGGCGCCGGCTTGCAGCAGGCCCACATCGAGGCTGCGCAATTCCACGTCCTTGAGCGCCGGCGGCACGTCACCGGCGACGATGCGCAGGGCGAAACCTTCGACGACGGCGGTCTTGCCCACGCCGGCTTCACCGGTGAGGATCGGGTTGTTCTGGCGACGACGCATGAGGATGTCCACCAGCTGGCGGATCTCTTCATCACGGCCGACGATAGGGTCGAGCTTGCCGCTGCGGGCCTGTTCGGTCAGGTCGACAGTAAAACGCTTGAGCGCTTCCTGTTTGCCCATCGCGCTGGGGGCCATGGCGCCGCTTGCTTCGCCGGGAGCACCGGCATTGAAGCCGTCGCTGGCGCCGAGGGCGTTTTCGGGCGAGTCGCCGACGTATTCGTCAAAGCGCTCGCTCAGGGCCTCGGGCTTGATCTTGTCGAATTCGGCCGACAAGCCCAGCAGCGCATGGCGCAGGCTCGGTGTTTTCAGAATGCCCAGCACCAGGTAACCGGTGCGCACCTGGCTTTCGCCGAACATCAGGCTGCCGTACACCCAACCGCGTTCAACGGCTTCTTCCACATGGGACGACAGGTCGGTGATCGAGGTCGAGCCGCGTGGCAGGCGGTCCAGCGCTTCGGTGAGATCACGGGCCAGGCGTGCCGGTTCTACGTTGAACTGGCGGATGATGCGGTGCAGGTCCGAGTCTTGCAGTTGCAGCAACTGGTGAAACCAGTGAGCCAGTTCCACATACGGATTGCCCCGCAGTTTGCAGAACACGGTGGCGGCTTCGATGGCCTTGTAGGCCACGCTGTTGAGTTTGCCGAACAGTGCGGCGCGACTGATTTCACCCATGCTCTGGATTCCTTGAGGTGGTGGCGTGATCGGCGTAGTGCCGGGCCAGGATTAGGTCGTTGGCGTCATGCGCAGGCCGGCCGAGCCAGGTGTTGAAGCCCAGGCGGAACTGGCCGTTGAGTTGCAGCGTCGGAACTTCGGGCTGTTGCAAAACCAGATTCAAGTCCCAGTCCAGTTCATGGCCCAGGTACTCGGCCACCCACGCCACCAGTTCGTTGAACGGCTGGTGGCCGGGCAGCATGCCCATGTAGTCGTCGAGTTTCAGCGGCCCGAGGCGAATACGGAATTTGTGCTGGCGGTCCCACACATGGTTGCCCAGGCAGAAATCCACGCCCAGCCGGGTGGCGCTCACGCCGACGCGGCTGCGTTCGGGCAGCTCCAGCCATTGGCCGACGTATTCTTCGATCGCCACCGGCAAACCGAAGTACCCGCTGAGGATGGCCTTCAAGCCATCCGGGTAGCGGGTTTGCGCCGACAGGTGACCGCTGTAATGCAGCTTCGCCGTGTCGGGAATCAACCCTTGGTTGAGCAAGCTGGGCATGCCGCGGCCACTCAAGGCGGCCAGGCGTGCGGACCAGTAGTCATCGTCCGGCCGGTCATGGCTGACCGTCGGCCGTGCCTCGGCCCAGGCCCGGTAGAACAAGGTCAGCAGGCGATGGTGGAACACATCCAGGAACTGCTTGCTGGTGCTGTCGGCGTTGTGGCGCTGGCGCTCGCGCACGTACTCGGTGATATGCAGCGGCAGCGGGCCGTTCGGGCCGCCGAGGCCGAAGAAAAATTGCTCCATCCGCGCCGGCTTGCCGTCGCCCCCAGGGTCGACCGACGCCAGGGTGGCCGGGGCGAAGGTGCAATCGGCCTGTTGCCCCAGGCGCAGCGGGTCATCCGCCAGACGCAGGGAATGGCCCAGGCGCGGCAGCTCCGGCGATTCGCACTCGATACGCCGCAGCGCCTGGAAGAAGTCATATTCCCAGGGCTCCTGGTGCATCGCGTCCAGGGTACTCACAGGGTCGGACGCCGTCCGGGCTTGGCTTTCCATCGCATGATCTCGCCGCGTTCGGTGGTACGGATCACCGTCTCGGTAAAACTGTTGATCGACACGTAGCGTGCCAGGAAGCGTTCCAGCACCGCACCGAGCAGGAACACGCCGGTGCCGCGGAACGCGTTTTCATCGAATTCCAAAGTAATTTCCAGGCCACGGCCAAACACAATCGGGCCGGGCATCGGCAGGCGTCGGGTCACGGCTTTGCTGCTGACTTCGCGCAAGCCTTCAATCTGCAATTGAAGCGCGGCGTCGTTGCTGTCGCCGTACAGGCGCAACAGTTCACGCAACGCCCCGGCCCCCTGGCCCTGTTCGCTTAAGGAAAGGTAATTGAGCGACAACTGGCTGATCAGACGCCAGGCCTTGGCGTCGTGGGCATGGCTGGCGCGTGGGCGGCTGGGGGCTGCGACGCAACGCACAGAAAGCACCGGGGCGCTGTCGGCCAGGGTGAAATCGGTCTTGCCGTTGCCCACGCTCATGAACAGCGGCAAGTCGCGGTTGGTGCACAGCGCCGTCACGCCGAGCTGGCGCAGGTTATGGCCATAGGGTGCTTGTCGGCTGTCCACCAGGCTTACGAAGGTTTCGCTGCCCACATAGGTGGAACGCGGGCCGTTACGGCGCTGATCGCTGGAAAGCACGCGCGGTTCGCGGCGCACCGTGTAATAGGCCAGGTCGCGCCCATAACGAGAGGGATCGCGCACGGCGTAAAACGGTAAAAACGGCTGCTCCGGCCCGGTGCCGTGGCCAGTGATGCCGCTCAGGGAGTGAATCTCGAAATCCATCGGTCGCGTGCGGTCGGCGATCACATGGTGTTCGTTGACCCGGTCAGACAAATGAATACGGTCCACGCGTTTCGGGAACAGGTTGATCGCCGGCGTGCAGAAGGGCAGGAACTGCGCCGCGCCGACGCTGCCTTCCAGGCTTGGCTCGTGACGATCGAACAGTACGATCAACTCCAGTTCCTGGCCGTCGCAACGCTTGACCGCGCGGCTCAGTTCAGCAAATTCGATAAACAGGAAACGGTGGGGCAGGGCGAAGTATTCCTGCAGCAGCCGATAACCCTGGAACGCCCGCGCCACCACCGGCATCGCTGCGTCGGCATCGTCGAAACCGCGTGAGCGCAACGCGTCTTGAGGCAGGCGTTCAACCCAGTCGCCACCGGGCTTGCGTGCGAACACTGCGCAGGCATTGCCCAGCAGTTGTTCGTAAAGGCGGAACGGTTGCTCATCGGCCCCGCTGAGGTACAGCGGCAGGTTATCCAGGTCGAGGCTGTTGAACGGCAATTCGGAGCCGGTGCGTAGGGTCAGGCGCAGACCGGCCTTGGCTTTCGGTTCGCTGGCGGCGAGGCGGCCGAGCACGGCGGCGGGGTTGCCGAAGTATTCGGCATTGCTGACCTGTAACGGCCACAGCGTCACCGGGTGTGCGGTGCGGTACTCGCAGCAGGTCTGGGTTTCGCGGCTAAGGGCGGCGCGCAGTATCGTGTCGCGGGGCAGGGGGAAACCGCCGGCGAGGGAGCCTTCATCGGGGTCGGTCTGCAGCTGGACCACGGTCATCGACGGCGTTGGCGCCAAGTAGTGCGGGTAGGCGATTTCCAGCAGGTTGTGGGTGAAAGTCGGGTACTCGGCGTCGAGCTTGAGCTGCACGCGGGCCGTGAGGTAGGCAAAGCCTTCGAGCAAGCGTTCGACGTACGGGTCGGCGCAGTCCATGCCGGACAGGGTCAGCCGACTGGCGATCTTCGGGTATTCCCTGGCGAACTCGGCGGCGCTTTCGCGCACGTGGTGCAGCTCCTGGTTGTACAGCTCCAGCAGGCGCGGGTTCATGGGCGCCTCCGCTGGTCTGCGTTGAGCACGCGTACGTGGCCGGATTCCAGGTCGAGGTCGGTTTGCAGCAACAGGCGCAGCGGCACTGGCTGGGCCCACAGGTCGCCTTCGATCTCGAAACTCAAGGCGTTGTGGTCCATCTCACCTTGGCCGACGCGGGCTTTGACGCGCAGCGTGTGGCGCAAAATGCGCGGCTCGAACGTAGCGATGGCTTGGTAGATCAACGCCTCAAGCGCCTTGATATCGACGCTGGAAACACTGTTGCCCGCCAGCGCCGGCAGGCCGTAATTGACCACCGAAGTTCCGGCCGGGGTGTGCAGCGTCGCATCGGCATCGAGTAACGATGTGGTGTTGAGCAGCCACGCCAGATCACGCAATACCGAGGCTTTCAATTGAGTCAGGGACAGCACGCGTTTGTCGGCGCTTTCCTTGGGATTGGTTGGGTCGTCGTCGGTCAACCGGTCCAGCAGGGACGGTTGCAGACGGTCGCGGGAAGCGATTTCAGTTACCACCAAAGCAGCTCCACGGACGGGTTGCGAGAGTAACGGGATCCCTGGGGCCGTGGCGCGCAGCCACGGCCACCAGAGCTATCAGCGCTTGGTGTTGGAACGGATGTTCCAGCCAAACTTGACCGGGCCGCCGTCTTTGGTGCCGTCGGCTTTCTGCGGCTGGTAGTCGACCAACACTTGGGCGAAGTTCAAGGTGACGTTCTCGGTCAGGCGATCTTCGCCGCCCGAACCGCCGGTGCTCAGGGACGTGACCAGTACTTCTTCCAGGTTGATCACCATGTACTCGACCTGGCTTTCGCCACCGGCCTTGCGCACGGTCAGCTTGACCTTGTCGATGTGCTTGCCGCTGGCGCAGTGCATCATCAGGTTAGGCGAAGCCTTGTCGACGTACTTGGTCAGCGACAGGTCCTGGATATTCACCTTGCCCGCGCCGCCGCCACCGCCCACATGCATGTTGCCGGACTGGGCCATGCCCCAGCTCCAGCTCAGCACGTCGATTTCGTCCTTGTGGGCCTTGTCCATGGACTCGCCCTTGATGTCGCCGATCTTGATGAAAATATCAACAGCCATGATTTCTCCCTGTGTGGCCCAAGCCACTGAATTTTATTAACGCCGCCGACCGCTGTAGGAGCGAGCTTGCTCGCGAAGGTCGGCAACGATGAAGCGGGCATCCTGAATGAACGCGGCGCCTTTAAGTTTTTCGCGAGCAAGCTCGCTCCTACAGAGAGCGAGCCGGTCCCGATTTCTTATGCGCCTTTAGCGGAAGGCAACTTCGATACCAGGCGCAACGACACCGTCAGCCCTTCGAGCTGGTAGTGCGGGCGCAGGTAGAACTTGGAGTTGTAATACCCCGGGTTGCCTTCGACTTCTTCCACGATCACTTCGGCGGCTGCCAATGGATGCTGGGCCTTGGTGGTTTCGGTGGAGTGTGCAGGATCCCCGTCGACGTAGTTGAGGATCCAGTCCTGCAACCAGCGCTGCATCTCGTCCTTCTCTTTGAAGGAACCGATCTTGTCGCGCACGATGCACTTCAAGTAATGCGCGAAGCGGCAAGTGGCGAACAGGTACGGCAGGCGCGCGGCCAGGTTGGCGTTGGCGGTGGCGTCCGGGTCATCGTATTCGGCCGGTTTCTGCAACGACTGGGCGCCGATGAACGCGGCGAAATCGGTGTTTTTCTTGTGCAGCAGCGGCATGAAACCGTTCTTCGCCAGCTCCGCTTCACGGCGGTCGCTGATGGCGATTTCGGTCGGGCACTTCATGTCCACGCCACCGTCATCGGTAGGGAACGTGTGGGCCGGCAGGTTTTCCACTTCGCCGCCGGACTCGATGCCACGGATGCGCGAGCACCAGCCGTAGTGCTTGAACGACCGGTTGATGTTCACTGCCATCGCGTATGCGGCGTTGGCCCAGGTGTACTTGGAGCTGTCGGCGCCGTCGGTGTTTTCTTCGAAGGCGAAGGCTTCCACCGGGTCGGTCTTGGCGCCGTACGGCAGGCGTGCGAGGAAGCGCGGCATGGTCAGGCCGATGTAGCGTGAGTCTTCCGATTCACGCAGCGAGCGCCAGCCGGCGTATTCCGGGGTGGTGAAGATCTTGGTCAGATCGCGCGGGTTCGACAGTTCTTGCCAGGAGCCCATGCCCATTACGGTTGGCGATGCGGCAGCGATGAACGGCGAATGCATGGCGGCGCAGACTTTCGACAGCTCGCCCAGCAATTCCACATCCGGCGGCGACTGGTCGAAGTAGTAGTCACCCACCAGGCAGCCGTACGGTTCGCCGCCGAACTGGCCGTATTCTTCTTCGTACATCTTCTTGAAGATCGGGCTCTGGTCCCACGAAGTCCCTTTGAATTTCTTCAGGGTCTTGTGCAGGTCCGGTTTGGAGATGTTGAGCACGCGGATCTTCAGCTGCTCATCGCTCTCGGTGTTGTTGACCAGGTAATGCAGGCCACGCCAGGCGCTTTCCAGCTGCTGGAAATCCTGGTGGTGAATGATCTGATTTACCTGGGCAGTCAGCTTGGCGTCGATGGCGGCGATGATTGACTCGATCGATTTGATCGCGTCGTTGGACACCAGATCGGTCTGCGCCAGGGCCTGTTCGGCCAGGGTGCGCACGGCGGTTTCCACGGCTTCGCGGGCGCGCTCGGTCTTGGGCTTGAATTCTTGCATCAACAGCGAGGCGAACTCGCTGGCTTCTTCGGTGGCACCCAGAATCTGGCTGCCTTCGCGGGCGGTAGTGTCAGTCATGATTACTGGTCCCCTGCAGGCTTAGGTGCACTGGCAAGTGCCTGGAGCAGTGCCGGGTCCTTGATCGCCTTCATGATGATTTCTTCAGCGCCGGTCTTGCCGTCCATGTAGGTCAGCAGGTTGGCCAGCTGGGTGCGGGCTTCGAGCAACTGGTTCAACGAGTCGACCTTGCGCGCCACGGCGGCCGGGCTGAAGTCGTCCATGCTTTCGAAGGTGATGTCCAGGCTCAGGTTGCCTTCGCCTGTCAGCTCATTGGGTACGTGGAACGCCACGCGTGGCTGCATGGCCTTGAGGCGGGAGTCGAAGTTGTCGACGTCCACTTCAAGGAACTTGCGGTCGGCCACGGGAGCCAGAGGCTCGGCAGGCTTGCCGGCAAGGTCGGCCATCACGCCCATCACGAAGGGCAGCTGGACCTTTTTCTCGGCGCCGTAGAGCTCGACGTCGTACTCGATCTGCACTCGAGGCGCACGGTTGCGCGCGATGAATTTCTGAGAACTTTGCTTCGCCACGTTGCTGCTCCTGGTCGCTTGAGCGACGGTGTTGTTACTGCACGGTCCGGCGGCTTAGTCGCTGTCCGGGCCGCGCAGGTTTTCAAATTGGGACATGCCGTCGGGAATCAGATTGCGCACGATGGCCGCGAAGTCGGCGTGCACCAGATTCTTCGCCCGGTTCAACAACACCGGCAGCGGGCTCGAAGGCTCGTGCCGGGTGTAATACGCAAGGATCTTGTCGAGGCTGCGCAGCACGTCATCGCGGCTGGCGATATCGCCGGCCGGACGCGGTGCGGCGAGGGCCACGGCGTGGTCCACCGAGGGGGCGTGGTCTTCACTGACGGCCTCGGGTTCGCTGCCGTCGGTGCCGGGCACTGCCTGATTGAGAAGTTGCAGAGCCTGTTTGAGCGGCTGCTTCAGCGCACTGAGGTCTACGCCCTGGGCGGAACCGACCTGCTCGTTGACCTGTTGTTCGATGGCCTCGCAGGCACCGCGCGCTGCAATCAGCGCGTCGCGGGTGGCTTGCAGTTGCTCCGGGTCGCTGTCGAGGAATGCGGCGTTGAGTTGCTGGGCACCGAGTTGTTCATCGGGGAAGCTCAACAGACCGCTGGCGTTGAGCGCCGCGCGCAGGGTTACGGGGCCGAAGGTGCGTGAGCGCGTGAGGATGCTTTCGCGCAGCAGGCGAATATTGGTGTCGCAGGTCATCCCCGTGAGGGCATTGATGCGTACGGTGGGGTCATTATCGTCATCGGCATCCAGGCGCGGGTGCAGGTCGGCCCAGTAATCACGCAGCAACGCGTCGATCAGCGTCAGCGCTTCGGCCAGGCCGGCCACGCCCTGGAGGGCAAGGGTGCTTTGCAGCAGGAAATGAGTGATGCGCAGGTCTTTGCTGCGCTGCAATAGGTCGAGGCTCTGCTGCTGGATGCTGCGCCAGTCAGGCGGCTCGGCGGGCAGGGTCGAGTCGCCCATGCTGCGCTCGGGTTGGCCCTTGGCATCACGTTCCAATTGCAGAAATTGCGCGTCATATTCCATGTCTTCGCCACACGGCGAAGTCGCAGAAACGGCGGTGAGCAGCAACGGCACATCCACTGAATCGATCTCCCTATCAGCCCGTAAGATGTCGGACAATGCATGCATTAGTTTCGCGGTGAACTTTGCACGTCTTCTTGGTATAAGCTTCAGGGGGCCACTAATGTGCCACTACTGATGTTTAAGAAGTTGTGCATTTTTGGTGTAGTACTTATCCCTTGTCAAGGTAAGCTATTCGCCCTCTGTGACAGATGTGCGGTGCTTAACAACCTGCGCGACTGGCGGGTCGAACAGCACGCCCGTAGAGGATTTTTGTCATGCAAGCCGGATAAGATCAGCGATCATGCTGGCAAATGCGGATTAGGCGGGTGTTTTCCGCGACCTGGCGGCGATATTCAGGCTAGCGTACGCCCTGGATCGACCGCGCGCGATGTATCAGCAAGGAGGCAAGATGTCGCTGTGCTTGACTATCACTAGTTATCACAAGATTACCCCTGGGCAGTGCTCCGAAAAGTCCATGAGCCAGGGCTCGCTCGCGATCGGCCGCAGTTCGGAAAACGACTGGGTATTGCCCGACCCCGAGCGCCTCGTCTCCTCCCAGCATTGCGTTATCCAGTACAAAGATGGCCGCTATTACTTGACCGATAACAGCACAAATGGAGTGGAACTGGTTAACGCCGGTGTCCGTTTGCGCCGGGGTAACAGCGAGCCGCTGCAGGATGGCGAGCTGATCCGCATCGGCGATTACGAAATCCAGGCGCGCATCGACTTCAACGTGCAGGCCGTCGGCAGCCAGCCCTTTGCCGGTGATTCGCCGAACAGTTTTGAAGCGCTGATGGGCGCCGTCGCGGGCACGCCGGCACCCGCGCCAATGATCGCGCCGCAGTTTCACGGTGCCTCGTCGATGGAGACCCTGCCGGACCTGTTCGACTTCCTCAGCCCGACTGCCGTGCCACCGCCCACCGTGGCTGACCACGTGCCGTGCGAACAACACGACTTTCGTCCACCGGCTCCGGTAGCCGTGCCGGTTGCCGACGCACCGGCGGTGCAAGGTTCGGTTATTCCCGAAGACTGGGACTTGTTTGGCGATGCGCCCGCGCCGCTTGCCAATGTCGCGCCGCCCCCCGCACCGATGAGTGCACCGCCTCCCTTGGTCGAGCCTGTTGCGCTCCCCGTCGGCGACGTTCAGCAACAACCCGACCTTCTGCAAGCCTTCCTGCGCGGTGCCGGCCTGGATCAGTTGCGTCTCGACCAAGCCGATGCCAGCGCCCAGATGGAAAGCATCGGCCGCAGCTACCGTCTGATGGTCGAGGGCCTGATCGACGTGTTGCGTGCCCGCGCCAGCCTCAAGGGCGAATTTCGCATGCAGCAGACCATGATCCGCCCCGCCGAAAACAATCCGTTGAAGTTCGCCCCGAATGCCGACGAGGCATTACTGCTGCTGCTTCGTCACGGCAACCAGGCATTTATGGCACCCGACGTCGCCGTGCGTGACAGCTTCGACGACCTGCGCGCGCACCAGCTGGCGGTGATGGCCGGCGTGGAAGCCGCGCTCAAGCACTTGCTCCTGCGTTTTGAACCGGCGCAGTTGGAAGAGCGCATGGGCAAACCCGGTGGCCTCTCAAGTATTTTCAACGGCTCGCGCCAGGCCCAGTACTGGCAGCAATTTACCGAGCTCTACAGCAATATTTCCCGTGAGGCCCAGGAAGACTTCCAGGACCTGTTCGGCCGTGAATTCAGCCGGGCCTACGAAGCGCACAGTGCGCGACAGCGACGCTGAACCGCGTCGCAGTGATGGAAAAAACGGATAGCTCAGCACGTCATTGAGGACGCAGGATGATTCCCAGGTTTTTACTTATAGCCGCCACCGCGCTGTGGCTGACGGCGTGTGCCAAGGACGCGGTCAAACCCGAAGCCGCCGCCGAAGTTGAAGCGGACACGGCCGCCGTCGAATTGCATTTTCATGCAATTGCCGGGCTCAACCCCGGCGCCAACGGCCAGGCCGCGCCGGTACGGGTGCGCATTTTCGAGCTGAAAAACGCCGCCACTTTCGCGCGCTCCGATTACTTCGCCCTGGCTGATCGTGCGCAAGCCACGCTTGGCCTGGACCTGCTGGACCAGGACGAAGTGGTGATCCAGCCCGGCCAGCAACTGAGCATTCAGCGCGATCTCGACCCGGCCACGCGGCAGATCGGCCTGCTGGTGGGCTATCGCGAGCTGGACCGCGCGCAATGGCGCACCGTGATCAACGTGCCGCCGCGCCAATACACCGAATATCAGATCAGCCTCGATGTGCGTGCCGTGCGCGCAGACATCGTGGCTACCCCCTCCAGCCCAGCCCAATAACAAGCAATCGGAGCCCCCATGTCCTGGAACAATCGCGTGGTCTGGTCGGAAGGCATGTTCATCGGAACGCAGCACTTCCAGCAGCATGACCGTTATCTGGAAAACCTGATCGACGCCCGCAACCGCCCGCTGTGCGCAGGCGCCTGGGGGTTTTCCGAGTTGCTGATCGACCAGGGCCTGCTGGCCCAGGGCAAGCTGGCAATCGTGTCGGCACGCGGCCTGCTGCCTGACGGCACGCCGTTCAATATTCCCCAGGACGACCTGGCGCCGAGCCCGTTGAATATCGACGACAACCTGCGCGACGGCCTGGTGTACCTGGCGCTGCCGCTCAAGCGCGCCGGCGCCCGCGATACGGTGGATGAAGGCGAACCCCTGGAAGCCGCGCGATACGTGAGCCAGGTACGCGAAGTGCGCGACGACAACGCGCCATTTGAAAACCGCGCGCCGGTGGCCGTGGGCTCGCGGGCGTTGCGCTTGCTGACCACGCAGGACGGCATCAGCGACTACGCCGCCATCGGCCTGGTGCGCATCAAGGAAAAGCGCGCCGACCGCGCACTGGTGCTTGATGACAGCTACATTCCGCCGGTGCTGGACGTGGCCGCGAGCAAACCGCTGACGGCCTTTCGCAGCGAACTGCTGGGCCTGCTGCACCAGCGTGGCGAAGCGCTCGCCGGGCGCGTTGTTGCGTCGGGTGCCGGTGGTGCATCGGAAATCGCCGACTTCATGCTGCTGCAACTGGTCAACCGCGCCCAGCCGCTGATCCAGCATTTGAGCCAGTTGAGCCCATTGCACCCGGAGCGCTTCTTCAGCGAGCTGGTGAGCCTTGCCGGTGAGTTTTCGACGTTTTCCACCTCAGGCCGTCGCCCCCAGGAATACCCGCAGTACCAGCACGACGATCTGGCGCTGAGCTTCTCGCCGGTGATGGCGGCCCTGCGTGAAGCGCTGTCGATGTTGATCGACAGTAAGGCCACACCGATCCCGATTGTGGAGAAGGCCTACGGCATTCGTGTGGCGATGCTGGCCGACAAGACCCTGCTCGACAGCGCCAGTTTCATCCTGGTGGTGCGTGCCGATGTACCCGGCGAAACCCTGCGCGGGCGCTTCGGCCAGCAGAGCAAGGTCGGTTCGGTGGAGCACATCCGCGACCTGGTCAACCTGCAACTGCCGGGCATCGGCCTGCTGCCGTTGCCGGTGGCGCCACGCCAATTGCCCTACCACGCGGGCAGCACCTATTACGAGCTGGACCGGGGCAGCGAACACTGGCAGCAGTTGAGCAATTCCGGCGGTTTCGCCTTCCACATCGCCGGGCAGTTCCCGGGCTTGAGCCTGGCTTTCTGGGCGATCCGAGGATAATTCGCGATGCATCCCAATGATGATGACCGCACGCAGTTCATGCCACGCCCGGGCGGCCGTGAGCCTGCACCTGCGCGTGCCGAACCGGCGCCTTTGTCGGTGCCGGCCGCACCGATGCTCACCGGCAAAAGCCGGGGTCTCAACCCGCTGGAAAGCGCCGCCGGCCCACTGCTTGCCTTGCTGACGCGGTTGCGCAGCACCATCGCGCACCCGGCGCCGGCCAGCCTGCGCGCGCAGCTGCTGGCTTATCTGCGCCAGTTCGAAGAGCGCGCCGAAGCCGCCGGTGTGGCGCGCAACGAAGTGCTGCTGGCCCGTTATGCGCTGTGCACCGCCCTTGACGAAGCCGTGCTGAGTACGCCCTGGGGCAGTGTCAGCGATTGGGGCAAACAGAGCTTGCTGATCACCGTACACAATGAAGCCTGGGGCGGTGAAAAGGTCTTCCAGCTGCTCGATCATTGCCTGCAAAGCCCACGGGAACGCCTGTACCTGCTGGAGCTGCTGTACCTGTGCATGTGCCTGGGTTTTGAAGGCCGCTACCGCGTGATGACCGACGGGCGCAGCCAGTTGGAAGCTTTGCGTGAGCGCACGGCAGCGGCGATTCGCAGTGCCCGTGGCGAGCATGAGCGCGAATTGTCGCCGCACTGGCGCGGCGTGACCGTGGCGCGCGACCGCTTGGCGCAATTCATGCCGCCGTGGATCGCTGTGGCGATTGGCTTGGCGTTGTTGCTGGCATTGCTGTTCGGCCTGCGCATGAAACTGGCTTCGGATGCCGAGCCGGTGTTCAAGAATATCCATGCCCTGGGTGAGATCCCGGTGCAGGCCATCGACCGCCCGGTGGCGCAGCCAAAAGTGATCGAGCGGCCGCGTCTGGCCGGGTTCCTGGCTGACGACATCAAGGCCGGCCGCGTGGCCGTTGAAGACAAGGTTGACCGCTCTGTGGTGACGATTCGTGGCGATGAACTGTTTGCGTCCGCCAGCTCCAGCATCGTCGATGACTACCAGCCGCTGATGCTGCGCATCGCCGACGCCATCCGCAAGGTCAAGGGCCAGGTGCGGGTCACCGGCCACAGCGACAACCGCCCGATTGCCACGCTGCGCTTCCCGTCGAACTGGGCGTTGTCCGAAGCGCGGGCCAAGTCGGTGCTGGACATCCTTGCAGCCAAAACCGGCCAGGCCGATCGCTTCAGCGCCGAGGGCCGCAGCGACACCGAGCCGTTGGCGACCAACACTACTGCCGAAGGCCGTGCCCGCAATCGTCGGGTTGAAATCACCGTATTGGCGGAGGGCGTCGAGTGAAGGCGTTTTTCAGTTTCATGATTCGCTGGGTGATCCCCGTGCTGGGTTTGATCGCCCTGAGCCTGATCATCTGGTTTGTCGGGCCGTTGCTCGACGTGCTGGTGCCGGAAGGGCGCCGCTGGGCGCTGATCATCCTGGTGTTCGCGCTGTGGCTCGCCTACCGCGTGTTGCGCATCATCCAGGCCCGCCGCCAGGCCGCCGAAGTGATGCGCAGCCTGGCCGCCGAAACCCCGGCCGATCCCAACAGCGTCGCAACCGCCGAAGAGCTGTCGACCCTGCGCCAGCGCATGGACGAAGCCCTGACGCTGCTCAAGAAAGCCAAGCTCGGTGGCGACGAACGCCGCAACCTTTATGAGCTGCCGTGGTACGTGATCATCGGCCCTCCGGGTTCGGGCAAGACCACCGCTCTCGTCAATTCCGGGCTGCATTTCCCGCTGGCGGCGCAATTGGGCGCCGGTGCGGTGCGAGGCGTCGGCGGCACGCGTAATTGCGACTGGTGGTTTACCGACCAGGCCGTATTGCTCGACACCGCCGGCCGCTACACCACCCAGGACAGTAACTCCACGGTGGATAAAGCCGCGTGGCTGGGCTTTCTCGACCTGCTGAAAAAGCAGCGCTCGCGCCGGCCTATCGACGGTGCCTTTATCGCCATCAGCCTGTCGGATTTGCTGCTGGGCACAGACGCCGAGCGCGCAGCCCATGCCGCCGCGATTCGCCTGCGGATCCAGGAGCTGTACACCCAATTGGGCGTGCGTTTCCCGATCTACCTGATGCTGACCAAGCTCGACCTGGTACCGGGCTTCATGGAGTTCTTCGATAACCTGAGCAAGGAAGAGCGCGCCCAGGTGTGGGGCATGACGTTTGCCCTCGACGACGGCAAAAACAGCGACAGCCCGTTGGCGAACCTGCAAAGCGAATTCGCCGGCCTCGAACTGCGCCTCAACGAACGCCTGGTGGAACGCCTGCAACAAGAACGCGACCCGGCGCGGCGCGACCTCATCTACGGTTTCCCGCAGCAGTTCGGCGCGTTGAAGGACTGCCTGCAAAGCTTCCTAGAAGGCGTGTTCAAACCCAATGCCTTTGAAGAGCGCGTGTTGCTGCGCGGGGTGTATTTCACCAGCGGCACCCAGGAAGGCAGCCCGATTGACCGCCTGATCGGCGCCATGGCCCAGAGCATGAACCTGGACCGCCAACATCTGGCGCGCCAGAGCGGCACCGGGCGCAGCTACTTCATCGAAAAACTCTTTACCGCCGTGGCCTTTGCCGAGCGGGGCTTGGTGGGGGTGAACCCGAAAGTCGAGCGCCGGCGCAAGTGGATCGCCCGGGGGGTACTTGCGGCTACCGTGGCATTGGTGGTCGTGGTCAGCAGCTTGTGGTGGGTGAGTTATCGCACCAACCAGGCGTATATCGCTCAGGTCGACCAGAAGGTCGCACCGCTGGGCCAGACCGTGCAGAACCTGAGCCCGGCGCAGCGTGAAGTCTTGGCCGTGCTGCCGTTGCTCAACGCGGTGAAGAACCTGGCCGGTGATTCGCCGAGCTGGTCCGAAGGGTTGGGGCTGTACCAGGGCGACATGCTCGAAGCCGAATCGGCGAGCGTGTATCGCAAGTTGCTTATCGCGGTCTTCGCACCGCGCCTGGTCACCCGCATCGAGGAACAACTGCACGGCGGCGGCAACTCGGACTTCC
>NZ_JASLAW010000004.1 GCF_030147005.1 Pseudomonas sp.
AAGCGCTAGAGCAGGCAACCGTCGGCCTGTGGCGAGGGAGCTTGCTACCGCAGGGCCGCGAAGCGACCCCAGAAAATGGGACTGCTGCGCAGTCCAGCGGGAGCAAGCTCCCTCGCCACGGTAAAGCGCTCCTCCTTAACTGACTGGCATTAGAGCAAGCCCGCTCCCACATGTTGGTTTGGCCGTGCGGCTGTATCTCAGGCGCTGAACCCACCGTCGATGGTCAGGCTGGCACCCGTGATATAGCCCGCTTCCGGCCCGGCAAGATACGCCACAAAGCTGGCGATCTCCTCCACATGGCCATACCGCCCCACCGCCATCAGCCCCATGAGACTCTCAGCAAACTCACTGTTTGCCGGGTTCATATCGGTATCCACCGGCCCAGGCTGCACGTTATTGATGGTGATGCCCCGTGGCCCCAAGTCTCGCGCCAGGCCTTTGGTCAAACCTACCAGCGCCGCCTTGCTCATCGCATACGGGCCGCCGCCGCCAAACGGCATGCGCTCGGCGTTGGTGCTGCCGATATTGATCACTCGGCCACCTTCGCCCATGTGCTTGGCGGCTTCCTGGGTGGCGATAAACACGCTGCGCACATTGATCGCCAGGGTCTGATCGAAGTCTTCCAGCTTGAACTCTTCCAACGGGGCGATGGCCAGCACGCCGGCGTTGTTCACCAGGATATCCAGGCGCCCGAATGCCGCGACGGTGGCGTCGACCGCGTTGCGAATCGCCGTGGCATCGGCGCTGTCGGCCTGAATCGCCAGGGCTTTGCCGCCTGCGCTGATCACGCCGTTCTGCAAGGCTTCAGCCTTGGTGGCCGAGCTGACGTAGGTAAAGGCCACCGCAGCGCCTTGTGCGGCGAGGCGCTTGACGATGGCGGCGCCGATGCCGCGGGAACCGCCTTGAACCAAGGCGACTTTGCCGGTGAGGTTGGATGTGGTCATGTCGATCTCCAAGTAGTTGATGAGGCGAGTATCGACCTCACACGCCCCGGCCGGTAGCGCGCGATTGCTATAGTCTGTGTAAACCAAAAGTTTAGAGTCGAGCGTTATGGAAAGCTTTGGCAGTATCGAATGCTTTGTGCGCAGCGCCGAGGGCGGCAGCTTCGCAGAGGCTGCGCGGCACTTGAGCCTGACGCCGGCAGCGGTAGGAAAAAGTGTGGCCAAGCTGGAAGTGCGCCTGGGCGTCAGGCTGTTTCAGCGCAGCACCCGGCGCCTGACCTTGACCGAAGCCGGCAAGCGCTTCCTTGACGAAGTCAGCGGTAGCCTCATCACGATTCAAAACGCCGTGGCCAACCTGGCCAGCGCCGAAGGGCGGCCGGTGGGCACGTTGAAGGTCAGCATGGGCACGGTATTCGGCAACCGCTATGTAATGCCGTTGCTGGGTGAGTTCATGCGGCGTTTCCCGGATATCAGCCCGGATTGGCATTTCGATAACCGCCAAGTCGACTTGATCGGCCAAGGCTTTGACGCTGCCATTGGCGGTGGTTTTGAACTGCCCCAAGGTGTGGTGGCGCGCAAGTTGGCGCCGGCGCACCGGGTGTTGGTGGCTTCGCCGGTTTATCTGGCGCAACGCCCCGCGGTGCGTGCGCCCGAGGATTTGTCGCGCTGCCACGGCATCCTGATCCGCTCGCCGCAGACGGGCCGGGTGCGTTCATGGCAACTGACCCACCGCGAGCGCGAGCACAGCTCTCTGGTGCTCAAACCCGCGATGACCATGAGCGATTCCGAAGCCGCCTGCTGCGCCAGCGCCCAGGGCCTGGGTATCGCGCTGGTCAGCATGCCGATGGCCGTGCCGTTCCTCGACAGCGGCGCGCTCGTGCGGGTTTTGCCCGACTGGTATGTGGACGACGGTAATATTTGCATCTATTACGCCGAGCACAAGCTGCTGCCGGGCAAGACTCGGGCGTTTGTGGATTTCGTGATCGAGCAGTTTGCCGAAAAGGACTTGGGCCGAAGGTTCAACGCCCTTTCAAGCTGAGCGCACTGATCTTCAGTGGCCGAACTTGCCGGGCCAGCCCAGGATTTTCTTCGGCCTTGGCGTCCCATAGGTTCTGACTTTGGAGGTCGACAACCCCAACCGCACCAGCGACTCAGCGATCGTCACTGCCGCCGTCACCCCATCCACCACCGGCACCCCGGTGCGCTGGCGAATCTGCTCGTCCAGCCCGGCCATGCCGCCGCAGCCCAGGCAGATCACTTCTGCCTTGTCCTCAAAGATCGCCAGTTCCGCCTGGCGCACGATGGCTTCCATGGCGACCAGTGGGTCTTCTTCCAGTTCCAGCACCGCCATGCCACTGGCCCGCACTGAGGCGCAGCGCTGGTACAGGCCGGCCAGTTTCAGACGGTCTTCGATCAGGGGCACCGTGCGGTCCAGGGTGGTCACCACCGAGTAGGCATGGCCCAGGAACATCGCCGTGCTGGCTGCGGCTTCGGTGATATCCACCACGGGCACGTTGAGCAATTCCTGCAGGCCTTCGCGGCCATGCTCGCCGTAGCCGGCCTGGATCACCGCATCAAATGGCTGGTCGTAGGCCATTACGCGGTCCATGACCGCGATGGCTGCCAGGTAGCTTTCAAAGTTGCCCTCCACAGACTCGGCGCCGAAGTAGGGAGTGAGCCCGACAATCTCGGTGCCCGGCGAAGCCACGCTCCGTGCCTGCTCAGTAATGGTTTGCGTGATGGATTCGGTGGTGTTGACGTTGACCACGAGGATGCGCATGGAATGTCCTTGTTTAATGACTGACGTTATCGACTGCGATGCTTTCGCCGCTGACATCGGCGTAGAACGGTTGGCGCTTGGCGATCAGCAGGTACAGCAGTCCGGCAATACCGGCGCCAAACAACCAGGAGAACGGCGAGACGCTGGCAAACCCGGGCAACAACGCCAATGAGATGGCGATCACCGCTGCCGGCACGAACGCCGCCACCGCACGCAGGTTCACGCCCCGGCTGTAGTAATAAACCCCCTGCGCGTCCTCGCTATACAGTTGCGGCACGTCCACCTGGCTTTTGCGGATCAGCCAGTAGTCAACCATGATCACCCCATACAACGGCCCCAGCAGTGCGCCCAGGCCGGAAAGGAAATACACGATCACCAACGGGCTGTTGTAGAGATTCCACGGCAGGATCAGCACCGCCACGGTGGCGCTGATCAGCCCGGCGCGACGGAAGTTCAGGTACCTGGGCGCCAGGTTGCTCAGCACAAAAGCCGGGGCGACGAAGTTGGCCATGATGTTCACCGCCACGGTGACGATCAGGAAGGCCAGGCAGCCGAGCACAAGAAAGAAAGTATTGGGAATGGCGGCGATGATTTCGGTCGGGCTTTCGATCACCCGGCCGTTGAGTTGGAACTGTCCGCCGCACAGCAGCACGGTGATGGCGGCGAACACCAGGATATTCACCGGCAGGCCCCAGAAGTTGCCCACCAGGATCGTCTTGCGGCAGGGCGAGGAGCGTGCGAAGTCGCAGAAATTAAGGATCAGCGTGCCGTAGATCGCCAGCCACAGCGCGCCACCGGCAAAGATATTGCGCCACATCTCGCCGCCGCTCAGCGGTTCGCGGATCGACCAGGCAATGTGCCCGCCTGCCTGAAAGTACATCCAGCCCGCCAGCGAGGCCACGGTGAGTAAAATCACCGGGCCGGCAAATCCTTCATAGCGACGCACCATTTCCATGCCGTAGGCCAGGATCACCAACTGCACCAGCCAGATCGCCACGAAACACGCCCAGCCGAGCGATGACAGGCCAAGGATCGAGTTGTGATCAAAGTCGGCAAACCCTGGGTGAATCGCCGTAAGCAATACGCGAAACACCACCGATGCCAGGTAGGTTTGGATGCCGAACCAGGCAATCGCAATCACGGCGCGGATCAATGCCGGAATCTGTGCCCCATGAATGCCGAAGCTGATACGGCTGATCACTGGAAACGGCACGCCGGTTTTCTGGCCCATATACCCCGACAGGTTCATGAAGAAGTACACCAGTGCCGCACCGATGCCCAGGGACAGCAGGATCTGCCAACCGCCCAGGCCCAACGCGTACAAGCCGATGGCGAATGAATAGTTGGCGATGTTGTGCACGTCATTGGTCCACAACGCAAAGATGCTGTAGCGCCCCCATCGACGCCCTTCGACCTTGGTCGGCGCGAGGTCTTTGTTGTGCAGGCGGGGGCTGAGTACCAGCGGACCGGGGCCGGCGGCCTCGGGATTCACGGCGGAGGAGGGCAGATCCAGTGCGATGTTATTCGAGAGGCTTGTACGCATTCCGGCAGGCTCCAGCACATCCGCAGCAATGCGGCAGATGGCAAAGTGTATGTAGGTTTTGTATTTATTGTATACAAAGCGTATTTCACCTTAAGCCACATGCGTGCCAGCTTTCGAACTATAAAACGCGCGGCTAATTTCCTTTTTATCGTTGATCGAAATAACTGACTGAATTACAAGCGATATAAATTGACCGTTTGAACAGTTATTTATTTTTTTCGGAAGGGAGAGCGATTTCAGAGAACGAAAAATGCAAGAACGAAAGTGTTACGTTTTGGTGCGGTCACAGCTGGATTGCACACATAAATGGCACCGATGGTTACATCTGTGTGTACATTTTATCTGCGAACAAAATACAAAAATGTGGGAGCGGGCGTGCTGGCGGGGGCGGTGGGTCGGTCAGGGCATCAAATACTGACCCATCCCAGGAGCGAGCAAGCC
>NZ_JASLAW010000006.1 GCF_030147005.1 Pseudomonas sp.
AGCTTGCTCCCGTTGGGGCGCGAAGCGGCCCCAAAAATGGGACTGCTACGCAGTCCAGCGGGAGCAAGCTCCCTCGCCACAGGTCGCAGGTTTTTCTGCTTTAGCGCTTAACTGACCGGCATTAGGGCTTGCCCGCGATCCGCCGCAGGCGGCCATTCACGCCTTGGGGATCAGGGCCCCAGGTACCTGGATAACCCGGCCTGCCAACCGATGCCCAGCCAATGCGGCCTGCTCGGGCGACCCACCGTTGAGCCGGCCGGCCAGATACGCCGCACTGAACGAATCCCCCGCCGCCGTGGTGTCCACCACCTTCTCCACCTTTAACGCCGGCACGGCAAAGCGTTCGCCTTCGCAGCGAATCAAGCACGCGTCGGCGCCGCGCTTGAGCACCACTTCGGCGATGTGCGGGTAGGCCGCAAACACCTGTTCGCTGTCTGCATAACCAAACAAAGCCCGCTCGTCATCTTCGGTGAGCAAGGCGATATCCACCGCAGCCAACACCCTGCGATACGCGGCACGCGCCGCCTCGACACTGGCCCACAGTCGCGGCCGGTAATTGTTGTCGAACACCACTTTGCCGCCGCGTCGACGCGTTTGCACCAGGCTTTCCAGCAAGCGTTCGCGGCCGACTTCGCCAAGTACCGCCAGGGTAATTCCGCTGAAATACACCAGGTCATAGCCCGGCAACGCTGCCAGGATCGGTTCGGCAGCCGGCGTGGTGAAGCAGTCGCGCACCGCCGCTTCGTTGCGCCAGTAAAGAAACCTGCGCTCGCCGCTGGCGTCGGTCTGGATGCAGTACAAACCGGGCAAACGCCCAGGCAAACGCTGGACCATGCCCAGCCCCAAGCCTTCTTCGGCCCATTGCTGGCACATGGCATCACTGAAGCTGTCATCGCCCAGGGCGGTGACATAGTCGACGGTGCCGACATTTCCCAACTCGCGGCGCAGGTACACGGCCGTGTTCAGGGTGTCGCCGCCGAAGCTCTGGTGCAGGCTGCCATCGGCGCGGTGTTGCAGTTCGATCATGCATTCGCCGATAAGGGCGATGCGCGGGTGGGTGTTCATGCCGAGGGTCTCCGGGGTGACTGAGGATATCTTCGCGAGCAATCCCACTGTAGGCGCTGGCTTGCCTGCGATGGCCGCGACGCGGTCTAGAAGCAGGTATGCAAGCTTTCGATCACCCGCAGCTGCTCATCCACCAGGCAACCCACCTGCCACTTGTCGAACGTCAGGCACGGGTGGGAAGTACCGAACGAAATAATGTCACCGATGCGCAGGTCAACCCCTGGCGCCACGCTCATGAACGCATGCTGGTCCATCACGGCGGTCACCTTGCACCCACTCACATCATCGCCCTGGGCCGGCACAATCCCGGCCTTGTAGCGCTTGAGCGGTACCGGCAAACCGGCGTCGTAAGCCACGTCGCGCTTGCCCAGGGCGATCACCGCAAAGCCCGGTTCCGGCAATGATTGCACATGGGCCCAGACTTCCAGCGCCGGGCGCAGGCCTTCGCTGAGGTCGCTGCGACGGTCGAGCACACAGCATTGCGCTTCTTTGTAGATGCCATGGTCGTGGGCCACGTAACTGCCGGGGCGCAACACGCTGAGGAAGCGCCCGGCGGCATTCTGTTGCTCGAACGATTCGGCGATCAGGTCATACCAGGCCGAACCCGATGCCGTCACGATAGGCGTGGGCAGGTCGAAATATGCGTTGTCTTGCAGGTCTACCGCCAGGCGCACCAGGCTGGCGGCGAACGCGCGAATGCCGCTGATCGCCTGATCGCCGTGAATCACGCCTTCGTAGCCTTCGATACCGGTGAGGGCCAGGGCCGGCTGGGCCTTGATCGCCTTCGCAAGCTCGCGCACCTGCTGCTCGCTGCGGCAACCGCAACGGCCACCGACCACGCCGTATTCGATCATCACGTTCAGGCGCAAGCCACGGGCAGCGAAGAACAGGCCCAGGTCGGCGACGTTGTCCGGGTGGTCGACCATGCAGTGGAAATCGAAATCCGCGTCGGCCAGCAGGTCGGCGATCAGCGCCATGTTCGGCGCGCCCACCAATTGGTTGGCCATCAGCACACGGCGCACGCCGCCGGCGTAGGCGGCGCGGGTCTGCACCGCAGTGGCCAGGGTGATGCCCCAGGCGCCCTGGGCGATCTGGCGCTGGAACAACGCCGGCATCATGCTGGTCTTGCCGTGGGGCGCCAACTGCGCGCCGCTGGCACTGACGAATGCCTGCATCCAGCGAATATTGTGTTCCAGGGCCTCGCGGTGCAGCACGAGGGCCGGCAGGCTGACGTCGCGGACCAGATGAGCGCCAACCGCGGCGGCGCCTTTTTCAACGGCATTGAAGGCAGACATGGGAGATTCCTATTCGTTGATGCGCCGGGCCAGGTTGTTGGCGCTGTCGATCAGCACCCGGCGATAGTCATGATAGTTTTTGCTCGCATCGGCCCGAGGGGCGACGATGCACAGCGTTGCAATGCTGATGCCCTGCGCGTCGCGCACCGGCGCGGCAAAGCAGTGGGTAAAGGTGTCGGCCACGCTGTCGAAGGAGAAGAACCCATCGAGGGTGGCCTGGCGGATCTGCGCCAGGAAGGTGTCCAATGGCAGGCGCAGGCCGTCCGGCATGATGAAATCGTCGGGGTCGATCAGGTCGACGATTTGCCGGTCGCTCAAATGCCCCAGCAACAGGCGCCCGGAGGCGGTCCAGGGAATCGGCGCGTTTTCGCCGATATCCGAGGAAATCCGAAAATGCCGCTCGCCTTCGCGCATCAGCGCCACCGTGTATTTACGCCCATTGAGCAGGCACATCTGCGCGGTTTCGTGGGTCCGGCTGACGATCTCCTGCAAGGCGTGGTCGGCCTCGCGGGTCAGGTCGAAGTGACGCAGGTGCGCCTGGCCGAGGAAATACAGCTGACGCCCGAGGTAGACGTGCCCGTCCTTGCCCACGGTTTCCAGGATGCGGCGTTCGAGCAGCGAGGCGACCAATTCGTAGACCGTGGACTTGGGGCTGCCGATGCCGCTGGCGATATCGTTCGGGCGCAGTGGCTGGCCGACTTCCTTGAGAAAATCGAGGATATCGAACGCACGGTCCAGGCCTTTGGCGCGGCGTTTGATGGTGTCTTCGGTCATGGCAGTTTCGGTCCCAAGTTGAATGAGGTCTCGTGCAGGAGCGAGCTTGCTCGCGAACAACTTCAGGACAACGCGTTCATTCAGAATGCCCGCGCCATCGTTGACCATCTTCGCGAGCAAGCTCGCTCCTGCAGGGGGGCAACATTTAGCCTTTTTTCTTGTAGGCCACGCAATCGATCTCAACCTTGCAATCGACCATCATGTTCGCCTGCACGCACGCCCGCGCGGGAGCGTGTTCCGGGGTGAAGTATTCGCCGAACACCTTGTTGAAACTCCAGAAATCCCGTGGGTCTTCCAGCCACACGCCGACCCGCACCACGTCTTTCAATTCGTAGCCGGCCTCTTCAAGGATCGCCACCACGTTGCGCATGGTCTGGCGGGTTTGCTCAATGATGCCGCCAGCGACGATTTCGCCGTCCACCGCCGGCACCTGGCCCGACACGTAGAGCCAACCGTCGGCTTCCACCGCGCGGGCGAAAGGACGCGGCTGGCCGCCGCCGGCGGTGCTGCCGGTACCGTAACGAGTAATGCTCATAAAAGTAGCTCCTGATTAAAAACGAATGTTCTTGAGAAATTCCGCCAGGCGCGGCGACTGCGGCCGTTCGAAGATGTCCTTGGACGAGCCCTGCTCTTCAATGCGCCCCTGGTTCATGAAGACGATTTTGTCCGACACTTCATAGGCAAAGCGCATTTCGTGGGTGACCAGCAGCATGGTCATGCCCTCCTCCGCCAGCCCCTTGATCACACTGAGCACTTCGCCCACCAGCTCCGGATCGAGGGCCGAGGTGACTTCGTCGAACAGCATCAGGCTGGGGTTCATCGCAATGGCCCGCGCAATCGCCACGCGCTGTTGCTGGCCGCCGGACAACTGGCCGGGAAAGTGATTGCGACGCTCCAGAAGTCCTACACGGTCGAGCCATTTTTCCGCAAGCGACACGGCTTCGTCCTTAGGCATTTTCTTAACCTTCAACAAACCCAGGGTCACATTCTGCAAGGCCGTCAAATGCGGGAACAGGTTGAACTGCTGGAACGCCATGCCGGTCATGGCGCGGTGCTGGGCGATCACCCGCTCGGGGTGACGCACGCGCTTGCCCGCCACGTCGCTGTAGCCGATGGACTCACCGTCCAGGGTAATCTGCCCGCCCTGGAATTCTTCCAGCAGGTTGACGCAACGCAACAGCGTGGTCTTGCCCGAGCCGCTGGAGCCGATCAAGGTCACCACATTGCCGCGCTGCATACTCAGGTCGACGCCCTTGAGCACTTCCACTGCCCCGTATTGCTTGCGCAGGCCACGAATGTTCAGCAGCGGTTCGGTTGTTTGAAGTTGATTCATGGCAAGGCCACCCGCTTTTCAATGTAGCGCCCGAATAACTCTATGGCGTAGTTGATGACAAAGAACATAAAGCCTGCGAACAGGTAAAACTCCAGGGTCATGAAGGTGCGCGCGATGACTTGCTGGGTGCTCAGCAGCAACTCGGCCACGCCGATCACCGAGAGCAAGGTCGAGGCCTTGACGATTTCCGTGGAGGAATTGACCCAGGTCGGCAGGATCTGCCGCAGTGCCTGGGGCAACAGCACGTAGCCCAGGGACTGGTAGAACGTCAGGCCGATCGCCCTGCCGGCTTCCAGTTGCCCACGGGGAATGGCCTGCAGCGCACCGCGCACAATTTCCGCGACGTGGGAGCCACAGAACAGCGTGAGCCCGACGGCGCCGGCCTGGAACGCGCTGATCTGCCAACCCAGCGCCGGCAGCATGTAGAAGCACGCCAACACCAGCACAAACACTGGTGTGCCGCGGATCAGGTCGACGTACAGACGAAACGGCGCACGCATCCAGAATTTGCCGTAAGTGAGCACCAGCCCGGCGAAGATGCCGATCAGGGTGCCGAAAATAATCGCCAGCGCCGAGCAATAGATGCTGGTCTGAAACCCTGCCCACAGCGTCTCCCGGGCAATCCACAATTCATGCAGCCAACTGGGGGATTCGTACATGGAAACCCTCCTTAACGACGGATCGCCAGACGCTGTTCCAGGTAACGGAGCAGCAGGGCGATGAGGTAACAGGCGGCCACGTAGAGCGCGGTCGTCACCAGCCAGGTTTCAATCACCCGGTAGCTTTCGACGTTGATCTTGCGGGCGTAATAGGTCAGCTCCGGCACCGCAATCGCAGCGGCCAGGGAGGTGTCCTTGAACAGCGAGATAAAGTTGTTCGACAGCGCCGGCAGCACGTTGCGCAGCATCACCGGCACGGTGATATACGCGCGGATACGCCACTCACCCAGGCCAATCGCGAGTCCCGCTTCGCGCAAGCCCTTGGGAATATTCAACAGCCCGGCACGGAACACTTCGGTCAGATAGGCCCCGGCATACAGCGACAAGGTGATGATGAACGAGGGGATTTTATCCAGGCGGATCCCCAGCGACGGCAAGGCGAAATAGATCAACAGGATCAACACCAGGATCGGCGTGTTGCGCACCACCGTCACGTACACCGAAGCAAAGATGCGCAACGCCCGGTGCCTGGACAGCATGGCAAACGCCATCAGCAGGCCGATCACGCAGCCGATGGCGATCGACAGCAAGGCCAACTGCAGGCCCAGGCCCAGGCCCGCCAGCAAGGTGTCGAAATCACGCCATACGGCGGCAAAGTTCAACTGATAGTTCATGGTCGGCAATACCTGAATGGGGCGCCGTCAAGCGCGCCCCGGTTGTTCCGGATCACTTGAATTCCACGGGAAAACCGATCGCCGGCTCCGGCAGGTCAACGCCGAACCATTGCTTGAACGAGGCCTTGTAGGTGGGGAACTCCACGCCGGTCATGGCTTCATGCAGCGCGGTATTGACGAAGTTCAGCCAGTCCTGGTCGCCACGCTTGACCGCGCACGCATAGGTCTGCGGGCTCCAGGCGTAGGTCGGGCTGCGGTAGCGGCCGGGGTTCTGCACCATCAGGTATTTGACTGAGGACTGATCGGTGGCGGCGGCATCGGCGCGGCCGGAGTTCACGGCCTGGTACATCAGGTCGACGCTGTCGTACTGGTCAACCTTGGCCTTGGGCAGCGCCTGGTGCACCAATTCTTCGGCATACACGTTTTGCAGCACGGCCACGGTGACGTCATCGCCAGCCGCCTGCAGGTCTTCGATTTCCTTGTACTTGCTGGCGTTCGGCAGCAGCAGGCCGACGCCTTCGCGGTAGTACGGCAGGGTGAAGGCCACTTGCTGCGCACGGCTGGCGGTGACGGTGATGAACTGGCAACTCATGTCGACTTTGTCGGTCAGCAGGTTGGGAATCCGCGCGTCGGAAGACTGCACCACAAACTCGACCTTGCTCGGGTCGTTGAACAAACCCTTGGCCACGATGCGGCCAATATCGATATCGAAGCCCTGCAACTTGCCATCCGCTCCCTGGAAGTGCCACGGCGCATTGGTACTGCCTGTACCCACGATCAGATGCCCACGCTTGAGCACATCGTCGAGCTTGCTGTCCGCCGCCTGCGCGAGGCTGGCAACGCACGCCGATGCGGCGAAGAGAAAAACACACGCTTTGAACACGGAAGGTCGGTGATGCATGACAAGCACTCCAGGAGATGTGTATTCCGCTATACCGGAACTTGGTATGTAACAACGGAATAGACAGCAGAAAGTGTGCCATAGCCACTGAAGGAAAAATATGCCGGAGAGAAAGTCTTTAAGGATCAGCAAGATAGTTGTGGAGGAGCACGGCGGCGTTGCGCCATCACTCAAGTGCTCTGCTACTCAATGCCCCATAACGGTGTTACTGCGCACCAACTTTTTACCGTTGGGCTAACCTGTAGAGCGAACAAGCCCTACATGGACGGACACCCTGATGAATTTGAAGCTCGGCCTGTTAATGCTGTGTTATCTGGTGGCCAGCAACGCCCTGGCGAGCAACGACCGCCGCGAGTGCAAGGAAGAACTGCGAAAACTCAAGGAAGCCTTCGACACCAACTACACCAGCCAGAATCACCATGGCTATCGTGAAGCCAAAGCGTCCCGTGACAATGAGGAATACCGAAAATGCGCGAGCCAGGCGCGCAAGGCCCGGGAGCGGCTGGAGCGTAAGCCGGACCTGTGAAGGTTGACAGTAGACGGGGCCGAGCCACCGGCCTAGCGTTGGCAACAACCAACGCCGCCGACAGGAGAACACCATGGGCGCAGCCACGCGAAAGATATCCAGCGCCGAGGACTTCCAGCGAGTACTGAATACACCGCGGCCCGTATTCATTCTGTTCGTTTCAGAGCACTGCCCGGCCTGCGCCAGCGCAACCCCTTTGTTCGAAAGCGTCGCCGGGCGCCATCCGTGGATAGTCAGCATGGTGCTCGATTGCGCCCATACCCCGAGGCACCCTGACGTCACGGGCACCCCGACGTTGTTGATCTACGAGCGTGGCGCCAGGGTGGAGCTGCACAAAGGTCTCGGCCCCGTGGAACAACAACAGCAGTTTGTGGACGGGCTGTTCAGTCGTTTTGACCGGAGCAAGGCTGCAAGACCACCTGCGTCACCCGCCGCTCTTCAACTGCAGCCACCGTCAATCGCCAGCCCTGATGCTCCAGACTATCGCCTACCACAGGCAGACGATCGAGCAGGCTCATGAGCAGGCCGGCCAGTGTTTGATAATCCTCGGTAGCCACGGCCTTGAAGCCGGTGCGCTGACCGACCTGGCTCAGGTTCAAGGCGCCGCTGGCGCGAAAACCGTCGCCTTCCTCGACAATATCCGGCCCCTCGATTTCGCTGGCGTCCGGCAATTCACCCGCGATGGACTCGAGGATGTCGGTCATGCTCAACACCCCCATGAAATCGCCGAATTCGTTGATCACAAAGGCGATGTGCGTGGATTCCTGACGCATCTGCTCCAGGGCGTTGAGGATCGAAAAGCTCTCCAGCAGATTGATCGCCCGGCGCGCCAAATGCTCCAGGTTCGGCTCGTTGCCGGCCAGGTACTCCTTGAGCAATTCCTTTTTATGCACGAACCCCAAGGGCTCATCGACCGCGCCGTTGCGAATCAACGGCAGGCGCGAGTAGGACGAATGCATCAGTTTCAGGCGAATACTCTCGGGATCGTCTGCCAAGTCAATACAGTCGACCTTGGCCCGTGGCGTCATCAACGTGCGGATCGGTCGTTCAGCCAGTTGCAGCACCCCGCTGATCATCACGCGCTCGCGTCGATCGAACAACGGGCCCTGCGCAGCATCCGTCTCGCCCAACAGATCAGCCACTTCTTCACCGACCTCCTCCACCGCCAGGCTGCGACCGCCGAGCAGGCGCATCACCGCGTGGGCGGTACGCTCACGCACCGGCAATACGCCTTGCGCCGACTTCCTGCGCCGCGAGCGGGCGATCTGGTTGAACACTTCAATCAGAATCGAGAAGCCGATGGCCGCGTACAGGTAACCTTTCGGAATATGAAAGCCCAGGCCTTCGGCAGTCAGCGCGAAGCCGATCATCATCAAAAAGCCCAGGCACAGCATGATCACCGTCGGGTGGGCATTGACGAAGCGGGTCAGCGGCTTGCTCGCCACGATCATCAGGCCGATGGACACAATCACCGCGATCATCATCACCGCCAGCTCATCGACCATGCCCACCGCGGTAATCACCGCATCCAGCGAGAACACCGCGTCAAGCACCACGATCTGCGCCACGATCGGCCAGAACATCGCATACGCCACGTTGCCCTTGTGCTGGGCCACGTGCCCTTCCAGGCGTTCATGCAGTTCCATGGTGGCCTTGAACAACAGGAACACACCGCCAAACAGCATGATCAGGTCACGCCCGGAGAAGCTCTTGTCGAACACCTCGAACAGCGGCTGGGTCAGGGTCACCAACCAGGAAATACTCGCCAGCAGGCCCAGGCGCATCAGCAAGGCCAGGGACAAACCGATCAGCCGCGCACGGTCGCGCTGCTCCGGCGGCAGTTTGTCCGCCAGGATTGCAATAAACACCAGGTTGTCGATGCCCAGCACCAGTTCCAGCACAATCAAGGTCGCAAGGCCGAGCCAGGCCGTTGGATCCGCTAACCATTCCATTTATAGAGTCTCTGTATTCAAGATGTTCAGAATGCCGGGCACGGCAATGCGCGGTCAGTGGACCGGGACAAGGTTAGTCGACGCAATAAGGGGTGTGTAAGCGGGAACAGCGGCAGCGAATGTCTTGAGGAAAGACGACTGGGGGGCTCCGAGAGGGTGTTCATGCACGTCCTGAGATAACAAAAGGACCTGAATCCTACAGCCCAAATAGGAATTTCCTACACTGCAAAACTATTACAAAACCTGTCGCCCTTGACCTGTACAAAACCAATGTGGGAGGAGCAAGCCCTTCCCACATTGGTTCATCCATGGTTTCAGGCGCGGGTTACCAGAACCGCTGCTGGGTGAGTCGGCTCCACCAGGTCAACAGTACTCGGTCCACCGAACCGCTGGCCGCCAGGCCTACACGCTCCTGCAGGCTCTTACGCTCGGCATAATGCAGGTGGAACACTTCGGCGGTTTTGGCCTTGGTGGCCAGGTATTCGTCGCTGGTCTGAAGCTCGTCGACCAATTGCTTGTCGAGGGCGGCAACACCCAACCACACTTCTCCGGTGGCCACCTCGTCAATCGCCAACTGCGGGCGATAACGCGAGACGAAGTTCTTGAACAACTGGTGGGTGATGTCCAGGTCTTCCTGGAACTTCTCGCGTCCCTTCTCGGTGTTTTCGCCAAACACGGTGAGGGTGCGTTTGTATTCGCCGGCGGTCAGCACTTCGAAGTCAATATCGTGTTTTTTCAGCAGGCGGTTGACGTTGGGCAACTGCGCAACCACGCCGATGGAGCCGAGGATGGCGAACGGGGCGCTGATGATCTTCTCGCCGATGCACGCCATCATATAGCCGCCGCTGGCTGCCACCTTGTCGATGCACACCGTCAACGGCACGCCCGCCTGGCGGATGCGCGCCAGTTGCGATGAGGCCAGGCCGTAGCTGTGCACCATGCCGCCGCCGCTTTCCAGGCGCAGCACCACTTCATCCTTGGGGGTGGCCAGGCTCAGCAGTGCGGTGATTTCATGGCGCAGGCTTTCGGTGGCCGAGGCCTTGATGTCACCGTCGAAATCCAGCACGAATACGCGTGGTTTGACCTCAGGCTTCTTCTTGCCCTGCTTTTTTTCGGCTTTGCTTTCGGATTTGCGCAGGGCCTTGAGCTGGTCCTTGTCGAGCAGGTTCGATTCCAGGCGCTCGCGCAGGCCCTTGTAGAAATCGTTCAGCTTGCTGACCTGCAACTGGCCGGCGGCTTTACGACGCCCTTTGCTGCGCAGGGCCGCGAAGCTGATCAGCACCACCAGAATAGCGACCACCAGGGTGACGGTCTTCGCCAGAAAGCTCGCGTATTCGGCCAAAAAATCCATATGTCTCCTTAAGAATGCACTGCGCCAGGCGCGGATGGCCCAGCATACCGGCGCCAATGCCTGCGGACCAGTGCCCCAACCGCCAGCAGCGCACCTCTAACAGGCTTTTAAAACAAGCGTATGTTTTTCCATTGACAGCTCGCGGGCATCCTCATAACCTCGCCAGACTTTCAACGTACCGGGAAAACGGACGTGGGCAGCATCTATCTGATTCGACATGGCCAAGCCTCCTTCGGTGCAGACGACTATGACGTTCTGTCGCCCGTCGGTATGGAACAAGCCCAGGTACTCGGTCGCCACCTGGCCGATTTGGGGCTGACGTTCGATCGTTGCCTGTCGGGTGATTTACGCCGCCAACAGCACACCGCCACCGCCGCGTTCGATCAATACAGCGCCCTAGGCTTGCCGGTTCCGCCCTTGGAAATCGACAGCGCGTTCAACGAATTCGACGGCGAGGCGATCATTCGCGGCCTGCTTCCCGATCTGCTCGGCGCCGAACCCGATGCCCTGCACATCCTGCGCAATGGCGCGCAGAACCGCAGTGAGTTCCAGCGCATCTTCGCCTTGATCATCGAGCGCTGGCTGGCCGGCACTTACGACCCACCGGGGCTGGAAAGCTGGCTGGGGTTTGTCGAGCGTGTTCAGGGCGGCTTGCAGCGCATCCTTGAAGCCGCCGACAACTCGCACAAGATCGCGGTGTTTACTTCCGGCGGCACCATCACCGCCCTGCTCCACCTGATTACCCGAATGCCGGTCGCCCGGGCGTTCGAATTGAACTGGCAAATTGTTAACACCTCGCTCAACCAGCTGAAATTCCGTGGTCGCGAGGTGGCGCTGGCTTCCTTCAATAGTCATGCCCACTTGCAACTGTTGAAGGCGCCGCAGCTCATCACTTTCCGATGAGCTGCGGCCAACCGTGACCCCCAAGGTCACTGGACTCCACCCAAAAGGATCGAAACCATGACTGACGTAGCTAAAGCCGTAGAAGCAATGAAAGCCAAATTCAACCCAAGCGCTGCCGAAGGCCTGGACCTGGTATTCGGTTTCCGTATCGACGACACCAAGAATTTCTCGCTGGTGGTCAAGGACAAGACCTGCTCGCTGCAGGAAGGCGAAAACCCGGACGCCCAAGTGACCCTGGTCATGGACAGCGAAACCCTGGAAGGCATCGTCGACGGTTCCACCGACGGCATGCAGGCCTTCATGGGCGGCAAACTGCGCACCGAAGGCGACATGATGCTGGCGATGAAGCTGAGCGAGCTGTTCCCGGCCTGATAACGCCGCGCTCAAAAAAATCCCGCCTTCCGGCGGGATTTTTCATTTCTGGCCCAAGCCTCGTTATCAACGCCCAGCAGCGGCTTCGACTTTTTTAAACTGCGCCACTTCTTCTGGCGAACCCGGGTTGCCGTATTCATTGAGGAACCGCCAATGGCCCGGTCTCATCTTGAATTCGCCGCTCTCCACGTCCCGGCCAACCGTCACCATGTATTGATTGCGACCTACCCGCACATAGACTTTATAAAAGTCCACAGGTTGATCTTCAGCCATAAAAAGACTGTACGCGTACCGCGCACGACGAGTCAGGTCGGGCCACTGCTGCTCCAACACAGTGCTATCGCGTCCGGAATTACCCATGGCATCGATTGCGTCTACGCTTGCCTGAACCAACGCATCATTTTCATCAATGCCCAGAACCAAAGGTTTGATCCGGGTCATTTTGCGTTTCTCGTCAGCTTCTGCACCCATCTCCTTTTCGTCATCCGTCAGCGTCACTGCGTCAAGACGGTACATGCCGTTCTTGACCCATTTAGTCGCATCGGTCGCAAAGCCGACATCGCATGCCAGGCACATTGCCCTCAGCTCCTGCGCACCGGCGCTGCCAACCGGCAGGCAGGCGAGCAACGCAGCGGCACTGACCAGCAATGCGCCCAGCAGGTTGGCAGGGCTTGAAACGATGGCGCGGTTTGCCATGATCTACATCCTTGTAAGGGTAAGGCCGGCGAATCTACCTGATTCAAGCCTTTTGGTGGCGGGATTTTTTGCCTGCAATGTCGCAAGCAATGCAGCTCCCACAGAAAAGCAAGTCAGTGGTGCGGCTTAGCTTTTCGGCTGCAGCAACAACGCCACCAACGCACTCCACCCCGTCTGATGCGACGCCCCCAGGCCACACCCGGTTTCGCCGTGGAAATACTCATGGAACAACACCAGATCGCGACTGGCCGGGTCCGCTTCCAATTGCGCATACCCCGCCATCGAAGGGCGCAGGCCATTTTCATCGCGTAGAAACAAGCGCGTGAGGCGCTGGCTGAGGCTGTTTGCCACTTCCTCAAGGGACGCCAGATAACCGCTGCCCGTGGGGTACTCCACCGAGAAGTTATCCGCGTAGTAGCGGTGAAACTCGCGCAGCGATTCGATCAGCATGTAGTTCACCGGCATCCACAACGGCCCGCGCCAATTGGAGTTGCCGCCGTACAAGCGTGAGTCGGACTCGCCGGGCTGGTAGCGCGCACACAGGGTGTCGCCGTTCATCTTCAGCGCCAGCGGCTGTTCGGCAAAGGCCTTGGATAACGAGCGCACGCCAAACGTCGACAGAAACTCATGGTCATCGAGCATGCGCCGCAGCAGGTCCTTGGTGCGCTCGCCACGCAGCAAGGCGAGCAACAGGCGGTTGCCCTGCCCCGGTTCGTTCCAGCGCGAGACCAGTTTGGCCAGGTCCGGCCGGTGTTTCATAAAACCCAGCAGTCGCTCACGCAGGCCTTGCAGCCCTTCGTGCTCGCGCTGCTCCAGCACCAACACGGCAAACAATGGCATCAGGCCGACGATGGAGCGCAGGCGCACCGGCTCGTTCTGGCCGTCCGGGCGGTGCAGCACATCGTAGAAGAACAGGTCCTGCTCATCCCACAAGCCTTCGGCGCTGTCGTCCACGCGGTTGATCGCGCCGGCGATGTACAGGAAGTGCTCGAAGAACTTCACCGCGATATCAACGTACACCCCATTGCGCTTGGCCAGTTCCAGGCCAATGCGCATCAGGTCCAGGGCATACGCCGCGACCCACGCGGTGCCGTCGGCCTGATCCAACTGGTAACCCGCCGGCAACGCAGCCGAGCGGTCGAACAAGGCAATATTGTCCAGGCCCAGGAACCCACCCTGGAACAGGTTGCGGCCCTCGGCGTCCTTGCGGTTGACCCACCAGGAAAAATTCAGCAGCAGCTTGTGGAAGATCCGCTCGAGAAAGTCCATGTCGCCCACGCCGGTCAGCGCCTTGTCCTGCTGATACACGCGCCAACTGGCCCAGGCGTGTACCGGCGGGTTGGCGTCGTCGAAACGCCATTCATACGCCGGCAGCTGGCCATTGGGGTGCATAAAGCGATCTTTAACCAGCAACAATAACTGTTGCTTGGCATACCCCGGATCAATCAGCGCCATTGCCACGGCCTGGAAGCCTTGGTCCCAGGACGCGTACCACGGGTATTCCCAGGTGTCGGGCATGGACAAAATGTCGAAATTGGACAAGTGCCGCCAATGGGTGTTGCGGATATGCAGGCGCTCGGGCGGTGGCGCGGGCTGGGCCGGGTCGCCGTCGAGCCACTGGTTGACGTCGAAATAGTACAGCTGCTTGGACCACAGCAATCCGGCCAGGGCCTGGCGCTGCACATTGCGCGCGTCAGCATCGGCAATGCCTTGCTGCAAGGCGGCGTAGAAGTCGTCCGCCTCTTGGCGGCGCAACTCGAACAGCTTGCGTGCATTGACCTCGGGCGCGTCCATCGGCGCAAATCGCAGGTACAGGGCTTTGCTCTCCTGGCCCGCCAGTTCGAGGCTGAAACGCGCGGCGACCTTGGTGCCCGTGTCGCGGCGAATTGCCGAGTCTGCACCGCCCACCACATAGTCGTTGATGCCATCCTTGAACGGCCCCGGCGCCGGTTGCCCATCGAGCTTGGGAAAGTTGCTTTCGTTTTCGCAGAACAGCCACTCCAGGCCGTCCTGGCCCCAGGCGCTGAGGTGACGGTCAGGCAGCTCATGATGCCGGGCCAGCACCCGCTCACCGTCCAGGCGCAACTGCGGCTTGGGCGCGTCATAGGTCCAGCTCCAGTCATTGCGCGCCCACAGTTGGGGCAACACCTGCACACGCGCCGGCTGGTCCGCGCGGTTGTGCACGGTGACGCGCATGAAAATATCGTCAGGCTGATGCTTGGCGTATTCGACCGTTACATCACAGTAGCGGTTGTCTTCGAATACACCGGTGTCGAGCACTTCGTACTCGGCATCCTCAAGCCCACGGCGGGCATTTTCGGCGAGCAGGTCGGCATAGGGAAAAGGCGCATGCGGGTATTTGTAGAGCATGCGCATATAGGCATGGCTGGGCACGCCGTCGACGAAAAAGTACAGTTCCTTGACGTCCTCCCCGTGATTGCCCTCGGCGTTGTCGAGGCCGAACAGGCGCTCCTTGAGGATCGCGTCACGCTCGTTCCACAGCGCCAAACCCAGGCACCAGCGTTGTGCCCTGTCGCTGAAACCGGCCAGGCCATCCTCGCCCCAACGGTAGGCGCGGCTGCGTGCATGTTCATGGGGGAAATAGGCCCAGGCGTCGCCGTCGGCGCTGTAGTCCTCGCGCACCGTGCCCCATTGGCGTTCACTCAAGTAAGGCCCCCACTCGCGCCAGCGCTCGGCATCCGCCGTCGCCAGGCGCTGGCCTTCGAGGGTGGCGAGTATCGGGTGTGTGGGTGTGGCCGTCATTGGGTCCTCCATCGCCCGCCGGATGAGCAGCAGTGTAGAACCCAATGACGCCCGGATGCACATGAAGACTTAGAAGATGGCGTATGTGTAGTTGAAGATCAGGCGGGTTTGGTCCTGGTCGGCGGTGCCGGTGTTTTTGCCGTGGTAGGTACCGGTGCGCAAAGTGGTACCGAAGCCTTTGAGCGGGCCGGCTTGCACCACATAGTCCAACCGGAAGTCGGTTTCGTTTTCTTTCTGGTCAGGGCCACCGGCGACCTTGGATTTGATATCGCTGCCGTTGAGGTAAGCGACGGAGGCTCTAAGGCCGGGCACGTAAGCCTTGAAGTCATAGGCGTACTGGCCGAAGTTGACCTGCTCGCCGGCGCGGGAAAACTGCCCGACCACCGCATCGGTAAACAGGTAAAAGTCGCTGCCGCCGGCGCCCTGGGCGTGCGGGTCGGCAAGGCTGCCCTGGTTGACCCACACAAAGCCGCCGTCATCACCTACGCCAATATGGCCGAGCATCAAGCTGCTGCCGCCCAGTTGATAGGTGAAGGCGGCGCTGTAGGTTTTGTTGTCCACTTCATTAGCATGCCTGGCATAGCCGCCATTGTTGTTGAACTGATAACCGCTCTCGCCATTTTTGCCATCGCTGCTGCTGTCGAAGTAGCGCAGGTCGGTCTTGAACGATTGGTCGTTGCCCAGGGGCAGCACGTGCACCAGGCCGACGTAGTTCTGTTTGTAGAAGTCCTGCAACTGAGCGTAGTAGTACTGCAACGTCAGGTTTTTCGCGATGGCGTTGTCGGAAGAGCCGAAAGGTTTGTAGTCCACCCCGCCGAACTTGAAGCTGTCGCTGTCCCGCGTGCCGCCGGCCACGCTCAAGCCCGTGGCGTTGCTGGAGGCACGGCCCTCGACGCGGTTCAACTCACCGCCCGTGAACGTGACGTTGGGAATGTCGTTGGAGGTAAGGGTGCCGCCGTCGAAGGTCTGCGGCGCTACACGGCTGTCGTTCGAGACCAGGATCGGCAATACCGGTGCCAGGCCGCCACCGACATGCAACTCGGTCTGGGAAATGCGGAACTTCACATTGCCCGCCGCGCGGCCAAAGGCATCGGCCGGCTCGGTGCCGTTGTTTCTGGTCGGGAAAAAGCTGTTGCCGTTACCGGCCAGGCCCGGGCCTGCGGTATGACCGTCACCGCCATCCAGGCGCAGGGCACCGAAGGCCATGACGTCGAAGCCGACGCCGAGAGTGCCTTGGGTGTAGCCGGATTTGTAGTCAAAGCGCAGCATGGTCGCGGCTTCGCGCAGGTCGTTATTGTTGCCCGAACGGTTGTCCGCGCTGTAGTACATGGTGCGCGAACTGACGGCCGCATGGCTGTCTTCGAGAAAGCCGCTATGACCGTTGCCGGTGCCGAGCGAGCCAAGGCCGAAACCATCGGCATAGGCCTGTTGTGCAAGCACGGCGGCGCCGATGGACAACGCCAGTGTAGAAATTTTCATTAACGACGGCCCCTGAATATTTTTTTATGTGAGCGATGTGCGAAACGACGTTTTCATCCCTGCAAACGTGACGATTCTTTCACGCCGGCCGGGGCGGGCTCCGTGAAGAATTAGTTAGGAAAAGCGCGTGAATATGAAATTTCAGCGCGGCCGATTCTGGTCATATTTGCGTCATCCCATTCATTTGCAGAATGAAGTCCAGAGGATTCTTCGTTTGCAAGCCGGCGTGCCGCTCAACAAAATCGGGACAAGGCCACTTTTATCGTCACAGCCATCAGGAATTTTTCTATGCACGCCACTGCACATGTCAGCCCCGATGAGATCCGCAAGGGCTTTTCCAAGGCCATGTCCGACATGTACCGGGATGAAGTTCCGTTGTACGGCGCGCTGCTGGAACTGGTGGCCCAGACCAATGCCCGTGTGCTGGACAGCAACCGGGGCCTGGCCGAGCAGTTGCAACGCACCGGCGAAATCCAGCGCCTGGATATGGAACGCCACGGCGCCATCCGCCTGGGCACCGCCGCGGAACTGGCGACCATCAGCCGCCTGTTCGCGGTGATGGGCATGCAACCGGTGGGCTATTACGACCTGACACCGGCCGGCGTGCCGGTACATTCCACCGCCTTTCGCGCGGTGCACGAACAGTCGCTGCAAACCAGCCCGTTTCGTGTGTTCACCTCGTTGCTGCGCCTGGAGCTGATCGAGGACCCCGAGTTGCGCGGCTTCGCCGAAACCGCCCTGGCCAAGCGCTCGATCTTCACCCCCGGCGCCCTGGCGTTGATTGAACAAGCCGAAACGCAGGGCGGGCTCAATGCCCACGACGCAGAGGCATTTATTCACCAGGCGCTGGAGACCTTTCGCTGGCACCACACCGCCACCGTCGCGGCCGCGCAGTATCGGCAACTCAGCGACCAGCACCGCCTGATCGCCGATGTAGTGGCCTTCAAAGGCCCGCACATCAACCACCTCACCCCACGCACCCTGGACATCGACCAGGTGCAGGCCGCCATGCCCGGCCACGGCATCACCCCCAAAGCCGTGATCGAAGGCCCACCTCGACGCCATTGCCCGATCCTGTTGCGCCAGACCAGCTTCAAGGCCCTCGACGAACCCATTGCCTTTACCGATGCCCAGGGCAGCCACAGCGCACGCTTCGGCGAAATCGAGCAACGCGGCGTCGCGCTCACGCCCAAGGGCCGCGCCCTGTACGACCAGTTGCTGAATGCCGCCCGCGATGAACTCGGCGCGTTCCCGAACGAGTCCAACGCCGCGCGTTATGAGCAATTGATGGAGCAGCACTTTCGGGCATTCCCGGACAACCACGCGCAGATGCGCGAGCAAGGCTTAGCCTACTTTCGCTATTTCCCCAGCGAACAAGGCCTGGCGGCCCGCGGCCGGCCAGACCAGCCACGCACGCTGGAGGCATTGATCGGCGCGGCGCACGTGGAGGTGGAACCGCTGGTGTACGAGGATTTCCTGCCGGTGAGCGCGGCGGGGATTTTTCAGTCGAACCTGGGCGATGCCGCGCAGAATCACGCCATGGCCAATTCGAACAAGGCCGAATTCGAGCAAGCGCTGGGCCGCGGGACGATCGACGAGTTGCAGCTGTATGGCCAGACGCAGCAGCGTTCCATGGACGAATGCATGAGAACGCTGTGCGAATAAATTCGCCTGAAACGCCTTGTTGTCGCTTGTGGCGAGGCAGCTTGCTCCCGCTCGGCTGCGTAGCTGTCGCACTGTCCTTGGGGCGCTTCGCCCCCAGCGGGAGCAGGCGCCCTCGCCACAAGCTGCGGGTTTTGCTTAACCCAACCTCTCCACAATTTCATCCTTGAGCGACAACCGTTTCTTTTTCAGTTTTTCCACATCCTCATCGCTGGCACTTGCCGATTCCGCCTTCAGCACCTGCGCGTCGGCGGCGTCGTATTGAGTGAGCAGCGAGTCCAGCCGGTGGTCCCCCGCCCTGCGTTCGTGAACGACTTCCTTGCTCAACCCCAGGTCCTGATACAGGTCGTGTTTCACTGGCATGGCGTACCTCCACAAATTTGATCAATGGCCTACCCCCTTGAAGCTAGCCCATTCCCTGGGGTCTTGTCATGTTCGAGGTCAATACGTCCCCGTTCGTCGTAACCCCGGCGATGGGATCAAACCTTTGCCGGGTCCTGCCCTCAACTGTAGATCGCCACCCCAGGGAGACCGATCTTATGAATCACACCGCTACTGCCGCCGACACCCAATGCATCAACACTGTCCGCACCCTGGCCATGGACGCCGTGCAGAAGGCCAACTCGGGCCACCCCGGCACGCCCATGGCCCTGGCGCCGCTGGGCTATACGTTGTGGAGTCGGTTCCTGCGTTACCACCCGGAGCATCCCGACTGGCCCAACCGTGACCGGTTTGTGCTGTCGGTGGGGCATGCGTCGATGTTGCTGTATTCGCTGCTGCACCTGGCCGGTGTGGTGGAGATCGATGCCCACGGCAAGCGTTCCGGGGAACCGGCGGTCAGCCTGGATGACATCAAGCAGTTCCGCCAGATGGGTTCCAAAACCCCGGGGCACCCCGAGTACCGCATGACTACCGGCGTGGAAACCACCACCGGCCCGTTGGGCCAGGGCTGCGCCAACAGCGTGGGCATGGCCATGGCCGAGCGGTGGCTGGCCCAGCGCTTCAACCGTGACGGCCAGGTGTTGTTCGACTACGACGTCTACACCCTGTGCGGCGACGGCGACATGATGGAAGGCATCAGCAGTGAAGCGGCGTCGATGGCCGGGCATTTGCAGCTGGATAACCTGTGCTGGATCTACGACAACAACACCATCAGCATCGAAGGCCACACTGAGCTGGCCTTCAGCGAAGATGTGATCAAGCGCTTCCAGGCGTATGGCTGGCACACCGTGCATGTCACCGATGCCAATGATCTGCAGGCACTGAGCGTGGCGCTGGAGACTTTCAAGGCCAACACCGGCGCACCGACCCTGATCGTGGTCGACAGCGTGATCGGCTACGGCTCGCCGCACAAACACAACACCGCCGCAGCCCATGGCGAGCCGTTGGGCGAGGACGAAATTCGTCTGACCAAAGCCGCGTACGGCTGGCCCCAGGACGCCAGTTTCCTGGTGCCCGATGAAGCGCGCACGGCATTGCGCGACGCACTCCTCGAGCGGGCAGAGCCGCTGTACGCCGAGTGGAACCAGACCTTGGCGTCCCTTGACGCGCAACGGGCCGATGAGCTGCAACGCATGCGCGCCGGGGAAATGCCCGAGCAGTGGCAGGCTGACCTGCCCAGCTTCGCGGCCGATGCCAAGGGCGTCGCCAGCCGAGCATCAGGCGGCGAAGTGCTGAACGCCTTCGCTCAGCAGATCCCCTGGTTGCTGGGCGGCTCGGCGGACTTGTCGCCCTCGACCAAGACCAACCTCACCTTCGACGGCGCCGGCCGTTTCAGTGCCGACGACTACAGCGGGCGCAACCTGCACTTCGGCATTCGCGAGCACGCCATGGGCGCGATTGCCAACGGTATGGCGCTGTCGTACCTGCGGCCGTACACCTCGACTTTCCTGGTGTTCAGCGACTACATGAAAGCGCCGATCCGGCTGGCGGCGATCATGGAGTTACCGGTGGTATTCGTGTTTACCCATGACTCGATCGGCGTGGGCGAAGACGGCCCGACGCACCAGCCCATCGAACAACTGACCCAACTGCGCGCCACCCCAGGCTTGCTGACTCTGCGCCCGGCGGACGCGAACGAAACCCTGGAATTGTGGAAAGTCGCACTGGCGCAAACCCATCGGCCGAGCTGCGTGGTGTTGTCGCGCCAGCCGCTGCCGACCCTGGACCGTACCCGCTACGCGGCGGCCTCCGGTGCGGCCAAAGGCGCTTATGTGTTGGCCGGTGCGGATAACCCTGAAGTCATCCTGATTGCCACGGGCAGTGAAGTCAGCCTGGCAGTCGCGGCCTATGAGCAACTCGTGGGCGAAGGGACTGCCGCGCAGGTAGTGTCGATGCCCAGCTGGGAATTGTTCGAAGATCAGGATCAAGCCTACCGCGACAGCGTGTTACCGCCCACGGTGAAGGCGCGGGTGGTTGTGGAACAGGCCGGCCCCTTGGGCTGGGACCGCTATGTCGGGCAAGCCGGCGCCAAAGTGGTGATGAACAGCTTTGGCGCGTCGGCGCCGCTGTCGAAGTTGCAGGAAAAGTTCGGGTTTACGCTGGAAAACGTGGTGAAGCTCGCCAAGCAGCAAATCCAGCATAACCGGGCTGAATAAACGCCTCAAAGCCGCAGGGAACATGCTCCCTGCGGCATTTGGGCCGGCGATGGGCTCAGCTCAATTTTTGTAGTCGGTGTCGGTGCGCTCCAACTGCCGGATCAACGCATTCCAATGCCGGGCAACCCCAGGCCCTTCCCCCCTGCTGAATACCTTGGCCTGCCGCTCGACCCTGGCCATCACCTCTGCGGGTGGAAACACCAACGCCGCATGCCCGCCTGCCTGCGCCGCAATCTGGATAGCACACGCCCGCTCCAGCCCCTGCAGTTGCGCAAACGCATGCTCCACGCTGATGCCTGCGGTCAACAGCCCATGGTTACGCAAGATCATCACGCTTTTGTCGCCCAGGTCCGCCACCAGCCGCGCGCGTTCGTCCAGGTCCCGGGCCACGCCTTCGTAGCCGTGATAGGCCACGCGACCGCAGAACGCAATGGAATGCTGGGAGATCGGTAACAAGCCGTCCTTTTGCGCGGACACCGCAATACCGTCGCGGGTATGGGTGTGCAGCACCGCTTGCAGGTCGTGGCGCGCGCCATGGATGGCGCTGTGGATCACATAACCGGCGTAGTTGATGCCAAGGCCCGTGGGGTCGTCGACGAGCGTGCCGTCGAGGTCGACCTTGACCAGGTTGGAGGCGCTGATTTCATCGAACAACAGCCCAAACGCGTTGATCAGGAAATGTTCCTCGGGGCCGGGTACACGGGCGGAAAAGTGCGTGTAGATATGGTCGGTCCACTGGTACAAGGCCGCCAGTCGATAAGCGGCGGCCAGTTTGACGCGCACTTCCCATTCCTCTGGCGTGACACGTTGGCGGACGGCGTTGGAAACGCTGGAAAGCGGGGTGACGCTGCTCATGGCAAAACTTCCTGGATGGCCTCAAGGGCTTCCAGGCCAGCCTAGGGGATGCTCAAAAATAATAAAAATCACATTTTAGTCTAAGCTAATTATTATATTTATTTATAAAGCTGGCAGGCGTCAGGCGGCGTTTCGGAGGGTGTGCAGGGAATCGGCCACCCACTTGCCAAACGCATCCACCGGCCCTTGCAGGTTGCCAAGGAAGTGCGGATAGATCAGCCATAAGTCCATCACCGGCTTGAAATCCTTCAGCGGCATCACCGCCAATTGCTCGCGATGGGCGCTGCGCTCGAGCAGCGGGCGTGGCACCAGGCCAAGGCCCAGCCCTTCGGCCACCAGCCCCAATTGCAACTCGGTGCCGAAGGTTTCCAGGTTGACCCGCAAGGCCAGGCCCTGGTCGGACAAGGTGCGCTGCAAACCGGCACGAAAGCCGCACCCGTCCGGGTTGAGGACCCAACCGTTCTGGTAGACGTCGGCCAGCTTGCACGGTTTTTTCGGCAGTTGCGCCTTGGCGCACACCACCACCACCAACTCCATCTTGCCAATGGACTCACCGACGATATTGTCTGGAAAAATCTTGCCCGCCGGGAACAACGCCACCGCCGCATCCAGCTCGCCGCGCTCGATCTTGCCGACCAGCTGGCTGCCCCAGCCGGTGGCCACCTGGGCGCGCAGGTCGGCGTACTCGGTGCGCAAGTGCTTGAGCGCATTGAGCAGCACCCCGTCGCTGATGGTTTGCGGCACGCCCAGGCGCAGCACCCCGGTGGGCGGTGCATCGGTGGCGACCAATTCGCGCAGCGCGTCCATCTCGCGCAGGATCAGCCGGCATTGCTCATAAACCCGGGTGCCGATCAGCGTGGGCTTGAGGGGCTTGGTGTTGCGGTCGAACAGCTCCACCCCCAGCGCCTGCTCGAAGTTCTGCACGCGACGGGTGATGGCCGGCTGGGTCAATTGCAACGACTCGGCGGCATGGCTGATGGACTGGCAACGAATCACTTCGACAAAGGCATCGATATCGTCAATTTTCATTGGGGTCGCACATAGTGAACGGTCATTAAGATGTGCGCGAAGCATAGTTGGCGCAATCCGGTCTGGATAGCCCGCGGTGTGATCGATAACGTCTAACGCTAGAAAACCCGGTTCTAAATTACCTGTAGCTATAAGCTAATCATTAAAAAATAGCATATTAACCAATAACATTATGCTTAGATAACACCATCAACCCCGCCAATGGAATGCTCATGAGCCAGGCACCGCACCCCGAGAGACTACGCGCCTTCATCGGCGCCTTGGCTGAGCTGATCGACGCCAACCCGCGCGAAGGCGACCTGCTGCACCGTGGCGGCAAGCTGCTGGGGCAACTGGTAACCCACGATGACTGGCTGCCCGACGCGTTCGCCCAACCCGACCCCGAGCGCTACCAGCAATTTCTGCTGCACGCCGATTCGCGCCAGCGTTTCAGCATCGTCAGTTTTGTCTGGGGGCCGGGGCAACGCACGCCGATTCATGATCATCGGGTGTGGGGACTGATCGGCATGTTGCGCGGCGCGGAGGTTTCCCAAGGGTTTGGCCGAGCGGCCGATGGCGCGCTGGCAGCCCAGGGCACGCCTGTGCAACTGCTGCCGGGCCAGGTTGAAGCGGTGTCGCCCAGGATCGGCGACATTCATCAGGTGAGCAATGCTCACGAGGACCAGGTGTCCATCAGTATTCATGTGTACGGCGCCAATATCGGCGCGGTGCGCCGCGCGGTGTATCAACCCGACGGCCGCGAGAAACCGTTTATCTCCGGTTATTCCAACGCCTGCCTGCCCAACATCTGGGACCTGTCCAAAGAAAAGAGCCCTGCCCTATGAGCACCGTACCCACCCGCCGCTTCGCCCAGATTCGCCAGGCCCTGCTGGACCGTGAGGAAGTCGCTCTGGTGGACGTGCGCGAAGAAGCGCCGTTTGCCGAAGGCCACCCGCTGTTTGCCACGAACATTGCCCTGTCCAGGCTGGAACTGGAGGTGTATTCGCGCATTCCACGCCGCGATACCCAGGTCACGCTGTACGACAACGGTGAAGGGCTGGCCGAACGCGCCGCCGAACGCCTGGTTGCGCTGGGCTACACCCGGATCAGCCTGCTTGAAGGCGGGCTCGACGGTTGGCGCCAGGCCGGTGGCGAGCTGTTTATCGACGTCAACGTGCCGAGCAAAGCCTTTGGCGAGCTGGTGGAAAGCCAGCGTCATACGCCGTCCCTGGCCGCCGAGGAGGTACAAGCGCTGCTCGATGGCCAGGCCGATGTGGTGGTGCTCGACGCCCGTCGCTTCGACGAATACCAGACCATGAGCATCCCCACCGGCATCAGCGTGCCGGGGGCCGAGCTGGTGCTGCGCGCCCGTGAACTGGCGCCGGACCCGGCCACCCGCATCATCGTCAATTGCGCCGGGCGTACCCGCAGCATTATCGGCACCCAATCGTTGATCAATGCCGGCGTGGCCAACCCGGTGGCGGCGCTGCGCAACGGCACCATCGGCTGGACCCTGGCCGGGCAGACACTCGCCCATGGCCAATCGCGCCGCTTTGCGCCCACCACCGAGGAACATCGCCGCATCGCCACCCGGCAAGCACGCGACGTGGCCGACAAGGCGCGTGTCGGCCGAGCAACCCTTAATGATCTGCAACGCTGGCAGCAGGACACGGCCCGCACCACCTACCTGTTCGACGTGCGCACCCCGGAAGAATTCGAGGCCGGCCACCTGCCCGGCGCCCGCTCGACACCGGGCGGGCAACTGGTGCAGGAAACCGACCACGTGGCCAGCGTGCGTGGCGCGCGCCTGGTGCTGGTGGACGATGATGGCGTGCGCGCCAATATGTCGGCCTCCTGGCTCGCCCAATTGGGCTGGGAAGTCTACGTGCTGGACGAGCTGCAAGCCGCGCACTTCAGCGCCCATGGCGCCTGGATCGCCCCGGTGCCCGCGCCGCCCCAGGCCGAACTGATCAGCCCGCAGACACTGGCCGCCTGGCTCGACCATGGCGACACTGTGGTGCTGGATTTCACCAGCAGCGCCAACTACGCAAAGCGCCATATCCCCGGCGCGTGGTGGGTGCTGCGCGCGCAGTTGCCCGAGGCCCTGGCTAAGGTGCCTGCCGCGCAGCGCTACGTCTTGACCTGCGGCAGCAGCCAGTTGGCGCGCCTGGCGGTGGCCGAAGTCGAGGCCCTGACCGGCGGGCAGGTGTTCCTGCTGCAGGACGGCACCGCCGGCTGGATCGCCGCGCAACTGCCGCTGGAGGAAGGAGAACGCCATCTTGCCTCACCGCGTATCGACCGCTACCGGCGCCCCTACGAAGGCACCGATAACCCACGGCAAGCCATGCAGGCTTACCTGGATTGGGAATTCGGCCTGGTCGAACAATTGGCGCGCGACGGCACCCATGGTTTCTACGTGATCTGATCCACCGCTGCACCGTTCCCGGAAACCCGACCCCTTCTCCAGGCGGAGGTACCTTCCTTTACCCAACGCCTGGAGTCTGTCCCATGCTGTTTACTACCCCGTTAAAGCGCCTGCTGCTGGGCGGCGCCCTGGCGCTCGGCCTGCTCGGCAACGCCCACGCCACCGACCTGCAACCGCTGCGCGTGGCCAACCAAAAGTCGACGATCAAAGCGCTGCTGGAAGCCAGCGGCGAAACCCAAAACCTGCCGTACGACATCAAGTGGTCGGAATTCCCTTCAGCCTCGCCCCTGGGCGAAGCGCTGAATGCCGGTGCGGTGGATGTCGGCGCCCTGGGCGATGCGCCCTATGTGTTCGCCCTCGGCGCCGGTGCGTCGCTCAAAGTGATCAGCATCATCCATGCCGAAGGGCGCAACACCACCGCGTTGCTGGTGCCCCAGGATTCGCCGATCAAGACCGCAGCCGACCTCAAGGGCAAGAAAATCGTCACCGGGCGCGGGTCCATCGGGCATTACCTGGCGATCAAGGCGCTGGCGAGCGCAGGCCTGACCTCACAGGATGTGCAGTTCATCTTCCTGCTGCCCGCCGAATCCCGGCTGGTGCTGGATAACGGTACCGCCGATGCCTGGGCCACCTGGGACCCGTACACCACCGTCGTCACCTCGCAAAGCCGCGCCCGTGTGCTGGTCAGCGGCAAAAACCTGCTGAGCAATCACCTGTACTTCGCTGCCACCGACCAGGCCATTGCCGACAAGCGGGTGCAACTGGACGACTTTGTCGCCCGCGTTGACCGTGCCTACGCCTGGGCCAACAGCCACCCCGACGAGTACGCCGCCGCCCAGGCCAGAATCACCGGCCTGCCGTTGGCCGTGCACCTGGCGGTGGCCAAGGACACCCAGCTGTCACCGGTGCTGATCGACGACGCCGTGATCAGCGGCCTGCAAGCCACCGCCGACGCCTACCAGAAGGAAGGCCTGCTGAGTCGGCACATCGACGTGTCGCAAGGCTTCGACAAGCGTTTCAACGCCCTGCGCGCCCCCAATTCCCAAGCCTCACGCTAAGGAGCAGAACATGAGCAAGCCACGTCAATTGAAACTCGGTGCCATGGTTCACGGTGTCGGCCACGGTTGGGGCGAATGGCGCCACCCGCAGGCGCAACCCGACGCCAGTACCCATTTGGGCTTTTACAAACAGCAGACCGAATTGGCCGAAGCCGCCCGGTTCGACTTCGTGTTCATCGCCGACAGCCTGCACATTCACCCTAAGTCCAGCCCGCACTACCTCAACCGCTTCGAACCGCTGACGATCCTGTCGGCCCTCGCCGCGCTGACCACCCACATCGGCCTGGTCGCCACCGTGACCGTCAGCTACACCGAGCCCTACCAGGTGGCGCGCCAGTTCGCCTCGCTGGACCATATCAGCGGCGGCCGCGCCGGGTGGAACGTGGTCACCTCGTGGCTGAGCGGCACCGCCGATAACTTCGGTAAAGCCGAACACCCGCCTCACGCCGTGCGCTATCGCATCGCCAAGGAACACCTGAATGTGGTCAAGGGCCTGTGGGATTCCTGGGAAGACGACGCCTTTGCCTACAACAAGCAAAGCGGCGAATTCTTCATCCCGCACAAGTTGCATGCGCTTGACCACAAGGGCGAATTCTTCTCGGTCAAGGGCCCGCTGAATATCGCGCGCTCACGCCAGGGCCAGCCGGTGATTTTCCAGGCCGGCACCTCGGAAGACGGGCGCAACTTTGCCGCGCAAAACGCCGACGCGATCTTTGTGCATGTGGAAGATATCGACGAGGCCAAAGCCTATACGGCCGACTTGAAACGCCGTGCCAAGGGCTTTGGACGCGACGCCGACAGCCTGTCGATACTGCCGGGTATCCGGCCGATTGTGGGGCGCGATGCCGACGAAGTGGAAAGCCGCTACCAGCAGGCGGTGGAGCTGGTCACCGTCGAAGATGCGATTGTCGCCCTCGGCCGCCCGTTCAACGACCATGACTTCAGCCAATACCCGCTCGACGCGCCGTTCCCCGAACTGGGCGACCTGGGCGCCAACAGCCAGAAAGGCGGCTCTGATCGCATCAAGCAATTGGCCAGGGACGAAGGCCTGACCCTGCGCGAAGTGGCGCTGCGGTTTGCGCGGCCCAAGCGCGACTTTGTCGGCACGCCGGAACAAGTCGCCGACACCCTTCAACGCTGGTTCGAGAGTGGCGCCAGCGATGGTTTCATCATCAACTCGGTGCTGCCCGATGGGTTGCAGTACTTCACCGAACGGGTGGTACCGCTGCTGCAACAGCGTGGGTTGTTGCGCACCGAGTACAGCGGCACTACGTTGCGCGACAACCTGGGCCTGGAGGTGCCGGCCAACCGTTACAGCGTGATTGCCCCTCCGAAGCCCGCTCCCACAACGGATCTGCGTAGGCTGGAAAATGTCATTTGAGACAGTGGGTGGGCGGCTGAGGCCATTCAACATATAGGGGTTGGCTCGCCTGCAATAACGGTGGATCAACTGATGAATATTGGCCTGAAAGACCAAACGTGGCCCGCTGTAAAAGCGGAACCCATAGCGGCCGTTACCTGAACAATGGATATGCACTTGAACCAACCGGCATCCGGGTCGGCCGCCAGGCCGCTGCGGGAGCAAGCTCCCTCGCCACAGCTTCAGTGCCGCGCTCAAAGTTGCGTAGATACGTATGGCCATCGCGGGCAAGCCCCAATGCCAGTCAGTTAAGCGCTAGAGCAGGCAACCGTCGGCCTGTGGCGAGGGAGCTTGCTCCCGCTGGGCCGCGAAGCGACCCCAGAAAATGGGACTGCTGCGCAGTCCAGCGGGAGCAAGCTC
>NZ_JASLAW010000066.1 GCF_030147005.1 Pseudomonas sp.
GATACGCGATACGCCATCCACCAGCTTGAGTATTCTAAAAAGCTTTTCTTGTCCTCGTTCGGCATTGAAGGCCAGATCAAGTCAAATACTGCATTGGTGGCGTAGAGAACGGATTGCCAAAACCGCGGGTGATGAGCAGCAGCTATTTCCGTCTCAAGAAATTCAGTTGCCTGCCTTTGAGAGCACTTTTCCGGCCAGTCAGACATGCAAATTGGCTTACCTTCCAACGCCAGCTCCTGAGACGTCCAGCGAAGGACGTCTTCAAGTCGCACTGTGCCCGTTCTAGAAATACAAGACTTAACAGTTTCCGGCGTCAGTATCGTTGGCTTATAGCGGCCCTGCGTCCCTCGAACACTTGGTAACGCTCCCGTACGCGAATGTAACGTAATGGGCCCTTCATGGCCGTTAGCAGTAAGTCCGATTACCGCATCGATAGCACTCAGTCTTGATCCAACAATCGCAACACTCGCGTGCTTATGAATCAGCCGGCATGTGCGCTTGATAGGATAAGGGCTTGAGAAAAAACCGTGCACACCTGCAAGGTGTCGGTGCTCCAGACTACGTGCATTACCACAGCTCAAAACTACATGATCACTGGGCAAGGAGAGATTTCCCTTAGTTGAAACCACCACCCTCCCGTCGGGCGAGAAGCTCAAGTTGACGACCTCATCGTGCAAAGGAATTAATTGGCAACCGAGCCCGACAGCTTTTTTGACCAAGAACCGAACCATGTGTGCAAGGTATAACCCAAACAATGGCCGAGGCAGGAATGCCTGCGGACACAACTCGATATCACAGAAGTCATCCTCCCACACGTCACGATTAGCCACCAACCATCTGTAGAAATGTCCAGGCTGATCAGAGAAAGGCGAGATAAATTCCGCTCGCGTATTTAAAATATTGGTATTGCAGTCTTCAGAATAGGCAAGCCCAGGACCGCATTGAGACTGCTTTTCTATCAGAAACAATGACACATTCGAACGGCATCCATACCTCCCTAAACCATTCAAGATCGAGTAAATAAAAGAGACGCTTGAAGCGCCACCGCCGATCACTGTAATCACATCGCCGGACATACACACCTCCCGCAGAGCTTATACCTATTGGCGTACAATATATTTTTACTCAACAGCATCAACCCTTTACAACAAGAAAAGTTCATCCGCCATGCTTGTGCAGTTACCAGACACTGCGAATGCGCCCTCTATGAATGGCATAATATCTTGCTCGATACTTATACCGGGAGCCACTTCATCCAGATAAACAACCCCATCTCTTAATGAAAAGACAGCACGCTCGGTAACAAACATAACCTTTTGACCCAATACGCGAGAATAACCACCATTGAAGGTCAAATGGGAGACATTGCGGACAAATTTATTTAAGTCACCTTCTCGGACTATACGCACTCCCCCTTCACTTACATCTATCACTAAACCAGCAGCTGTAAACGTCCCACAGAAGATAACGCATTGAGCCGACTGAGAAATATTTATGAAGCCACCTGCGCCTTGCAACTTACTACCGAACCGCGAAACGTTGACATTGCCCAGGCTGTCCATTTCAGCAAACCCCAAGCAAGCCACGTCAATCCCACCACCTTCATAAAAATCAAACAATGCTGCCGGCTCAATGATACTGACTGGACGATAGCTTGCCCCAAATGACTGTCCAGTTGCCGGCCTACCACCTATAACGCCGGACTCAACAGTAAAGCTCATCAGCTCTGCACAACCCGACTCTTCAGCCACTTGGGCAATGGCGACAGGTATACCAATACCAAGATTGATAACACGTGCGTTATCCTGTCGAATCTCCTGCAGCGCTCTTCTAGCGATTATCCTTTCTGCCCATGAAATCGAACTTAGTTCAGACGCAAGGACGCCCGGACGTGTAAACGCCGAATCCTGAGCCACACCGTAAGTTTGAGGATGTTCATCAGGGCGCGACACTATCACGTAGTCAACCAAGAGCCCGGGTATTTTCACTTCACGTGGCTCAATGCCATACAACCCTATTAGACTTTCAACCTGCACAATCACTATTCCACCACAGTTCTTGACTGCCATTGCTTGCGCAAGTACATCGCTGTCAGAGACTTCCCGCTCCATCGAAATATTGCCCGACGGGTCACAAAACGTTCCTCTTAACAACGCACAATTAACATTGAGGACAGGGTAGAAAAGCGTTGGCTCCCCATTAACAATGATTTTCTGAACAAGGGTGCTTGCGCCCTGCTGATTCAAACATCCGCCTTCGTGATCAGGATCAACAAAAGTGTTGAGTCCAACCTTCGAGATCACCCCGGGCTTCTTCGCCGCAATTGCTCGAAATAGTTGACTGATAACCCCCTGAGGCCAGTTATGCGCTTCTATCTCTCCCTGGCGCGCCATGGCTCCCAATCGAGGTACGAGCCCCCAGAATCCTCCAATCGCCCTAGCCACCAAACCACTCTGGGCCAAAACGTCCACACCCCTCTCGCCAAGATCTCCAGAAGCAGAAGCGAACAGCAGGCCCAGCTTACGCGGACGTCCCTCTCGCTTGAAACGATCACTGATCGCTCGCGTAAGCCCATCAGGATGTCCGCAGCTACCAAACCCTCCGGGGATAATTGTCCACTCATCCTCAATCAACTCTGCCGCCTGATGCTGGCTGATAATTTTCATACCGCAGCCCCTTCATCCTGAAACTCGACAGGCTTAACTGGTTGTTCCCAAACAACTAGAAATGTACAACCTGAAGGAGACGAAAGTTGGTGAGTGGAGCCAGGTGGATACACTTGTAGCGCACCTGCGGAATGTTGGCCTCTGTCATCTACAAGCTCACCCTTCAGAACCAGCACTAACTCCCACCCTAGATGCGTGTGCCTGGGCGTCAGGGCGCCGCGCGCATAACGAACCAACGCAGCAACTGCGCCGCGCGCATCACGCCGCGCATCATAAAGATAAAAGATTGAAACGCCCTTACGCCCATCGATGTCATAAGTTTCGAACTTGAGATGTTCAATATCATCAACGTGCAACGCGCTACCCTTCAGACCTGTGTCATCGCTAAACTTTTCTTTATCAGTAACGTTGTTTTTAAACATCATTATTCTCCTGATAACAAAACGTTCTTTCATCCACAGCTACTTCGCCCGCGAATGATTCATCAGATAAACCCCCACCCCCGAGACGATAAAACCCACAATCGCCATCACACTGGGCACTTCCCCCAGTACCAACGACGCCATAATCTGCGTAACAGCCGGAATGACATGAAACAAATTGGTCGCCTTACTCGCCTCACCCCGTCGAATCATCAAGTAGAGCAGGGTCAATGCGCCGACCGAGTTCATCAAGGTTATCCACGCCACCGAAGCAGCAAAGGGCACCCACTGCGTCACTTGCATGGTTTCGGTGGTATAGGCCAATACCCACATGACCAACGATGCGGTGACCATCTGAATGAAGCAGCCCACCCACAGGTTGACGCCGCCGAGAAAACGCTTCTGATAAAGCGTTCCAAGGGTGATGCCCAGTAGCGCCAGTCCCACCGCGCCATAACCACCGATGGACGCCCCTGCGCCAAAAAAGCTGCCGCCAACCACAATGACCACCCCGCCCACGCCCAGAATCGAGCCTGGCAAGTCGCGCCAGCTCAATTGTTCGCCCAAACAGAAGTAGGCGCCTATCACGACGAATACGGGCATCAACCCGACAATCAATGCAGCTTGCCCAGCCGGGACGCCCTGACTTATCCCGGTGTACAGGCCGCCAAACTGCAGGGCCTGCAAGAGCAAGCCCACGGCTGCCGCATGAAAGTAAGGTTTAATCCTCGTGGGCCACTCAGCCTTGATGGCGAGCGCCACTCCCAGGAACACCAGGGCCGCCAGGGCAAACCGATAAAACGTCATGGTGAAAGGCTCGCCATAACGCACGCCGAACGCGCCGCCGATATAGCCGGAGCTCCACAGCAGAATGAAGGCAATGGGCAATGGCGATGTAAGGCGCACTTCGTAGCTTTTGTGGGCAATCGGGCTCATGGTGCTCTCCGGACTGATGGCTCTGGAGAGATAAGCTGCGCCGCGGGCTGAAATCGGTAAAATCATAAAATGTCAGATGCATCATGCAGATCACTTATGCATTGCCACTGACGAACCGGGTTCAACTATGAGAGGGGGAAAGCCCCTCCCACACTGACTGCAACTGTGCTCCAAGAATGCGCCGCATACTGAAATCGAGAGACAACCCATGACCTGGCTCCCCCACATCACCGTCGCCACCCTCGTCGAAGACAACGGCCGCTTCCTGATGGTCGAAGAACTCAAGGGCGGGCGCGCCGTGCTCAACCAGCCCGCCGGCCACCTTGACCCGAACGAAACCCTGACCGAAGCCGCCGTGCGCGAAACCCTTGAAGAAACCGGTTGGGACGTCGAAGCCACCGGCATCGTCGGCATCTACCTGTACACCGCCCCGAGCAATGGCGTGACCTACCAACGGGTCTGCTTCGTTGCCAAAGCGTTGAAGCATCACCCTGACTATCAGCTCGACGAAGGCATCCTCCGCGCCCGCTGGCTGACCCGTGACGAGCTGATGGCCCTGCGCGACGACTGGCGCAGCGAGCTGATCATCCGCTGCATCGATGATTATCTGGCCGGCCAGCGTCACAGCCTGGAATTGATCCGCCCTTCTCTTTAGCCTTGCGGGCCCAGGCCTGCTAGAATCGCGTCCTTTTTCAAGACACCCGTTGAAACCCTATGCGTGATCCAGCCCCTTCTGACACACAAAAGAAGCGCGTCATCGTCGGCATGTCCGGCGGCGTGGATTCTTCCGTTTCCGCCGTTCTGCTCATGGAGCAGGGTTATGAGGTGGAAGGCCTGTTCATGAAGAACTGGGAAGAAGACGATGGAACGGAATATTGCACCGCCATGGACGACCTCGCGGACGCCCAGGCGGTGTGCGACAAGATCGGCATCAAGCTGCACACCGCCAACTTCGCCGCTGAATATTGGGACAACGTGTTCGAGCACTTCCTGGCCGAATACAAGGCCGGCCGCACGCCGAACCCGGACATCCTGTGTAACCGCGAGATCAAGTTCAAGGCGTTCCTCGACTACGCCATGATGCTCGGCGCCGACCTGATCGCCACTGGTCACTACGTGCGGCGCCGCGATATGGATGGCCATACCGAACTGCTCAAGGGCCTGGACCCGAACAAGGACCAGAGCTACTTCCTGCACGCCGTGGGCGGTGAACAGATCGCCAAGACGCTGTTCCCGGTGGGCGAGCTGGAAAAACCCGAAGTGCGCAGGATCGCCGAGAAACACGGCCTGGCCACTGCCAAGAAGAAGGATTCCACCGGGATCTGCTTTATTGGCGAGCGCCGCTTCAGCGACTTCCTCAAGCAATACCTGCCGGCCCAACCAGGTGAGATCAAGACGACCGAAGGCGAAGTGATCGGCCGTCACCATGGCCTGATGTACCACACCATCGGCCAGCGCCAGGGCCTGGGCATCGGCGGTTTGAAAGACGCAGGCGACGAGCCGTGGTACGTGCTGGTCAAGGACCTGGAAAACAACGTGCTGGTCGTCGGTCAGGGCAACGAACACCCGCTGCTGTTCTCCGGCGCCCTGCTCGCTTCGGAAATCTACTGGGTCAACCCGATCGATTTGAGCACCCCGCGCCGCCTGACCGCCAAAGTGCGCTATCGCCAGAGCGACCAGCCCTGCACCCTGGAAAAAACCGCCGACGGTTACCGCGCCACCTTCGATGACCCGCAACGCGCGGTCACCCCAGGCCAATCCGTGGTGTTCTATGACGGCGAAATCTGCCTGGGCGGCGGTGTGATTGAAGTTGCGCAAGCCTGGAGCAACCCGGCATGAGCCCGACCCAGGAGCAGTTAACCGCGCTGGGCGGGGTTTTCCTCGCCGCAGTGCTGGTGGACAAGATTGCCAAGACCGGCCAGGTCACCGAGGCAGGCCTGACCTGCATGCTCGGCAGCCTATTGATCCGCGATCCCAAGGACACTCTGGAAGTCTATGGTGGCGACGACCTCGCCCTGCGTGAAGGTTACCGTGCATTGATAGGTGCCCTGGAACGCGACCCCAGCACCTTGCAGCGCGAACCATTGCGCTACGCCCTGTCGATGCTCGGCTTGGAGCGGCAGCTGGCCAAGCGCGACGACATGCTCGAAACCATCGGCAAACGCCTGCCGCAGATCCAGTCCCAGGTGGAGCACTTCGGCCCGGCCCATGAAAACGTGATCGCCGCCTGTGGCGCGCTGTACCAGGACACCTTGAGCACTTTGCGCCAACGCATCCAGGTGCACGGCGACATGCGCAACCTGCAACAACCGAACAACGCCTCGAAAATCCGCGCCCTGCTGCTGGCGGGTATCCGTTCGGCGCGGTTGTGGCGCCAGTTGGGCGGCCATCGTTGGCAACTGGTGATCAGCCGACGCAAATTGCTCAAAGAGCTTTACCCGTTGATGCGCAACGAATAAGTCGCCTCAGCAGGCTATTTTCAAACTGTTACGCGTAATACGCCGGTCAGTTGGCAACGGACCGGCGGATTTTTTCATGTATGATACGCGCCCCATTTCGTTGCCCGACTGTCCGAGAACACCCCATGCAGCTCTCTTCGCTCACTGCGGTTTCCCCTGTTGACGGCCGCTACGCCGGCAAAACCCAGGCCCTGCGCCCTATTTTCAGCGAGTACGGCCTGATCCGTGCCCGTGTCCTGGTTGAAGTGCGCTGGCTCCAGCGCCTGGCCGCTCACCCTGCCATCAGCGAAGTGCCGGCGTTTTCAGCCGAAGCCAACGCTGTCTTGAATACTCTGGCGGAAAACTTCTCCCTGGAGCACGCCGAGCGTGTGAAAGAGATCGAGCGCACCACCAACCACGACGTCAAAGCCATTGAGTACCTGCTCAAAGAGCAGGCGGCCAAGCTGCCGGAACTGGCCCAGGTCAGCGAGTTCATCCACTTTGCCTGCACCAGCGAGGACATCAACAACCTGTCCCACGCCCTGATGCTGCGCGAAGGCCGTAATGACGTGATGCTGCCACTGATGCGCCAGACCGCCGAAGCTATCCGTGAACTGGCGATCCGCTTCGCCGCCGTGCCGATGCTCTCGCGCACCCATGGCCAGCCGGCATCGCCGACCACCCTGGGCAAAGAGCTGGCCAACGTGGTGTACCGCCTGGAGCGCCAGATCGCTCAAGTTGCCGCCGTGCCATTGCTGGGCAAAATCAACGGCGCCGTGGGCAACTACAACGCCCACCTGTCGGCCTACCCTGAGATCGACTGGGAAGCCAACGCCCGCGCCTTCATCGAAGACGAGCTGGGCCTGGGCTTCAACCCGTACACCACGCAAATCGAACCTCACGACTATATAGCCGAGCTGTTCGACGCGATCGCGCGCTTCAACACCATCCTGATCGACTTCGATCGTGATATCTGGGGCTACATTTCCCTGGGTTACTTCAAGCAGCGCACCATTGCTGGTGAAATCGGTTCGTCGACCATGCCGCACAAGGTCAACCCGATCGACTTCGAAAACTCCGAAGGCAACCTTGGCATCGCCAACGCCCTGTTCCAGCACCTGGCCAGCAAGTTGCCGATCTCGCGCTGGCAGCGCGACCTGACCGACTCCACCGTACTGCGCAACCTCGGCGTGGGCTTTGCCCACAGCGTGATCGCTTACGAAGCCAGCCTTAAAGGCATCAGCAAGCTGGAGCTCAACGAGCAGAAAATCGCCGCCGACCTGGATGCCTGCTGGGAAGTCCTGGCTGAGCCGATCCAGACCGTGATGCGCCGCTATAACATCGAAAACCCTTACGAAAAGCTCAAAGAGTTGACCCGCGGCAAGGGGATCACCTCCGACGCGCTGCAAACTTTCATCGACGGTCTGGACATGCCAGCCGCTGCCAAGGCCGAGCTGAAACTGTTCACCCCGGCCAACTACATCGGTAACGCCGTAGAGCAAGCCAAACGCATCTGATCATCGCACGACCCTTTGAGACGCCCGGCCGCGCCGGGCGTTTTTATTCCTGTCTTAAAAGTGCTTTTTTTCAATAGGTTACACATGAATCCTGATATCCCTCTTCAACTTCTGGGCGGCATCACGGCACGGGAGTTCCTGCGCGACTACTGGCAGAAAAAACCGCTGCTGATCCGCCAGGCCATCCCTGACTTCGAAAGCCCGATCGACGCCGACGAACTGGCCGGCCTGGCACTGGAAGAAGAAGTCGAGTCGCGCCTGGTGATCGAACACGGCGAGCGTCCGTGGGAGCTGCGTCGCGGCCCGTTCGCCGAAGACGCCTTCAGCACCCTGCCCGAGCGTGAGTGGACCCTGCTGGTGCAGGCGGTCGACCAGTTCGTGCCGGAAGTTGCCGAATTGCTCGAACATTTCCGCTTCCTGCCAAGCTGGCGCATCGACGATGTGATGATCAGCTTCGCCGCGCCGGGTGGCAGCGTCGGTCCGCATTTCGACAACTACGATGTGTTCCTGCTGCAAGCCCAAGGCAAGCGCAACTGGAAAATCGGCCAGATGTGCAGCTCTGAAAGCCCGCTGCTGCAACACGCCGACCTGCGCATCCTCGCCGAATTCGAAGAAAGCGCCGAATGGGTGCTCGAGCCGGGCGACATGCTTTACCTGCCGCCACGCCTGGCGCACTTCGGCATTGCCGAAGACGACTGCATGACCTACTCGGTCGGCTTCCGCGCACCGAGCGCAGCTGAAGTACTGACCCACTTCACCGACTTCCTCAGCCAGTACCTGACTGACGAAGAGCGCTACACCGATGCCGACGCTCAGCCGGTCAGCGACCCGCATCAGATTCAGAGTGACGCACTGGATCGCCTCAAGAGCCTGTTGGCCGAGCACATGAGCGACGAGCGCATGCTGCTGACCTGGTTCGGCCAGTTCATGACCGAACCGCGCTACCCGGAGTTGGTGGCGGGCGAAGAACTGGGCGAGGAAGATTTCATCAGCAGCCTGCAAGACGGCGCGATTCTGGTGCGCAACCCAAGCGCGCGCCTGGCCTGGTCGGAAGTGGACGACGACGTGCTGCTGTTCGCCAGCGGCCAAAGCCGTTACCTGCCGGGCAAACTGCGCGAACTGTTGAAGCTGGTGTGCTCGGCAGACGCGCTGCACAGTGAAAACCTGGGCGCGTGGCTGGCGGACGAAGACGGTCGCGACCTGCTGTGCGAACTGGTCAAGCAAGGCAGCCTGGGGTTTGCGGATGAATAAGATTCACGTAAGTGTCGCGGACTGGCGAAAGGATATCGACGAGATTCGGCGCATTCGTGAAGCGGTATTCATCGCTGAACAATCGGTTCCACCGGAGCTTGAGTGGGACGCGGACGACGCCGGCGCGATGCATTTTCTTGCATTCGAAGGCGACTTTCCGATTGGCACTGCTCGCTTGCTGCCCAGCGGCGAAATTGGCCGCGTGTCGGTGCTCAAGGACTGGCGCGGGCTGAAGGTGGGCGACAAGCTGATGGAAGCGGTGATTGGCCAAGCCGAGAAACGTGGGCAGACCCGTCAGTTTCTAAGTGCGCAGGTATATGCGGCGCCGTTTTATGAGCGGCTGGGTTTCAAGATCGTCAGCGATGAGTTTCTTGAAGTCGGCATTCCGCATGTCGATATGGTGCGCGGGGACTGACCCAGAATTGCGCTGTCTCGTTCGCGAGCAAGCCCGCTCCCACATCTGAAAACATTCCAGGGAATGTACTCGGTTAAATGTGGAAGCGGGCTTGCTCGCGAATGCTATTTCAGCAGCACCCCAAATGCCCTGCCATGTCAGGGCATTTTGCCGTCTACGATTCAATTTGCGTTCCGCCAGGCCGACAAACTGGCACTATCAAGCCAAATGACTCGCAGAGATAACGGACATGTCCTTACGCACCCTGCTCACCGCCCTTCTCCTGACTGTCAGCGTTTCGGCCATGGCCGACACCGAAGTCGTCAACCTGAGCAACCGCACCAGCGCCGATCTGCTGCCGGTGGCGCAGAACTTCATTGGCAAAGACGGTACCGTCAGCGCTTACGGCAACCAGCTCATTGTTAATGCCGATCCTGCCAAGATCCAGGGCTTGCGCACGCTGCTGGCTCAGCTCGACACCCCGGCCAAGCGTTTGCTGATCACCGTCGACACCAATGAAAACAATCAGCAGAACAGCGGCGACAGCCAGACCCGCATCATCAGCTACGGCACCACCAGCCGCGACGGTGGCATCCAGCAGATCCAGGCCAGTGAGGGCGTACCCGCGCTGATCCAGGTTGGCCAAAGCGTACCGCTCACCACCACCCAGCAGGACAGCTACGGCCGCTTGCAGAACCAGACCCAGTATCGCAACGTCACACAGGGTTTTTACGTGACTGCCAGCGTTACCGGCGAGACCGTTCACCTCGCGATCAGTACCAACCGTGACCGCATGAGCCAAGAACGTCCCGATGTAGTGAACATTCAAAGTACCGACACAAGCGTCAGCGGCCGCTTGGGTGAATGGATCTCCCTGGCCGGCATCAACCGCGAAACCCAGGCCGACAAATCCTCTACAACCCGCAGCTACTCTACTCAGGGCCGTGATGACCTGACGGTGCGGGTCAAGGTCGACACACTGAACTGAAGCACCGAAAACTGACTGGCGAGTCGTGTTAGACCAAAGATGTAGTGCTTTAAAAAAAGCACTACAAAACATTTGACGATCCAAAAAAGCATGGGCATGATGGCCTCGCTCCCGCTAATCAGGGGCCCTGGCAAGGGCCTTCGGATCGTCGCTCCAAGCTACCCACCTGAGCCGATTCGTGTCTGTACCGCCCACAAGGTGTGTTTGACGAGGTTGCGACTGGAACGAAGTTGTCCCGAGGGACGGAAGCCAACCAGGTAACCCGGCTACACACTGATGGATCGTACCAAGGCCCACGATGCCCGAAGACCGTTCGCAGTTTGCCCTTACCTGCTCAACTCCGCCTTGAGCCATCGTTCATCCCGTCGCCCTCACCGCCGAACCCGGCTTGACCGCCCAAGCTTCTGGTCAGCGAGCAGCCATCACCACGTACTCATTACGCGGCTGGCAAATGGAATTTTCCACCTAGACCTATGCGACGAGGTTTTTCCCCATGGCACTGACACGCGAACAGCAAATTGCAGCCCTTGAAAAAGACTGGGCTGAAAACCCACGCTGGAAAGGCGTGACCCGCGCTTATTCCGCTGCTGACGTCGTCCGCCTGCGTGGCTCGGTTCAACCTGAGCACACCTTTGCAAAACTCGGCGCCGAGAAGCTGTGGAACCTGGTCACCCAAGGTGCCAAGCCGTCCTTCCGTCCCGACAAAGATTTCGTCAACTGCATGGGCGCCCTCACTGGCGGCCAGGCAGTCCAACAGGTAAAAGCCGGTATCCAGGCGATCTACCTGTCCGGCTGGCAAGTGGCAGCGGACAACAACTCCGCTGAATCCATGTACCCCGACCAATCGCTGTACCCGGTGGACTCCGTGCCAACCGTGGTCAAGCGCATCAACAACTCGTTCCGCCGTGCCGACCAGATCCAGTGGAAAGCCGGTAAAGGCCCGGGCGATGAAGGCTACATCGACTACTTCGCACCTATCGTGGCCGACGCCGAAGCCGGTTTCGGCGGCGTGCTCAACGCCTACGAGCTGATGAAAAGCATGATCGAGGCTGGCGCTGCCGGCGTGCACTTCGAAGACCAACTGGCTTCGGTGAAGAAATGCGGCCACATGGGCGGCAAAGTACTGGTTCCAACCCAGGAAGCCGTACAGAAGCTGACCGCTGCCCGCCTGGCCGCTGACGTTGCCGGTACGCCGACCATCATCCTGGCGCGCACCGATGCCAACGCGGCCGACCTGCTGACCTCGGACTGCGACCCGTACGACCAGCCATTCGTGACTGGCGAGCGCACCCAGGAAGGCTTCTACAAAGTACGCGCCGGTCTCGACCAGGCCATCGCCCGTGGCTTGGCCTACGCGCCGTACGCCGACCTGATCTGGTGCGAAACCGCCAAGCCGGACCTGGACGAAGCCCGCCGCTTCGCCGAAGCGATCAAAAAGGAATACCCGGATCAACTGCTGTCCTACAACTGCTCGCCTTCCTTCAACTGGAAGAAGAACCTGGACGACGCGACCATCGCCAAGTTCCAGCGCGAACTGTCCGCCATGGGCTACAAACACCAATTCATTACCCTGGCCGGCATTCACAACATGTGGCACAGCATGTTCAACCTGGCGCACGACTACGCCCGCAACGACATGACCGCCTACGTGAAGCTGCAGGAGCAGGAATTTGCTGACGCCTCCAAAGGCTACACCTTCGTGGCGCACCAGCAGGAAGTGGGCACCGGCTACTTCGACGACATGACCACCGTGATCCAGGGCGGCACCTCGTCCGTGACCGCGCTGACCGGTTCGACCGAAGAAGAGCAGTTCCACTGAGTGACTGAGTACACGGCCATTGCGGCCCCAGGGAAGACCTAACCGCAGTGCCGCACAACCATCACGCCCCGACTGGTTCGGGGCTTTTTTTTTGCGCGCAGGAAATTCTCCGACCCCACACGGGGCTAAATGTGGAAGCGGGCTTCTCGCGAATGCGGTGGGCCAGCTGGTACAGCTTCAACTGACAGACCGCATTCGCGAGCAAGCCCGCTCCCACAGGGGGGATGCGTTCAGCTTCAGGATTTTGTGCAAACATTGATCCAGAGCGGTATTAACCTTCGCAAAAACGGTTAAAAGATCCCCGTCGGTAACTAAGCGGCAAACCAGCAAGTAACGGCAACTTCCCCCGCCATACGAGAAACATTCGCTTAAATCCCGCGCAAACAATATTCATTATCATTTGGAATGCGAAAGGTTCGTTACAGCCTAAACAAAACATAATTGATAAAAAGCCCGCTAATGCCCGCTGTGCAAGGCCTGCAGCCCCACAAAGGTGCACTATGTGGTTATTACGCCGAATAATTTCGCCACAGGAATTTTACTTGCCCGGTGTTTAGCCATAAAATCAACGCGATTGATTGCAGTGCGACATATCGTCACTGCATCGTTACTTTTTCGAGCTCAGAGACCTTTGCTCTCTGTTAAGGATTTCCAGCATGACCGACGCGACAGGACTCATGGCCCACAACTGGGGCTTTGCCATTTTCCTCCTCGGTGTTGTAGGCCTTTGCGCCTTCATGCTCGGCGTTTCCAGCCTCCTCGGGTCAAAAGCCTGGGGCCGCAGCAAAAACGAACCGTTCGAGTCGGGCATGCTACCTACAGGTGGCGCCCGCTTGCGGCTCTCAGCCAAATTCTATCTGGTCGCGATGCTCTTCGTGATCTTCGATATCGAAGCCCTCTTTCTCTTTGCCTGGTCTGTGTCCGTCCGCGAAAGCGGCTGGACCGGATTCGTCGAAGCCCTCGTTTTCATAGCAATTCTGTTGGCAGGCCTTGTCTACCTATTTCGAGTGGGCGCCCTTGACTGGGCTCCGGAAGCTCGTCGTAAGCGGCAAGCGAAGCTGAAACAATGAGGCTTTGGCGATGCAATACAATCTCACCAGGATCGACCCGGATGCTCCTAACGAGCAGTACCCCATCGGCGAACGGGAAACCGTTTCCGACCCGTTAGAAGACCAAGTCCACAAAAACATCTACATGGGCAAGCTGGAAGACGTGCTGAGTGGCGCGGTCAACTGGGGGCGTAAAAACTCCCTGTGGCCGTACAACTTCGGCCTTTCGTGCTGCTACGTGGAAATGACCACCGCCTTCACGGCGCCCCACGACATCGCGCGCTTTGGTGCCGAAGTCATTCGGGCATCGCCGCGTCAGGCGGATTTCATGGTTATCGCCGGTACCTGCTTTATCAAGATGGCGCCGATCATTCAGCGTCTCTATGAGCAAATGCTCGAACCGAAATGGGTTATCTCCATGGGTTCGTGCGCCAACTCCGGTGGCATGTACGACATCTACTCCGTGGTTCAAGGGGTGGACAAGTTCCTGCCCGTGGACGTCTACGTGCCTGGTTGCCCGCCCCGCCCCGAAGCATTTCTGCAAGGCTTGATGCTGTTGCAGGAATCGATTGGCAAGGAGCGTCGCCCGCTTTCCTGGGTTGTCGGTGATCAAGGCGTGTACCGCGCCGAGATGCCGTCACAAAAGGAACAGCGCCGCGAACAGCGAATCGCAGTCACCAACCTGCGTAGCCCCGACGAAGTCTGATCCAGCCCGCTTCTTTTATAGAACGAAAACCTGGCTTCATTCTTTACGTTGACCGAAAGCGATAAAAAACCATGACTACAGGCAGTGCTCGACGCATCCCGCCTTATAAGGCAGACGACCAGGATGTGGTCGTCGAACTCAATAACCGTTTTGGCCCTGACGCCTTCACCGCCCAGGCCACACGCACCGGCATGCCGGTGCTGTGGGTGGCGCGTGCCAAGCTTGTCGAAGTCCTGACCTTCCTGCGCAACCTGCCCAAGCCGTACGTCATGCTCTATGACCTGCATGGCGTGGACGAGCGTTTGCGCACTAAACGCCAGGGCCTGCCGAGCGGCGCCGATTTCACCGTGTTCTATCACCTGATGTCGCTGGAGCGTAATAGCGACGTGATGATCAAGGTCGCGCTGAGCGAGAGCGACCTGAGCGTGCCGACCGTGACCGGCATCTGGCCGAACGCCAGCTGGTACGAACGCGAAGTCTGGGACATGTTCGGTATCGACTTCCCGGGCCACCCGCACCTGACGCGCATCATGATGCCGCCAACCTGGGAAGGTCACCCGCTGCGCAAGGACTACCCTGCCCGCGCCACCGAATTCGACCCGTTCAGCCTGACCCTCGCCAAGCAGCAGCTTGAAGAAGAGGCGGCGCGCTTCCGTCCGGAAGACTGGGGCATGAAGCGTTCCGGCACCAATGAGGACTACATGTTCCTCAACCTGGGCCCGAACCACCCTTCGGCTCACGGTGCATTCCGCATCATCCTGCAGTTGGACGGCGAAGAAATCGTCGACTGCGTTCCTGACATCGGTTATCACCACCGTGGTGCCGAGAAGATGGCCGAGCGCCAGTCGTGGCACAGCTTCATCCCGTACACCGACCGTATCGACTACCTCGGCGGCGTGATGAACAACCTGCCGTACGTGCTCTCGGTCGAGAAGCTGGCCGGTATCAAGGTACCGGACCGCGTCGATACCATCCGCATCATGATGGCCGAGTTCTTCCGCATCACCAGCCATTTGCTGTTCCTGGGGACTTATATCCAGGACGTCGGCGCCATGACCCCGGTGTTCTTCACCTTCACCGACCGTCAACGCGCCTACAAGGTCATCGAAGCCGTCACCGGTTTCCGCCTGCACCCGGCCTGGTACCGCATCGGCGGCGTGGCCCACGACCTGCCGAACGGCTGGGAGCGCCTGGTCAAGGAATTCATCGACTGGATGCCCAAGCGTCTGGACGAGTACCAGAAGGCCGCCCTGGATAACAGCATCCTCAAGGGGCGTACCATCGGCGTCGCGCAGTACAACACCAAAGAGGCCCTGGAATGGGGCGTCACCGGCGCCGGCTTGCGCTCCACCGGCTGCGATTTCGACCTGCGCAAGGCGCGCCCGTACTCCGGCTACCAGAACTTCGAGTTCGAAGTGCCGCTGGCGGCCAATGGCGATGCCTACGACCGCTGCATCGTGCGCGTCGAAGAAATGCGCCAGAGCCTGAAGATCATCGAGCAGTGCATGCGCAACATGCCGGCAGGCCCGTACAAGGCGGATCACCCGCTGACCACGCCGCCGCCCAAAGAGCGCACGCTGCAGCACATCGAAACCCTGATCACGCACTTCCTGCAAGTCTCGTGGGGCCCGGTAATGCCGGCCAACGAGTCCTTCCAGATGATTGAAGCGACCAAGGGTATCAACAGTTATTACCTAACGAGCGATGGCGGCACCATGAGCTACCGCACCCGGATTCGCACCCCAAGCTTCCCGCACTTGCAGCAGATCCCTTCGGTGATCAAAGGCGAGATGGTCGCGGACTTGATTGCGTACCTGGGTAGTATCGATTTCGTTATGGCCGACGTGGACCGCTAAGCATGAATAGCACGCTTATCCAGACAGACCGTTTCACCTTGAGTGAAACCGAGCGCTCGGCCATCGAGCACGAGCTGCATCACTATGAAGATCCGCGCGCGGCGTCGATCGAAGCGTTGAAGATCGTCCAGAAGGAACGTGGCTGGGTGCCGGACGGCGCCCTCTACGCCATCGGCGAGATCCTCGGCATCCCCGCCAGCGACGTTGAAGGCGTGGCGACGTTCTACAGCCAGATCTTCCGTCAGCCGGTGGGCCGCCACATCATTCGCGTATGCGACAGCATGGTCTGCTACATCGGTGGCCACGAGTCCGTGGTCAGCGAAATCCAGGCCAAACTGGGCATCGGCCTCGGCCAGACCACCGCAGACGGCCGCTTCACGCTGCTGCCGGTGTGCTGCCTGGGCAACTGCGACAAGGCGCCGGCGTTGATGATCGACGACGACACATTCGGTGACGTGCAGCCTGCTGGCGTGACCCAATTGCTCGAGGGCTACCCATGACCCTGACTTCCTTCGGCCCGGCCAACCTGATCAAGCGTTCGGCCGAGACCCACCCGCTGACCTGGCGCCTGCGTGATGATGGCGAGCCCGTGTGGCTCGACGAATACCAGACCAAGAACGGCTACGCCGCCGCGCGCAAAGCCTTCGCCGACATGGCCCAGGACGATATCGTCCAAACCGTGAAAGACGCCGGCCTCAAAGGCCGTGGCGGTGCAGGCTTCCCCACGGGCGTGAAGTGGGGCCTGATGCCCAAAGACGAATCCATCAACATTCGGTACCTGCTGTGCAACGCCGATGAAATGGAGCCCAACACCTGGAAAGACCGCATGCTGATGGAGCAACTGCCCCATCTGCTGATCGAAGGCATGCTGATCAGTGCCCGCGCGCTGAAAACCTACCGCGGCTACATCTTCCTGCGCGGTGAATACACCACCGCCGCCAAGCACCTCAACCGTGCCGTGGCCGAAGCCAAGGCGGCGGGCCTGTTGGGCAAGAACATTCTGGGTTCGGGTTTCGACTTCGAGCTGTTCGTGCACACCGGCGCCGGGCGTTATATCTGCGGTGAAGAAACCGCGCTGATCAACTCCCTCGAAGGCCGCCGCGCCAACCCGCGCTCCAAGCCGCCCTTCCCTGCCGCCGTGGGCGTGTGGGGCAAGCCGACCTGTGTGAACAACGTCGAGACCCTGTGCAACGTGCCGGCGATCATCGCCGACGGCGTGGACTGGTACAAATCGTTGGCACGTGAAGGCAGCGAAGACATGGGCACCAAGCTCATGGGCTTCTCCGGCAAGGTCAAGAACCCGGGCCTGTGGGAGCTGCCGTTTGGCGTGACCGCACGCGAGCTGTTCGAGGACTATGCCGGCGGTATGCGCGACGGCTATACCTTGAAGGCCTGGCAGCCAGGCGGCGCCGGCACCGGTTTCCTGCTGCCCGAGCACCTTGACGCACAAATGTATGCCGGTGGCATCGGCAAGGTGGGCACCCGGATGGGTACCGGCCTGGCGATGGCGGTGGACAACACGGTGAACATGGTCTCGCTGCTGCGCAACATGGAGCAGTTCTTTGCCCGTGAGTCCTGCGGCTTCTGCACCCCATGCCGCGATGGCCTGCCGTGGAGCGTCAAGCTGCTGATGGCCCTGGAAAACGGCGAAGGCCGCGAGGGTGATATCGAAACCCTGCTGGGCCTGGTCGGTTTCCTCGGCCCAGGCAAGACCTTCTGTGCTCACGCACCGGGTGCGGTGGAGCCATTGGGCAGCGCAATCAAGTACTTCCGCCCTGAATTCGAGGCCGGCATCGCGCCAACCCGCGCGGGCGAGCTCACTCAGGTGGTATCGCCGACCATGATCGGTGCGTAGAGCTTAAAAAAGCCAAGGGTTTGCGCCTGCGGCTTTCTCATGTGCTGACGCCTTGATGGCTGTGTTGATGCACATGAATAACAAGATTCCATTAGCCACGCCCGCTGACAACGGGCCAACGAAGAACTTTGAACCATGGCCACTATCCACGTAGACGGCAAAGCGCTCGAAGTCGATGGGGCGGACAACCTGTTACAGGCATGTCTGTCACTCGGTCTCGACATCCCGTATTTCTGCTGGCACCCCGCGCTCGGTAGCGTCGGTGCCTGTCGCCAGTGTGCGGTCAAGCAATACACCGACGAGAACGACACCCGTGGTCGTATCGTCATGTCCTGCATGACCCCAGCCACCGACAACACCTGGATTTCCATCGAAGATGAAGAATCCAAGGCGTTCCGCGCCAGTGTCGTCGAATGGCTGATGACCAACCACCCCCACGACTGCCCGGTCTGTGAGGAAGGCGGTCACTGCCACCTGCAAGACATGACGGTGATGACCGGCCACAACGAGCGCCGCTATCGCTTCACCAAGCGTACCCACCAGAACCAGGACCTCGGCCCGTTCATCTCCCACGAGATGAACCGCTGCATCGCCTGCTACCGTTGCGTGCGCTTCTATAAGGACTACGCCGGCGGCACCGACCTTGGCGTGTTCGGCGCCCACGACAACGTGTACTTCGGTCGCGTTGAAGACGGCGTGCTCGAGAGCGAATTCTCCGGCAACCTCACCGAGGTCTGCCCGACCGGTGTGTTCACCGACAAAACCCACTCCGAGCGCTACAACCGCAAGTGGGACATGCAATTCGCTCCGAGCATCTGCCATGGCTGCTCCAGCGGTTGCAACATCTCGCCGGGCGAACGCTACGGGGAACTGCGTCGCATCGAAAACCGCTTCAACGGTTCGGTCAACCAGTACTTCCTGTGCGACCGTGGCCGCTTCGGCTATGGCTACGTCAACCGCGAAGACCGCCCGCGCCAGCCACTGCTGGCCGATGGCGCCAAGCTGAGCCTGGACGCCGCGCTGGATAAAGCCGCCGACCTGTTACGCGGCCGCAATATCGTCGGTATCGGTTCGCCCCGCGCCAGCCTCGAAAGCAACTTTGCGTTGCGCGAGCTGGTCGGCGCCGAGCATTTCTACAGCGGCATCGAAGCCGGTGAGCTGGAGCGCATCCGCCTGGTCCTGCAAGTGCTGAACGACAGCCCGCTGCCGGTGCCGAACATGCGCGACATCGAAGACCACGATGCGATCTTCGTGCTCGGTGAAGACCTGACCCAGACCGCCGCCCGCATCGCCCTGTCGCTGCGCCAGTCGGTCAAAGGCAAAGCCGAAGAAATGGCCGACGCCATGCGCGTACAGCCTTGGCTCGACGCCGCCGTGAAGAACATCGGTCAGCACGCGCTGAATCCGCTGTTTATCGCATCCCTGGCTGAAACCAAGCTCGACGACATCGCCGAAGAATGCGTCCACGCCGCACCGGACGACCTGGCGCGCATCGGTTTCGCCGTGGCCCACGCCCTCGACGCCAGCGCGCCTGCCGTTGAAGGCCTGGACACTGAGGCCTTGGGGCTTGCCCAGCGCATTGCCGACGCCCTGCTCGCGGCCAAGCGTCCATTGATCATTGCCGGTACCTCGTTGGGTTCCAAGGCGCTGATCGAAGCCGCCGCCAACATCGCCAAGGCCCTGAAGCTGCGCGACAAGAACGGCTCTATCAGCCTGGTGGTGCCGGAAGCCAACAGCCTTGGCCTGGCCATGCTCGGTGGCGAGTCCGTGGACGCGGCGCTGCAAGCGGTGACCGACGGCACTGCCGACGCCATCGTGGTGCTGGAAAACGACCTGTACACCCGCACCGACGCGGCCAAGGTTGACGCTGCGCTCAACGCCGCCAAGGTGCTGATCGTCGCCGACCACCAGAAGACCGCCACCAGCGAGCGTGCTCACCTGGTGCTGCCGGCCGCCACCTTCGCCGAAGGCGACGGTACTCTGGTCAGCCAGGAAGGCCGCGCCCAGCGCTTCTTCCAGGTGTTCGATCCGAAGTACATGGACGCCAGCATCCTGGTTCACGAGGGCTGGCGCTGGCTGCATGCCCTGCGTGCGACCCTGCTGAACCAGCCGATCGACTGGACCCAGCTCGATCACGTCACCGCCGCCACCGCTGCAAGTGCTCCACAACTGGCGCGTATCGTCGATGCCGCACCGTCCGCCTCGTTCCGCATCAAGGGCCTGAAACTGGCCCGTGAGCCGCTGCGCTACTCCGGTCGTACCGCCATGCGCGCCGACATCAGCGTGCATGAACCGCGTACCCCGCAAGATAACGACACTGCGTTCGCCTTCTCCATGGAAGGCTACTCGGGTTCGGCCGAACCGCGTCAGCAGGTGCCGTTTGCCTGGTCGCCGGGTTGGAACTCGCCGCAGGCCTGGAACAAGTTCCAGGACGAAGTCGGTGGGCATATCCGCGCGGGCGACCCGGGCACCCGCCTGATCGAAAGCGCCGGTGATTCGCTGAACTGGTTCGCTGCGGTACCGCGTCCGTTCAACCCGGCGCCGGGTACCTGGCAGGTTGTGCCGTTCTTCCACCTGTTCGGCAGCGAAGAGAACTCTTCCAAGGCCGCGCCGGTTCAAGAGCGCATCCCAGCCGCCTATGTAGCCCTGGCCAAATCCGAAGCCGACCGTTTGGGCGTCAACGACGGAGCCCTGCTCAGCCTGAACGTGGCCGGCCAGACCTTGCGTCTGCCGCTGCGTATCAACGATGAGTTGGGCGCCGGCCTGGTTGCACTGCCTAAAGGCCTCGCCGGCATTCCGCCAGCGATCTTCGGCCAAACCGTTGACGGTCTGCAGGAGGCAGCGCAATGACTTGGTTCACTCCTGAAGTGATCGACGTGATCATCTCGGTGGTCAAGGCCATCGTCATCCTGCTGGCCGTGGTGGTCGCGGGCGCTCTGCTCAGCTTCGTCGAACGTCGCCTGCTGGGCTGGTGGCAGGACCGTTACGGTCCGAACCGCGTTGGCCCGTTCGGCATGTTCCAGATCGCTGCCGACATGCTGAAAATGTTCTTCAAGGAAGACTGGACCCCGCCGTTTGCCGACAAGGTGATCTTCACCCTGGCACCGGTCGTGGCCATGAGCGCCTTGCTGATCGCCTTCGCGATCATCCCGATCACCCCGACCTGGGGCGTGGCGGACCTGAACATCGGTCTGCTGTTCTTCTTCGCCATGGCCGGCTTGTCGGTCTACGCGGTGTTGTTCGCCGGTTGGGCCAGTAACAACAAGTTCGCCCTGCTGGGCAGCTTGCGGGCCTCCGCGCAAACCGTGTCCTATGAAGTGTTCATGGGGCTGGCGCTGATGGGCATCGTGGTGCAGGTTGGCTCGTTCAACATGCGCGATATCGTCGAGTACCAGGCACAGAACCTGTGGTTCATCATTCCGCAGTTCTTCGGCTTCTGCACCTTCTTCATCGCCGGCGTGGCCGTGACTCACCGTCACCCCTTCGACCAGCCGGAAGCGGAGCAGGAACTGGCCGACGGTTACCACATTGAATATGCCGGCATGAAGTGGGGCATGTTCTTCGTCGGTGAGTACATCGGCATCATCTTGATCTCGGCCCTGCTGGTCACGCTGTTCTTCGGCGGCTGGCACGGTCCGTTCGGCATCCTGCCGCAGTTGGCCTTCTTCTGGTTCTTCTTGAAGACCGCGTTCTTCATCATGCTGTTCATCCTGCTGCGCGCCTCGATTCCGCGCCCGCGCTATGACCAGGTGATGGATTTCAGCTGGAGATTCTGCCTGCCGCTGACCCTGATCAATTTGCTGGTGACGGCTGCCGTCGTGTTGTTGAACACGCCTGCAACCGCGGTTCAGTGAGGATTTGACCCATGTTCAAATATATTGGCGACATCGTTAAGGGTACCGGTACCCAGTTGCGAAGCCTGGTGATGGTGTTCGGTCACGGCTTTCGCAAACGCGACACCCTGCAATACCCGGAAGAAGCGGTGTACCTGCCGCCGCGCTATCGCGGCCGCATCGTGCTCACCCGCGACCCCGACGGCGAAGAGCGCTGCGTTGCCTGCAACCTGTGCGCCGTGGCGTGCCCGGTGGGCTGCATTTCCCTGCAGAAAGCTGAAACCGAAGACGGTCGCTGGTACCCGGACTTCTTCCGCATCAACTTCTCGCGCTGCATTTTCTGCGGCCTCTGCGAGGAAGCTTGCCCGACCACCGCGATCCAGCTCACGCCGGATTTCGAAATGGCCGAGTTCAAACGTCAGGACCTGGTGTACGAGAAAGAAGATCTGCTGATCTCTGGTCCCGGTAAAAACCCTGATTACAACTTCTATCGTGTTGCAGGTATGGCCGTTGCCGGTAAGCCCAAGGGCGCCGCACAAAACGAAGCCGAGCCGATCAACGTGAAGAGCTTGCTGCCTTAAGGAAGAAAGATGGAATTCGCTTTCTATTTCGCATCGGGTATCGCAGTGGTGTCCACGCTTCGCGTGATCACCAACACCAACCCCGTGCACGCCCTGCTCTACCTGATCATTTCGCTGATCGCCGTGGCCATGACCTTCTTCAGCCTCGGCGCACCGTTCGCCGGTGTGCTGGAAGTGATCGCCTACGCCGGCGCCATCATGGTGCTGTTCGTGTTTGTGGTGATGATGCTCAACCTGGGGCCGGCTTCGGTCGCCCAGGAACGCGTCTGGCTCAAGCCCGGCATCTGGCTCGGCCCGGTTGTCCTCGCAGCCCTGCTGCTGGGTGAACTGCTGTATGTGCTGTTCGCTCACCAGAGCGGCGAAGCCATCGGCCACACCACCGTGGACGCGAAAGCCGTGGGCATCAGCCTCTTCGGCCCGTACCTGTTGGTGGTCGAACTGGCGTCGATGCTGCTGCTCGCCGCAGCCATCACTGCCTTCCACTTGGGCCGCAACGAAGCCAAGGAGCAATGACGATGCCTGCTATCCCTTTGGAGCATGGTCTGGCGGTTGCCGGCATCCTGTTCTGCCTTGGCCTGGTCGGCCTGATGGTTCGCCGTAACATTCTGTTCGTGTTGATGAGCCTGGAAATCATGATGAACGCCGCCGCACTGGCGTTCATCGTGGCAGGTGCGCGTTGGGGCCAGCCGGATGGACAAGTCATGTTCATCCTGGTGATCAGCCTGGCAGCCGCCGAGGCCAGTATCGGCCTGGCGATCCTGCTGCAACTGTATCGTCGCTTCCACACGCTTGATATCGACGCTGCCAGTGAGATGCGCGGATGAACATGATCTTTCTGACTTTCGTATTTCCCCTGATCGGTTTCCTGCTGCTGTCGTTCTCTCGCGGACGCTGGTCGGAGAACCTCTCGGCCCTGATCGGCGTGGGCTCCATTGGCCTGTCGGCCATCGTAGCCGCCTACGTCATCTGGCAATTCAACGTCGCGCCGCCGGAAGGCGGTCACTACACACTGGTGTTGTGGCAGTGGATGTCGGTGGAGGGCTTCAAGCCCAACTTCGCCCTCTACGTCGACGGCCTGTCGATCACCATGCTCGGCGTGGTGGTGGGTGTAGGTTTCCTGATCCACCTGTTCGCATCCTGGTACATGCGCGGTGAAGCGGGCTACTCGCGCTTCTTCTCGTACACCAACCTGTTTATCGCCAGCATGCTGTTCCTGGTGCTCGGCGATAACCTGTTGTTCCTGTACTTCGGCTGGGAAGGCGTGGGACTGTGCTCATACCTGTTGATCGGTTTCTACTACAGCAACCGCAACAACGGTAATGCGGCGCTCAAGGCGTTCATCGTCACCCGCATCGGCGACGTGTTCATGGCCATCGGCCTGTTCATCCTGTTCCAACAGGTGGGCACGCTGAACATCCAGGAACTGCTGGTGCTGGCACCGCAGAAATTCCAGGTCGGCGACTTCTGGATCACCCTGGCCACCCTGATGCTGCTGGGCGGCGCCGTGGGCAAATCCGCGCAACTGCCGCTGCAAACCTGGCTGGCGGACGCGATGGCCGGCCCGACCCCGGTTTCCGCACTGATTCACGCGGCAACCATGGTTACCGCCGGTGTCTACCTGATCGCCCGTACCCACGGCCTGTTCACCCTGGCGCCGGACATCCTGCACCTTGTAGGCATCGTCGGCGGCGTGACCCTGGTCCTGGCCGGCTTCGCCGCGCTGGTGCAGACCGACATCAAGCGTATTCTCGCCTACTCGACCATGAGCCAGATCGGCTACATGTTCCTGGCCCTCGGCGTTGGTGCCTGGGACGCGGCGATTTTCCACCTGATGACCCACGCCTTCTTCAAGGCCCTGCTGTTCCTTGCCTCCGGTGCGGTGATCGTGGCCTGCCACCACGAGCAGAACATCTTCAAGATGGGTGGCCTGTGGAAGAAACTGCCGTTGGCCTACGCCAGCTTCATCGTCGGTGGTGCCGCGCTCGCAGCCCTGCCGCTGGTGACCGCCGGTTTCTACTCGAAAGACGAAATCCTTTGGGAAGCCTTCGCCAGCGGTAACCAGAACCTGCTTTATGCAGGGCTGGTGGGTGCGTTCATGACCTCGCTGTACACCTTCCGCCTGATCTTCATCACGTTCCACGGTGAAGCCAAGACCGAAGCGCACGCGGGCCACGGCATCTCCCACTGGTTGCCATTATCGGTGCTGATCATCCTGTCGACGTTCATCGGCGCCATGATCACCCCGCCACTGGCCGGTGTACTGCCAGAAAGCGTCGGCCATGCCGGCGGCGCCGACAAGCACAGCCTGGAAATCGCCTCGGGTGCCATCGCCATCGCCGGTATCCTGCTGGCGGCACTGTTGTTCCTCGGCAAGCGTCGCTTCGTGACCGCCGTGGCCAACAGTGGTATTGGCCGCTTCCTCTCGGCCTGGTGGTTCGCCGCCTGGGGCTTCGATTGGATCTACGACAAACTGTTCGTCAAACCTTACCTTGCGATCAGCCACGTGCTGCGCAAAGACCCACTCGACCAGACCATCGGTTTGATCCCGCGCGCCGCCAAGGCCGGGCACACCGCCCTGAGCCGCAGCGAGACCGGCCAATTGCGCTGGTATGCAGCGTCCATGGCAGTCGGTGCCGTGCTGGTGATCGGCGCCATCGTCGTGGTAGCGGTCTGACTATGTTTGAGTGCACTGCCAACTTTGCGAACTTGCGAAAGGAAACGAGCCCGTCATGATTCTGCCCTGGCTAATCCTGATCCCCTTTATCGGCGGCCTGCTCTGCTGGATGGGTGAACGCTTCGGCGCTACCCTCCCCCGCTGGATCGCGTTGCTGACCATGTCCCTGGAACTCGCGCTCGGCCTCTGGCTGTGGGCCCATGGCGACTATTCATTTGCTCCGGCACCGGGTGTCGATCCGACTTTCGCGCTTGAATTCAAGCACGTGTGGATCCAGCGCTTCGGCATCAACGTGCACCTGGCCCTCGACGGCCTGTCGCTGTTGATGATCCTGTTGACCGGCCTGCTGGGTATCCTTTCGGTACTCTGCTCCTGGAAAGAAATCCAGCGTCATGTGGGCTTCTTCCACCTGAACCTGATGTGGATTTTGGGTGGCGTTGTCGGCGTGTTCCTGGCGCTGGACCTGTTCATGTTCTTCTTCTTCTGGGAAATGATGCTGGTGCCGATGTACTTCCTCATCGCGCTCTGGGGTCACAGTTCTTCGGACGGCAAGAAAACCCGGATCTACGCGGCGACCAAGTTCTTCATCTTCACCCAGGCTTCCGGCCTGATCATGTTGGTGGCGATCCTGGGCCTGGTACTGGTCAACTTCAACAACACCGGCGTGATCACCTTCAACTACGCCGACCTGTTGAAGACCAAGATGTCCCTGACCACCGAGTACATTCTGATGCTGGGCTTCTTCATCGCCTTCGCGGTGAAGTTGCCGGTGGTGCCGTTTCACTCCTGGTTGCCCGATGCTCACGCCCAGGCGCCAACTGCCGGTTCCGTCGACCTGGCCGGTATCCTGTTGAAGACGGCGGCCTACGGCCTGCTGCGTTTCGCCCTGCCGCTGTTCCCGAATGCTTCGGCCGAGTTCGCACCGATCGCTATGACCCTCGGTCTGATCGGGATCTTCTACGGTGCTTTCCTGGCCTTTGCACAAACCGACATCAAGCGTCTGATTGCCTTCTCGTCCGTTTCCCACATGGGTTTCGTACTGATCGGCATCTACTCCGGCAGCCAGCTGGCGCTGCAAGGCGCGGTGATCCAGATGCTGGCCCACGGTGTTTCGGCCGCTGCACTGTTTATCCTGAGTGGTCAGCTGTACGAACGCCTGCACACCCGTGACATGCGTGAAATGGGTGGCGTGTGGTCGCGCATCGCCTACCTGCCGGCGATCAGCCTGTTCTTCGCCGCCGCGTCCCTGGGCTTGCCGGGTACCGGTAACTTTATCGGCGAGTTCCTGATCCTGATGGGTGCCTTTGTGCAGACGCCATGGATCAGCGCCATTGCCACCTCCGGCCTGGTGTTCGGTTCGGTCTACTCGCTGATCATGATCCACCGCGCTTACTTCGGCCCGGCCAAGTCCGACACCGTCCTGCAAGGGATGGATGCGCGCGAACTGATCATGGTGCTCGGCCTCGCGGTACTGCTGATTTACATCGGCGTATACCCGCAGCCGTTCCTGGACACTTCTGCCGCAACGATGCATGGCGTGCAGCAGTGGTTCGGCACCGCCTTCTCTCAACTCGCTTCGGCCCGGTAAGAGCGCTATGGAATTCACGATCCAACACTTTATCGCGCTTGCGCCGCTGCTGATCACCAGCCTCACCATCGTGGTGGTGATGCTGGCGATCGCCTGGCGCCGCAATCACTCGCAAACGTTCCTGCTGTCCTGTGCCGGGTTGAACCTGGCCCTGCTGTCGATCATCCCGGCCCTCAAGGTCGCGCCATTGGCGGTAACGCCGTTGATGATGGTCGATGACTTCGCGCTGCTGTACATCGCGCTGATCCTGGTCGCGACCCTGGCCTGCGTCACACTCGCCCATGCTTACCTTGGCGAAGGCGGCACCGGCTACCCGGGCAACAAGGAAGAGCTGTATCTGCTGATCCTGCTGGCTGCGGCCGGCGGTATCGTGCTGGTCAGCGCGCAGCACCTGGCCGGCTTGTTCATCGGCCTGGAACTGCTGTCGATCCCGACCTACGGCCTGGTGGCGTATGCCTTCTTCAGCAAGCGTTCCCTGGAAGCCGGCATCAAGTACATGGTGCTGTCGGCCGCCGGTTCCGCGTTCCTGTTGTTCGGTATGGCTCTGCTCTACGCCGAAGCCGGCAGCTTGAGCTTCACCGGTATTGGTCACGCGCTGGCCGCCACCAACAGCCCTGCGCCGATAGCCCAACTGGGCCTGGCGATGATGCTGATCGGCCTGGCGTTCAAGCTGTCGTTGGTGCCGTTCCACCTGTGGACCCCGGACGTGTACGAAGGCGCCCCGGCGCCCGTGGCCGCGTTCCTGGCCACTGCATCGAAAGTGGCCGTGTTTGCAGTGATGGTGCGTCTGTTCCAGATCTCGCCTGCCGCCAACACCGGCGTGTTGACCAACGTACTGACTGTGATCGCCGTCGCATCGATCCTGTTCGGGAACCTGCTGGCGCTGACCCAGAACAACCTCAAGCGGCTGCTGGGTTACTCCTCCATCGCTCACTTCGGCTATCTGCTGATCGCCCTGGTGGCGAGCAACGGCCTGGCCGTGGAAGCGATCGGCGTGTACCTGGTCACCTACGTGATCACCAGCCTGGGCGCGTTCGGCGTAATCACCCTGATGTCGTCGCCGTACAAAGGCCGTGACGCCGACGCCCTGTACGAATACCGCGGCCTGTTCTGGCGCCGTCCGTACCTGACCGCCGTGCTCACCGTGATGATGCTGTCCCTGGCGGGTATCCCGCTGACGGCCGGCTTTATCGGTAAGTTCTACATCGTTGCCACCGGCGTCGAAGCTCACGAGTGGTGGTTGGTAGCGTCCCTGGTACTGGGCAGCGCCATTGGCGTGTTCTACTACCTGCGCGTGATGGTCACCCTGTACCTGATCGAGCCGAACCTGCGCCGTGTGGATGCCGAGCTGCATTGGGAACAAAAGGCAGGCGGCGTGATGCTGCTGGCCATCGCCCTGCTCGCGTTCTTCCTGGGTGTGTACCCGCAACCGTTGCTCACCCTGGTGCAGCATGCGGTGCTGGGCGTTTGATCGCTTAGGTTGATGCAGCAAAAAGAACGGCGCCTTCGGGCGCCGTTTTGCGTTTCAGAGGAAGGCATCAGAGAGCCTGTGCGTCAGCCACTCAACCCTTCCCGGTCGGTATTCGCCATGTACCTGCGTACCAACACCCGCACTCTGGAGAACTGGGAACAAGGCCGTGCCAAAGCCAAATGCGCAGGCAGTCACGTTGATACGGCTGGTGGCGCGCGTTTTCCCGAGACCGTGGCGCAACTTGCCCGGTCGGTATTCGCCATGTACCTGCGTACCAACACCCGCATTCTGGAGAACCGGGAACAAGACCGTGCCAAGCCAAATGCGCAGGCAGTCACGCTGATACGGCTGGTGGCGCGTTTTCCCGAGACCGGGCGCAACTTGCCGCACTGGGCTGACCTGCAACAGCCCCAAAAAAAACGCCCCGAATGTTCGGGGCGTTTTTTCAGTGCAACGGCTTCAGAACGCGACACCGACCTTGAAACCATACTCATCACGCTTGAGCTTGGTGTTGTCGGCTACATAGGAGTCGTCATCGAGCTTGTATTCGGTACGGGTGTAGTACAGGCCCGCCATCACCGGCAGGTTGCCTTTCTGGTTCATCAGCAGGCTGACTTCGGCGTAAGGGTTGGTGCGATCCTTGAGGTCTACGCTGTCGCTGCCCACGCCATCCACCTTGAGTTTGGCGCGGCCATCGATGGTATGACGGGCACCGGCTTCAAGGCGCAGGGTCATGTCATCGAACTGATGGTTGTAACCCAGGGCCGCCTTGGCGAACGGCGATTTGTTGGTGAGCTTCAGGTCGTAACCGTTGGTGTCCGGCTCGTAGCGGGTCCAGGTGTAGCCACCGCCGACGATCACGTCGACAAAGTTGCGCGCGTCCAGCGCGGCGCGCCAGCCGAGGTCGAGGTCGGCCTGGCCTTCCTTGAGTTTGTTATCGCTTTTTTCACCGTACTTGGCTTCGATACCGGCCTGGTAGATGAAGCCGGATTCGGCGGTGAGCTTGTTGCCGAAGTTGTAGAACAGCCCAGCTTCGGGCATGTGGTCCTTGTCGCTTTCGCTACCGCCTTCGAGCTTGAAGTCGTTGTAGCTACCGAGGATGCCGAAGGTGGAAATCGGGTCGGTGGAGGGTGCAGCGAACACCACGGCAGGCGCCGCCGCCAGGGCAAGCCACGAGGCGTTCTTGAAGAGTTTTCCGAATAATTTGGACATCGTTTACATCTCCATTTTTGGGTGGGCAAAATATTCAGGAATCGGTTCGAACCTCGGCTTTTGCAAAAAGTTCGGACGAATTTGCACCAAAATGGAGGAAAAACGATTTAGCAAGGGCTCTAGATCAATACTCTTCGCAATTTACCCTGACCACACCCTGTTTAAAGAATGGGAAGCGGCGGCAAATCACTGAAGCAGGCCGTGCGTCAGTCCGAGTTATCATTTTGAATGAACCTTTACGCGCGGCGGCCTATCCATCTATAACAAGACAGGGAGGCAACATGAGTACCGCTAAAATCTACACCATCCGCTATCAGCTGCACGGTAACCCCAAGTCTTTCGTAGTGCGCGCCGAGGTGATGAACAGCACCGAGGCCTGGCATTGGGCGGCCGTCGATGCCGATATTGCGCACGTCAGCCGCGTTGGCCGCGTGGGGCACGAGCAGGTGAAAAAAACCACCCGGCCCTGGGCTGAAAAGTATGGCATCACTGACGTGAGCTGGAACCCTCCAAAATAAACAAAGCCCCGCACTGATGCGGGGCTTGGTTCACTTCTTCAAGTCGCCCAACGGATCGTAGGGCGGCTTTTTTTCCGGCTGTTTTTGCTTCTCAAGTCGCTCTTTGTCCAGCGGCGCAATGGCCGGGCCGATGGGGTCGACCTGGGGATCGGCCAAGTCGGGCGAATCGGGATCGAATCCCAACTCATCCTTACCGCTGGCGTGTTCGCCGGAACGCGGGCCGTTCGGGGGGTTACTCATAAAAGACCTCCTTGCTTACAGCGGGCGGGCTTTGTCGTGGAGGTTTTCCAGGTCTTGTTCGACCCGCTCCACGTCATCGTTGTCGTTGTCTTGACGCTCCGCCGGGTCGTTGGGGCGCAGTGCATCGTTATCACGCTCCTCTTCACCAGGGGTGCGATCGGGATCGGGCGTGCCAGGCGGCGGTTGCTTGTGTTCGGACATGATGGCTTACCTCATGGGGACTTCAGGGATTTAGAGGAACCCGCGTTGGCCATCGTTCAACTTGATTGCCTGAAGCATGAGAAGATGCCCTCCCGTGCTGGAGACTGACCCGAATGTTCGAACTCAAACCCTGCGACCCTGCGCTCTACCGCCAACAAACCCGCCGCAGCACGCTGATCGTCGCCGTCGTGTTCCTGGCCCTGGCCATGTTGCTGTCGAGCCTGGCGGTGAGGCTGTTCGGCGAACCGGGCGCTGATAATTTTCGCTTCAATGTCGGTGGCGTGTTTGCCGGGGTGCTGATCACCGTCGCCCTGGTGCGCGGCCCCTTCTGGCGCCAGTCGTGGCTGGCATCGGCGGTATACGGCTGGCAGCTCAAGCGCAGCCTGATGAGCGTGACCAATGTGATGCACAAGGTCAGCGAGCGGGTACAGGCCGGCGACCCTATCGCTATCAAGGTATTGCGGTTCTACCACCTGGGGCTGACCCAGATGCATGCATTGGACGCCAACTCCAGCGCCCAGGCGCAACTGGTGGGTGAGGTCGACGCACACAAGGCCAGGATGCAGGCGCTGGGGATCGATACCGAGCAAACCCGCCTTGATCCGGCGTGGCTGGAGCACCTTAAAAACCCGTGAGCACGGCGTGTCTTTGCGCGGTAAATCTTCGCGCCGCGACTGGCGTTAAACCGTTCGCTTATAGGGCAATAAACGCAACCCACTGGCGACAGCCCCCGCCAGCGCGAACAGGCAACCCAGCCACAATGCGCAGGCTGGGCCACTGTCCGTAAACAGGTGAAAACACAACGCTACCAGCGATGCGCCCAGGGTTTGCCCCAGCAACCGTGAGATCGCCACGATGCCACTGGCACCACCGCTGCGAGCCAAGGGCGCGCTGGTCATCAACGCTTTGAGGTTAGGCGATTGGAAAAAGCCGAAGCCGGCGCCGCACAAAGCCATGCGCCAGCCGATATCGAAGGCCGAGGCGTCATCGCCCAAGGTGGCCAACGTGGCCATGCCCACGCTGAGCATCAACAACCCAATGCCGCACAGCAGGCCCAGTGATACACGATCCGCCAGGCGCCCTGCGATCAGGGCCATGACCGCCACCACGGCGGGCCAAGGCGTCATCAGAAAGCCGGTTTCTACTTGGCTGTGGCCCAGCGCCGACTGCAGCAGAAACGGCAACGCCACAAAAGCCAGGCCCTGAGCGCTGAAGGCGCAGATCGCCGTCAACGAAGACAACGCAAACACCGGGCGCTTGAACAAATCCACCGCCAGCATCGGCGCCGGGTGGCCGGCCTCGCGGCGCAGCAGCAACGCGCCGAACACCAGCGCCAGCGCAATCAGGCCCAGGGTCAACGCGCCCTGTGCGCCATGCACGGCGGCGCCCAAACCCAACACCAGCAAGGCGAACAGCCCGGCACACAACAAGGCCGCCAACCGGTCGAAGGCATGCCCGGTGATCGGCAGCGTGGGTAACGAGCGCAGGCCCAGGCCGAGGGCCAACAGCCCCAATGGCACGTTGATCAGGTACAGCCAATGCCAGCTGGCTACTGACAGGATCGCCGATGCCGCCGTGGGCCCCAGGGTGAACGCCAGCCCCACCACCAGCGAGTTGTAGCCCAGGCCTCGCCCGAGCATTTTTGCGGGGTAGATATGCCGCAGCAAGGCGGTGTTGACGCTCATCAGCGCCGCCGCCCCCAGGCCCTGCGCCACCCGTGCGGCAGTCAGGGTCAGCAGCGAATCGGCCAGCCCGCACAACAACGACGAGACAATAAACAGCAGCAGCCCGCCCAGATACACGCGACGATGCCCCAGCACATCGCTGAGCGAAGCAAACGGCAGCACCGTCGCGATAATCGCCAACTGGTAGGCGTTGACCACCCAGATCACCGACGCCGAGTCGGTGCCGATACCGTCCGCCAGCGTGGGCAAGGCGGTATTGACGATAGCGGTGTCCAGGGTCGCCATGCCGATCCCTAAGGAGAGGGCGATCACGGCCGGCAAGCGTTTATCGAGGGGCAGCCCATCGGCAACAGTAGACATGAACAATCCGCACGGGTGGCAAGGGCGCCTAGATTACGGCCAGTGCGGATTTTTTTCAGCGGCGATTAAGTTGGCTGTCAATCTTTTCATGTTCGCCAAGGCCGGTTCAGGCCCGGATCAATAGCTGACTTGAAGCGTGGTCACGGTGGGTTGCCTGCAGAGACGTGCGAGGCGCAAATGCTCGCGATCAGCATGGTTGAGTGCTCCTGAAAGTGTGCCGAGGTCGCTGTTATGTGCCAGCGACCTTAAGTCAGTTCCAGGGTGTGCGTGGCGCAGGCAGGCACCTTCAGGCAGGCGTCGCCGGTGTGATCGCGCTCAGGTCCAGGCGCCCTTCTCTCAACGGCGGGCACCAATAGTAGCCACCGGTCAACGGCGTGCTGACGCGGTACAGGCCATCGACAATCCCGTCTTCCAGCCCGCTCATGCGGCGCAGTTGCGCTTCGAATGCATCCAGCGAATGCCCGAACGCGAGAAACATCAACCCCGCCTGGCCGTTTTCGGCCCAGGGCATCGAACGACGCACCACAAAGGCTTGCGGGGTGAAGCTTTCCTGGGCGGTACGCTTGGTGTGGGCGAATGCGGGGGCGTCGTCGAGTTCTTCATTGTCGCCATGGCGACGGCCGATGATGTGGTCGCGCTCCTGGGCGGGTAGCGCAGCGAAACCGTCGAGGTCGTGTTGCCATTGCTGGATGGCGGCGAAGCTGGCACCGCTGTTCGTGAAGGCCGCTTCGACGGCCGCGTCGTCGTGGGGGTTCTCGGTGCCGTCTTCGTAGTCGGTCAGGTCGAAACCGGTCTTGTAGCGAAAGCCTTCGGTCATTTGTACCAAGCGCAATGCCGGCGCCAGGGCTTTTTCGAACGCGCGGCTGCGCAGCAACAGTTCACCGCGGTCCGTGCCATGCAGCCATACCCACAGGGACTGTTGAGTGGCCGGGTTGTGCGCGCCCGGGCCGCTGATGGCCGTGAAACTGCGCAGCCCTTCGATGTCTGCGCCCAATGCGTTTACCAGCGGCTCACCGAAACCGACCACCGCCGCCGAATCGGTCAACTGCACCAGCGCGTCCAGCGCAGCGGGCAAAGCGTCCAGGGACTCGATGGCAAAAAAGAGATGGCGTGCCTGCAACGGCACCGGTGCGGCAAGAATGCCCGGCTGGTACTGACTCATGTGAACTCCTTCAAGAAAGCCGCGCAGTTTATCTCGAAGCACCCGGAATGCGCAGAGGAAAGCGCGCAAGCCTTGCCACAGAGCCCTCGTATGGGTGACTCTCTAGTCATGTTTTGCAACTATTCCAGGGGTAGCGACATGACCACCAGCAACCTGCTCGCCCAGCTGTTTCCCGCCTCCACCGCAGAAATTCCCGAACAGTTTCGCTTAGCGGCGCCGATTGAACAGCGTGATTACCTGGTCGACGGCCAGTTGCGGGTGTGGAATGGCCCGCTGGCCCGCGTGCAAAGCCCCGTGCAGCTGGGCGACGAGCGCGTGCACATCGGCAGCACGCCATTGCTGGATGCCGAGACCGCCCTCACCGCTCTGGATGCCGCCGTGCGCGCGTATGATCGTGGCCAGGGTGAATGGCCGACAATGCGCGTGGCCGACCGCATCCGGCATGTGGAAGCATTCCTGCGGCGCATGCGCGAACAGCGCGACGCGGTGGTCAAGCTGCTGATGTGGGAGATCGGCAAGAACCTCAAGGACTCACAGAAAGAGTTCGACCGTACCTGCGACTACATCACCGACACCGTCAACGCTCTCAAGGAACTTGACCGGCGCAGCAGCCGCTTCGAGCTGGAGCAGGACACCCTTGGCCAAATCCGCCGCGTGCCTCTGGGCGTGGCGCTGTGCATGGGGCCTTACAACTATCCGCTGAACGAGACCTTCACCACGCTGATCCCGGCGCTGATCATGGGCAATACGGTGGTATTCAAGCCGGCCAAGCTCGGCGTGCTGTTGGTCCGCCCGTTGCTGGAGGCGTTCCGCGACAGTTTCCCGGCCGGGGTGATCAACGTTATCTACGGCAGCGGCCGCGAAACCGTCAGCGCGCTGATGGCCAGCGGCAAGATCGATATTTTTGCGTTCATCGGCACCAACAAGGCCGCCAGCGACCTGAAAAAACTGCACCCCAAACCCCACCGCCTGCGCGCCGCATTGGGCCTGGATGCAAAAAACCCAGGCATCGTGCTGCCCGAGGTCGACCTCGATAACGCGGTGAGCGAAGCGCTCACCGGCTCGCTGTCGTTCAATGGCCAACGCTGCACCGCGTTGAAGATCCTGTTCGTGCATGAGGATGTGGTTGACGGTTTTATTGAAAAATTCAACGCCAGGCTGGCGACATTGAAACCCGGCATGCCCTGGGACGACGGCGTGGCGCTGACGCCGTTGCCGGAAGTGGGCAAGGTGGATTACCTCAACGATCTGGTGGCCGATGCCGCACGGCACGGTGCCCAGGTGGTGAATGCCAACGGCGGTACGAGCCGTGGCTCATTCTTCTACCCGGCGGTGCTGTACCCGGTGAACCCGCAGATGCGCGTGTACCACGAAGAGCAATTCGGCCCGGTGGTGCCGATCGTGCCCTACCGTGACCTGGCGACGGTGATCGATTACGTACTGGACTCGGACTTCGGCCAGCAATTGAGTCTGTTCGGCACCAACGCCGTGGAGATCGGACGGCTGGTGGATACCTTCGCCAACCAGGTCGGGCGGATCAATATCAACGCCCAATGCCAACGCGGGCCGGACACCTTCCCCTTCAACGGGCGCAAGAACTCGGCCGAGGGTACGTTGTCGGTACATGACGCGCTGCGCGTGTTCTCGATCCGCACCCTGGTGGCGACCAAATTCCAGGAGGGCAACAAGGCGCTGCTCGGCGACATCCTGCGCAATCGTGATTCAAACTTCATCAGCACCGACTACATCTTTTAAGAACACCGCAGAGCAGAATGTGGGAGCGGGCTTGCTCGCGAATGCAGTGGGTCAGCCAGTACATCTGTCACTGACACACCGCGCTCGCGAGCAAGCCCGCTCCCACATCTGATCATGCACATTCATACAATTGAGGCCACTTTACCAACGATGAATTTGCCCCTCTTTGCCCGGCGCCTGCTGCGCCCGCTGCTCGACCCGTACCGGCGCTATCGCCATGCCAAGCTGATCCATGCCGTACGCGTGTCCATCGGCTTGCTGGCGACGATCCTGCTGACCACCGGCCTCAACCTGCCCCACGGTGAGTGGGCGTCGGTGACCATGCTGATCGTGATTGGCGGGTTGCAGCACCACGGCAATATCGGCAAGAAAGCCGTGGAGCGCGCCTACGGCACGTTGATCGGCGCCAGCGTCGGCTTGCTGGTGGTGCTGCAACACGCCTGGCTCGGTTGGCCGGTGCTTACCTATTTGTTGATGTCAGCGATGTGCGGGTTCTTTTCCTACCACGCCATCGGCAAGGGCGGTTATATCGCGCTGCTGTCGGCGATCACGGTGTTTATCGTTGCCGGGCACGGTGACAACCCAATCTCGGACGGGCTGTGGCGCACCGTAGACATCCTCATCGGCATTGCACTGGCCCTGGCGTTTTCCTTCGCCCTGCCGCTGTATGCGGTGTACTCGTGGCGTTACAACCTGGCCAGCGCGCTGCGCGACTGTGCGGCGATCTATGGCCGGATCATCAATGGCCAATCGGTCACCGACGATGAACACCTCAAACTGCTCAACCGCTTGAATGCGGCAATGCTGCAACTGCGCTCGCTGATGCCATCGGTGTCCAAGGAAGTGCGGATTTCAATGACCGAGCTGGACAAACTCCAGCGGCACCTGCGCATGTGCATCAGCACCCTGGAGATTCTCGGCAACACCCGGCCGGACCCGCGCGATGAGCAAGCCACGGCACGCATGCAGGTAATGCTCAAGGCCGAGCATCGGCAGATTCGGGTGCAGTTGGTGGGGATGGCGCGGGCGTTGAAGTCGGGGATGACGGAGCGGTTGGAGCGCAGCGGCCATCCACCAGGCAATGCGCCTGTGCTGGATGCACCGATCTACAGTGCGCTGGATGGGTACCGGTTATTAACGCTGCAATTGGCCGCAAATGTGGATGCGATGCGCGGGCGGCTGGCAAAAACGTCAGCGCGCTGGCGTATCTGAAGCATACTCGACTGCATGCGAGCCAACAGTTCTTGGATAAACACGGGAGGGGTTCCACCGTGAACCTCTCCCGTTAAGCTTTAATGACCGCAAGCCTCTACCTAGGCAAGCCCGATAGCATTGCTATAACCACCAAGGATGTGATCTTTTTCTGTTGATACCGCACCGTTTTTGACGTTGATGACATAGTAGTAATTACTAAACAATGCTGAATGGGAGAATGTCGACGTGCAATCATAGTACCCTCCCCCTAGCGGCCATCTACTACCATACGCAGCATGAATCTCTCGGGCCTCATCCAGACTGGGAAGGCGCCTCCCTGCGTTGGCAGCGGCCGCTCGGTTAGTGGGAATAGTCCCATTACCCAGATTAAGACAGCGGATCACATTACTGACAACAACAGCGTAATTGCGGGTCTGTGCGGGGACTGACGAGTCACGCACGCTGATATAGGCAGTTCCATTGCCCCGCACGGTGACCAACCCCGAGTTGCTGGTGACGTTGGCGACATTGCTATTGGAGCTTGAGTAGGTATATGGCAGCGTTCCCCCGGATGCCGTGTATTGAATCTGGTTACCCGGACCGAAAGCCGGCAGCACATTTGGATATCCATCTATAAGATACGTTTTCTTGTTCAGATAAACCGTCGCCTGGTTAAATACCAACGCCGTGGTATGCACGATCCGGTATTGCGTCTGCGGGAAAGCCAACGCCTTGGGCTTGTCAACCTCCTTATTGAAGTTGACATGGGGCGTAATAGTAATCGTGCCATTATTTGGCACGGACATCAGCCAATTGCGCAGCACCGTGAGGTTTACAAAACCATTGGCGGCCTCACTGGCGGTAACGCGGTGTTCGAACAGCAGTTGCTGCGTGGTCGCACCGGGGGCCGCCACGGTCAACCAGGCAATATGCCCTTCCTGACTATACGGCCACTTGCCCATTCTCAGCACGGCATTGCCGCTAAGGTTAGCCGAGTTTATGGTGCCACCATTTCCAATATTGTTGATAAAGGCTCTTGGCAGACTGGACAGTGCAATCGCCTGGACATGCACTATCTGCACCTCTGACGAACCTTGCCCACCACGGCCCAGTACCACCTCATACTGAAACTGAATCGTGGTGTTAATGGCCGCTCCAATCAAATCATTGTTGATATTGAACGTCACTGTGCCACCGTCAAGCCCAGACAGCGTACCCACTTCAATCGAGGTCCCCTGCGAGTCGATCAAGAACAGCGTAATCAGATCTTCCCCACCCTGGTTCATATTCGGATAGGTCACCAGCACCTGGCATTTATTTTCAACAGTGATTGGGCTGATGATGACTTCAGGCCCCTCCGGGGGAGTCGAATACTTGATCTGCGGATGGGGGAAAATATTGGATTCGGTTTGGACCATATAATGACGAGTTTCGAACCAGACTATATCCCCGGGATTGTTGCTGTGATTGAATGTCACACCGAATTCGATGGTTAAAGGCGTCCATTCCTTCAAGTTACGCAATCTGCCCACTGGCGTATAGGAAGAAGGCCCGACGTTTACATCGTTGTCTGATACGTTACGACCTCCAAATGTCTCCTCAAAATATTCCTCATCATTTTTAAATGTTCCGCGATACCTTTTATACATCTTTTGTTGAAGTGCAATGTAAGGCCAAGGAGGCACGCGCGTCTGATCAAGGTCATCCAACTTGGGTATTTCGAGAACGGCGCTTTCGCCAATGCTGTCGATCGTGGCCCCAGGCGCATGACTCAGGGTCAGCAAGTTCAGGGTAAGGATCGGTGAGTCGGTGGGAAACCCATTGCGCACCACCGTAAATGATATGTCGATATCCCGTCCTGATGGATGAATACTGAAGCCAATCACTTCGGGTGGAACGGTCACATCGACGTAAGCATCTCCGCTGTGGGCATCCCTGGCTTCAAAGTGTGTGCCGCCACCCGCCAGTCCCCGCCAGCAGACCTCCACAATGTCGCCGTCTTTGGGCTCATTATAGCGACACCGCACGGTAGCTCCCGTATCTGCTACCCCCCATGGATCGAGTTCATCCGGCCCGGTTGTTGCCTCAAGAACCTCAGGCAGCGACAGCATGCCTAAAGGCTTACCGACGGTGTATGTGACTTCCCCGGACAGCTCATCAACGGCAAATCGCTTGCGCACATAACTGACAGTGAGCGTGCCATTTTTGTTGTGCTCAATCAGCTGTTTAGAAACATCAATAAGTAACGGATTGGAATTCGAGACCAGCACATAAGGAAGAGAAAAAGTTGTGCCCGTTACCGAACCCACGAACTTGATAATGACTTCATCGCCAGCCCTGAACTCTGCACGAGCTTCAAAGGATGCAACGCTGCCAAGGCTGTCCGGATTGATATTGTTGGTGGAATCCGCTTCCTGAATACGCGGTGCGTTCAAAGTGCGTCCCGGACGCCCGACCTGAATATATCGACGTTCGGATTCACGTATATTTACCGGCCCCGTGACGATGTAATACACACGGGTTCGGAGCAGCCCTTCAAATCGCGCGTAGTCAGCGTTGAAGAAATCACGGAACCGGGGATGAGTCCCTGCTGCCCGATTGCTGAATACGCGTTCGACGCTGCCGTCCAGATAATCACCCACGATATTGACTTGCAAATCATCCCCTGAATTGCCAGGGGGGGTGTAATCGGGCATCGCCGCAGTGATATAAGCCAAGTCTGGCTCGACAAATGGGCCGTGTGCCTGGACGACGTCGGGTTGAGGCAAGGTATAGCGGACGCCGGCGACCGCATAGACGGTTGGCCTGGATTCCAGCGGACCTCGCTCGCGAACGTAGGAAATCTTCAGGCTGCTCTGGATCAGTGAACGGATAATTGCATTGGGAATAGGGACTTCATTGTAGCTGCTCAAGACGACTTCAATACGCAAGCCATAGGAAACAGCCTCACCATCCAGCGTGATGCCTTCTACTTTCCAGATAAGGAAATCACCACTGACAAAGTTCAGGTCATTTCTGCGAATCAACACTGAGCCTGTGGCAGGTGCACCATGTAACTCATCGGCTTCCAAGAGCAGTGTCGCCGGATCGGCCTGGACAATATCAGGTTCCTCCAGCAACGTAAGATTAAGGTTAGCGTTGACAGGAATCGGCTTGCTCCATAGCTGGTAAGGCCCGGACTCATCCAGCACTTCGTCATACAAGAAGAAGCGCACGACAAAATGGCCGCTGCCTGCTGCATTCAGAAAAGCAGGTTCGATGGTGAACGTCAGGTCGAAACCCACTTGATCATGCCGCAGGGGCGGCAATTCATAGCGATACACTCCCCAGAAGAACATCACCAGGTCATTGACCCGCATGTTTTCCCACTTATGGATCGTGCATCTCACCCCCCGCACCGCAACCACAGAATCGACATAGGTATCGGAGAGCGTAAATGTCAAGCCACGATGGTAGGAGCCATCGAAATTGCTTACTCCACCGGGCAATGTGTGCAGAATGAGAATGCGCTGCGGTACCGAAGTGCTTTTTGTTCCCGGACCAACCCGGATGACTTCGCCATAAACATTACTGACAAACTGGTACAAGAGATTCGTTCTGGGGATCACTAGGGAGAAACGCGGCTCATCTTTATTGGCAGCAGTAACTTTTCCCTCTTTCATGTGTATGCCGTTCATCCACACATGATAGGTGTCACCAACGTTACAATTGGTCCAACGTTCGAAGCTATAGGTCAAACCATCTTTGATATGACGATGACCAATCCCGTAGGCCGCCCCCAAGACCGGAAAGACCTGATTGGGCACAGGATAGGGGGAGTCCAGATCCTGATTCACTACAGGAGGGACTGGGGGTGACGGTGTTCTAGCTTTCTTGGCTTTATCCGTGGGGGTTGTTTTTTTCTTGGCCTTGGCTTGAACGTTATTTTTTTACTGACGGGCTTGGTCGGCATCGTTTTTCTCCTGGGCGCAAATCGCCAGGGAAATAAAGCCTTCTGCTCCACAATCAGTCACCTGTGAGAATTGACAGTTCTGACCAGCGGCAACAAACCTTCTAGCTACATACTCGTAAGCCGTAGAACCAATCACAGTTTCTCTTACATATTTTTCACGATTTATTCACATCCCAAGACGTAGGGTGAAGCCTCATCCGTTACAAACGTTGCACATCAAGCCCGCCGCCCCAGCGGGCTTTTTTTTGTCTGCTTTTTAGCTATTGCAACGCCCCGGTTATAGGAGCGAGCTCGCGCCTAAAAGCGATCGTATTCAGCGTGTGGCCTGTTCACGAATAGCCCGCTGGGTATCCAGCACTTTGGCCAACGCCGTTTCAGCTTCAAGACTTTGTTGCGGCACGCGAATCGCCGCCGACACCAAGGTAATCAGCTTGGCCATCACCTCGGCGTCGGTGGCCGGGCGGCCCAGCCTCCTGGAGTTCATCAACAGGCGCAATTCGGTGCCGGCCATCACCCCGGAAATCGCTTTGAGCGCAAATTGCAGGCGCACGCCCAATTCATCGCGCGGCAAATCCGGCAACGCCAGGGCAAAGGCTTCGAAAAACCGCTGGAACACCGGCTGGTAATGCACCTTGAGGTATTCCTGGATAAACGGCGAGGTGTCGCTGTACACACGGCCGAGAAAACGGATGAATGAACGCCCCTCCCCACTGGCCGGGTCATTGCACTCCAGGCCCATGGCGGGGGCGAACAGCACGCCCAGCAATGTGTCGCAGTTAAGCGGGCCGTCGGCTTCGGCTTCGCAGCGCGCCAACAATTCCAGGCGCTGCTCGTTGAGCGGCTCGAGGCGTTGCATGAGCAGGGTTTTCATCAGGGAATCCTTGTCCCCGAAGTGGTAGTTCACAGCGGCCAGGTTCGCCTCGGCGCGCTCGGTAATCTGCCGTAATAAAAGCGCGTCATATCCGTACTTGGTAAAGAGCGCCTCGGTCGCATCCAGCAGTCGAGTCTTGGTAATGTTTGGAGCACTGAGTTTCTTCGCGGCCATAACATAAGGGTTCCACGGTGGGAAATTTTATTTTAAAAAATAATTTGATTTTTTATACCGGGGCCTTGGTTCGAAAGCAAGTAATGACCCCGTGCCATATGAGCCAAAGCCTCAGCATAAGAACGTGTCAACCGCAGCCAACGGTTTTATCGGCACTGTTCGATGCACGTGAAACGTCGGTTCAATCGATCCAACCGCTCCACATCCGCCGCTGGCGCAGCGGGTTGAACGCGGTCACTATTCAAACAGATCGCCGAGCGGCTGGGACGCAAGATCCTGGTGCGCAATAGTGTGGTGCACGAGGCCGGGCGCCTATAAGCCTGCGCGTCGAGCAACGCCTGAGCCAACTGCTGCATGAAGCGCTGATCAGTCTGCGCACCTTGTGCAAACGCTCGGTGCTGGCCTACTGGGCATCGTGATCGGCTGTTCGTCGGTGGTGGCGCTGATCAATATCGGCCATGACGCCGCAACGGACGCCACGATGATTTTCAAGGACATGGGCACCGACACGCTGATCGCCCAATTTGCGCCAAAAGGTACCCGCAACGTACCGATGCGCACCCAGCTCGACCTGGAAGCGGTGCGCCAGGCCGTGCCGGGGCATTGCACATATCGGCGCGCTCAGCTTGTTCAGCGGCCCCATCGTGTTCAATGGCCGCACCGTCAATGCCAACTTCATCGGCAGCACCGTGGATGCGCAGCTGGCCATGCGCCTGGCGCTGCGGGAGGGTCGTTTGCTGTCCGCGTATTCGGACTCAAGCCAGGCTTTGTGAAAACCTCAAGCTAAACCCCGATCAACATGTGGGAGGGGGCAAGCCCTGATGACCCGTCAGTTAAGACAAAGCCGTTAACCGTGGCGAGGGAGCTTGCTCCCGCTGGGCCGCGAAGCGGCCCCGTACGTTGTTTAAAACAATGGGACTGCTACGCAGTCCGACGGGAGCAAGCTCCCTCGCCACAGGTACAGCGCCGTACCAAAAGAGGTGTAGATACCTACGCTGATCGAGGGCTTGCCCTAATGCCAGTCAGTTAAGACAGAACCGGTCCCTGTGGCGAGGGAGCTTGCTCCCGCTGGACTGCGTATCATTCCCATTTTTGGGGCCGCTTCGCGCCCCAACGGGAGCAAGCTCCCTCGCCACAGGTCGCAGGTTTTTCTGCTTTAGCGCTTAACT
>NZ_JASLAW010000077.1 GCF_030147005.1 Pseudomonas sp.
TACGCAGTCCAGCGGGAGCAAGCTCCCTCGCCACAGGGACCGGTTCTGTCTTAACTGACTGGCATTAGGGCAAGCCCGCTCCCTCCGTTGGATTTCTATCTGGCCTGGAATTTCAGCGTGCGCCTGGATCCGCGACGAGCCGCCCCGCATCCTTGGCCAGTGCCTGCAAAAACTCCTGCTGCAACTCCGGATCATTGCGCGTCAGTTCGATCAGGCTCTGTTCGAGTTCGCTGGCCTCTTCTTCCAGACCCAGCTCCGAGAGGCGCTTGACCCGGTGCACCCACTGGTTGACTTCGTCGTCCTCAAGGTCGTCGTAGATCAGGCCATGGGCTTCCAGCAATTTGCTGCGCAGCGTATTACTGACCGCCAGGGTCGAATCCGAGTGCACATCGTCCAGGCCGTCTTCCACGCTGATCTTTAACGTGGTGACGCGGTTCAGGTCCTGCTCGGAGAACGGACTGTCCAACAGATTCAGGCGCAGAACGCCGTCGCGGTCGGTGGTCAGTTCATGGGTCTGCTTGCCGGCAGTGACCTGTACCGGGCGTTCGCTCCAGGGCAGGCTCGAATATTCCAGGCGCTTGTCACGCTGGACTTCATCGATACCCGCGAGATTCTGCTGCGCACGACCGTGGGACTGCACGTTCATGAACGGGTTGATGCCGTCCACGCCGTAGCTCAGCCAATCGCGCGTCACGCTGGCAGGCAGGTTGCCGAGGGCGAAGATGTTCACCACATTGGCTCCCGCACCGGCCACCAAGGCTACGGCACCCAGTGGCATCTCATAGAGTTTGCGCCAGGGCTGGTAGGGTGTGTAGCGGTCGTAACGCCGAGTGACTTCGAATTCGGTGACCTCAAAAGTCTTTTGCTCATGAATCCGAACCCGACGTTGCGGCAGCTCCAGCACTTTGGGCTCACCCACATCGATCTGCAGGCTATGGTCGAGCAACTTACGCTCGACCCGCTCCTCGTGCTCACTGCGTTGCGACATCTGGTTGGCGCAGCCGCTGACCAGCAGGGCGCCGCACAAGGTGGCGCCCCCCAGGGCTCTGGTGTTTCGCTTGAACATGACTTCTCTTGATCTGGTTTTCAGCGACGAATACGCGCCTGAAGGAAAGACAGCACGTCAGCCACCGGCAACGGTTGGGCTTCGGCTTCGGTCCGGCTCTTGTATTCCAGATTGCCATCGGCCAGGCCGCGGTCACTGACCACGATCCGGTGGGGGATGCCAATCAGCTCCATGTCGGCGAACTTGATGCCCGGGCTGGTTTTCTTGTCCCGGTCATCGAGCAGCACTTCAAAACCGGCGGCCGTCAATTCGGCATACAGTTTGTCGGTGGCTTCGCGCACTTGCTCGGTTTCATAGCGCAACGGCACCAGCGCAACCTGGAACGGTGCCAGGGCGTCGCTCCAGATGATGCCTTTCTCGTCGTTGTTCTGCTCGATGGCGGCAGCGACCACACGGGAAACGCCAATGCCGTAGCAGCCCATGTCGAGGGTGATCGGCTTGCCGTTCTCGCCCAGCACTTCGCACTTCATCGCCTTGCTGTACTTGTTGCCCAGCTGGAAGATGTGCCCGACTTCGATGCCGCGCTTGATCTCCAGGGTGCCCTTGCCGTCCGGGCTTGGGTCGCCGGCCACGACGTTACGCAGGTCGGCTACGGTCGGAACCGGCAGGTCGCGCTCCCAGTTCACGCCGAAGTAGTGCTTGTCATCGATGTTCGCACCGATACCGAAGTCGCTCATCAGCTCGACCGAACGGTCGATGATGATCGGCAGCGGCAGGTTCAGCGGGCCCAGAGAACCGGCACCGGCGCCAATGGCGTCGCGCAGTTCGGCATCGCTGGCCATGACCAGCGGGCTGGCCACGCCAGGTTGCTGGGCCGCCTTGATTTCGTTGAGCTCGTGGTCGCCACGGATCACCAGGGCGATCAGCTTGCCTTCTTCTTCGGCATGCACGATCAGGGTCTTGATGGTCTTTTCAATCGGCAGATTGAATTTTTCCACCAGGGCCGCGATGGTTTTGGTGTCTGGCGTATCGACCAGGCGCAGCTCTTCAGCCGGGGCCGGGCGCGAGGTTTCACGCGGTACGGCTTCGGCTTTTTCGATGTTCGCGGCGTAGTCCGAACCGTTGCTGAACGCGATATCGTCTTCGCCGGATTCGGCCAGCACGTGGAACTCGTGGGAGCCGGCACCGCCGATGGAGCCGTTGTCGGCTTCAACCGGGCGGAATTTCAGGCCCAGGCGCGTAAAGATATTGCAGTAGGCCTGGTGCATGCGGTCGTAGGTCGCCTGCAACGACGCCTGGTCGGCGTGGAACGAATAAGCGTCCTTCATGATGAATTCACGGCCGCGCATCAAACCGAAGCGTGGGCGGATTTCATCACGGAATTTGGTCTGGATCTGATACAGGTTGAGCGGCAGCTGTTTATAGCTGCTCAACTCGTTGCGCATCAGGTCGGTGATGACTTCTTCATGGGTCGGGCCGGCGCAGAAATCGCGGCCATGACGGTCCTTGAAGCGCAGCAGCTCGGGGCCGTACTCTTCCCAGCGTCCGGATTCCTGCCACAGTTCAGCCGGTTGAGTGCTCGGCATCAACACTTCCAGAGAGCCGGCGGCGTTCATTTCTTCACGAACGATGGCTTCGACCTTGCGCATCACCTTCAAGCCCATGGGCAGCCAGGTGTAGAGGCCGGAGGCCAGTTTGCGGATCATGCCGGCGCGCAGCATCAGCTGATGGCTGATCACAACCGCATCGGAAGGCGTTTCTTTCTGTGTGGCGAGCAAATATTGACTGGTACGCATGGTAGGCCGTTGTCGGTTGCTTGGACTTGAAATGACTTGGGATTGTACGGGCGCGGGCTGCTGGAGTACAGGCATCAGACTTGCAGGATCGAGCTTGCTCGCGAAGGTCGTCAACGATGATGCGGGACACCAGGCCAAACGCGGCGTCCATAAGTTCTTTGCGAGCAAGCTCGCGCCTACAGGGGATCCGGTTCCTCAGGAGGGTTCAACCGAATCCGGCGGTTTTCCTGGAACCAGTGCAAGGCAATCAGGAACAGCGTCGGCATGCCCAGCAGGCAGGTGATCATAAAGAAGTTGTGATAGCCGAACTTCTCCACCATCACCCCCGAATACCCACCGATCAGGCGCGGCAGCAACAGCATGATCGAGCTGAGCAGCGCGTATTGGGTGGCGGAGAATTTGAGGTTGGTCAAGCTCGACAGGTAGGCGACAAACGCAGACGTGGCCAGGCCCGAGCTGAAGTTGTCCAGGGAAATGGTGACGATCAGCATCTGCAGGTCAGGGCCCATGTCGGCGAGCATGACGAACAGCAGGTTGGTACCGGCGGAAAACACCCCGCCGATGAACAGGATCGGCAGAATACCGAACCGCACGATCAACAGGCCGCCCATACCCGCGCCGAGCAGAGTCATGATCAGGCCGAAGATCTTGCTCACGCCGGCAATCTGGTCCTTGGTAAAGCCCTGGTCGATATAGAACACGTTGGCCATCACGCCCATGACGGTGTCGGACATGCGGTAGGTGGCGATCAACCCGAGCAGCAGCAACGCCTGCCAGCGGTAGCGCAGGATAAAGTCGTTGACCGGCGTCAGCACCGGCGCCAGGCCACGGCGTCCCATGGCCGAGAGGCACAGGGCAGTGAGCAGGATATAAAGGATGGCCCGCAGGAAGGCGCGGTCTTCCATCAGCAGTTCCCATAGGCTCACGCCCTGGAACAGCACGCTGGCGAAGTCCGTGTTGTACAGCTGGGTAAACATGGCCGGCACCGACACCAGCAGCACGATCAGCACGAACACTGACACCAGCTGATGCGCGAAGCTGTAGCGCCCGGCCTGCAACTGGGTGCGCAGCGGCACGTTGGGTTCGCGCATGAACAAGGTGGTGATCAGTGCTGGAACCATCAACACGCCGAACAGCACATAAGTGCCGGTCCAGGCCGAGTGCTTATAGTTGAAGCCGGTGGAGCCGAAGCCTTCGGCAAAAAACAGCGCGCCGGCCGTGGCCAGCAGGGCGGCGATGCGATAACCGGACATATAGCTGGCGGCCAGGGCGGCCTGGCGGCTGTCATCGGCGATTTCCAGACGATAGGCATCGACTGCGATGTCCTGGGTGGCCGACGCAAAGGCAACGACGACGGCAATGGCGATCAACCAGGACAAGTGTTGTTGCGGGTCACAAAAGCCCATGCCGATCAATCCGAGGATCACCAGCGACTGGGCGAGCACCAGCCAGGAGCGTCGGCGCCCGAGTTTTCCGAGCAATGGCAGGCGCCATTGGTCGAGCAGCGGCGACCAGACCCATTTAAAGGCGTAGGCCAGCCCGATCAGGCTTGCATAACCGATGGTCTCGCGGGCAACACCCGCTTCACGCAGCCACACGGAAAGCGTCGAGAACACCAACATATAAGGCAGGCCGGCAGCGAAACCGAGCAATAACAGCACTAACGTCGAGGGGCTGGCATAGGCGGCGAGCGCGGCGCGCCAGGTTTTACGGGGCATGGGCTGGAGTCTGCCTCAGGTTTGCGGAAACAAAGCGCGCACTCTAACCGCTGTGCTCTACCGGGCGCCAGCCATGACGCTGAATATCAACGCGATTATTCAGGATAGTGACGCCTTCGCTACGTAAACGCGCACGTTGTTCGTCACCCGATGCGCTGCCCACCGGCAGACTTATCCGACCACCGGCACCCAACACCCGATGCCAGGGCAATCGGGTATCCGCGGGAAGCTGGCTCAAGGTACGTCCGACCCAGCGCGCGGCGCGCCCCAAGCCTGCCAGGTGCGCCAATTCGCCGTAGCTCACGACGCACCCTGGCGGCACTTGCGACAACGTCAGGTAAAGCGCGGTGCGGCGCATATCGGCGGGGCTTTGCGGGGCATCGGCAGCTTCATTCACTGTGGGTCTATCCGTTGAGAACGTCGGTGTTTTTGTAAGAAACGTCTGTAAACTTGGCGGTGAGAATTGAACTCAATATAAATAGTTGAGTCAGTTCAGGCTATCCACCACGATAGCCTTCCTTTTCGCCAACCCCGAGCCCCGTATCTGCTTATGTTGTCCAGAACCCTGCTGTGCCTCGCTGTCCTCAGTGCCTCCACGCCCTTGCTCGCCGATACCGTCTGGTTGAAGAACGGTGACCGCCTGACCGGCAAGATCAAGGTGTTCGACGGCGGCAAATTGCTGATCCAAACCAGCTACGGCGGCTCGATCCCGGTGGATTGGAAGCAGGTGAAAACCCTGGAGAGCGACCAGCCATTGCTGGTCAAACAGGACGCCTATACCGGTGAAAAGGCCAAGTCCCTCCAGGCTGCGGAAGATGGCAAAGTCGTGCTGGCCAACGGCGAAGCGCCCAAGACCGTGGACTTGGCCAGCATCCAGCAAATCATCAAGCCCAAGCCTGTGATTGAAGACCTGGTCTGGAAGGGCAACGTTGACCTGGCGCTGGACTACAAGCGCGCCGACAAAGACACCAACGACTACGACATCGACTTCAAGACCTCGGCCCGTCACGGCCAGTGGCGCCACACCGGCAAGGGCGAATACAACCGCGAGTTCCAGGACGACGTCACCACCACCGACAACTGGGCCCTGGAATACGACCTTGACCGCTTTATCACCGAGCACTGGTTCTGGCAGGGCCGCCTGACCTACAAGCGCGACAAGGTGGAAGACCTGGCGCGCCAACGCACCGTCGGCACCGGCCCGGGTTATCAGTTCTGGGACGATGAGCTGGGCGCGTTCTCCCTCGGCTCGCTGGTCAACCGCACCGATTACGAATACGCCGATGGCGGCAAAGACAACTTCTATTCCCTGGCCATGAAGTGGAACTACAACCGCTACCTGGTGGGCAAGACCGTTGAGTTCTTCACCAGCGGCGAACTGGGCAAGCCGCTGGACGGTCCGGCCGAGTATTCCCTGGATGCTCAGATGGGCCTGCGTTACAAGGTCACCGAATGGGCGTCGCTCAATCTCAAGGCTGAGCGTGACGTGATCAGCGGCGACTCCGAAAGCAGCTTGAGCAAGACCCGCTACACCGCAGGCTTTGGCGTGGCCTGGTAAAGCTGCATCGGGCACTCTGGCAACCTGCGCGGATATTGATTACCGTGTGTTGAGATCCATTCCCATATGCCATGGGCGGCGGAACAACCCAGGAGTCATACATTGAGCGTGCACGTTGCCAGGAACGCCCGAGAGCTGTTGCTCAAGGAATACCGTGGGGCCTTGGCCACACTGTCCAAAGCCATGCCCGGTTTTCCCTTCGGTTCGGTCGTGCCGTACTGTCTCGACGAACAGGGCCGCCCGCTGATCCTGATCAGCCGCATCGCCCAGCACACTCACAATTTGCAGAAAGACCCCAAGTGCTCGTTGCTGGTCGGTGAGCGCGAAGCTGACGATGTGCAGGCGGTCGGGCGCCTGACCTACCTGGCTGAAGCCGAGCAGTTGCAAGACGCCGCTGCCATCCAGGCCGCTGCCGAGCGCTACTATCGCTACTTTCCCGAGTCGTCCAACTACCACATGGCCCACGATTTCGATTTCTGGGTGCTCAAACCGGTGCGCCACCGTTATATCGGCGGATTTGGCGCGATCCATTGGATCGACCAACTGACCCTGGCCAATCCGTTCGCGGGCCAGGCTGAGCGCAGCATGATCGAACACATGAACAGCGATCACGCCAAGGCCATCGCCCATTACGTGGACCTCGCCGGTTTACCGAAGACCGAGCCTGCGCGGCTGGCCGGCATCGACAGTGAAGGCATGCACCTGCGCATCGGCCAGTCCCTGCACTGGTTGCCGTTTGGCGAATCTTGCAACACGCCGACACAAGTGCGCGAAGCCCTGGTTTCATTGGCTCACGCCGAGACCTGGCCGAAAAAATCGGACATTACCGCTTGAATTCACGAAAAGGCGACGTCATCTAAGGTGGACTAGCAAGGCATTCTTGCGTTGAGGAAACATTTGATGCGCCCTTTTTTGTTGCTTTTTCTATTGTTCCCGGTGCTGGAGCTGTTCGTATTCGTTCAAGTCAGCGGTGCGATCGGATTTTTCCCAGCACTGTTACTGATCATTCTCGGCTCGATGCTCGGCGTTCTGGTGCTGCGCGTCGCCGGTCTGGCGACGGCACTGCGTGCCCGTGAAAGCCTGAACCGCGGTGAACTGCCCGCCCAGACCATGCTTGAAGGCCTGATGATGGCCCTGGCCGGTGGCCTGTTGATCCTGCCGGGTTTCATCAGCGATGTGGTTGGCCTGATCATGCTCCTGCCCGTCACTCGCAAGCTGCTGGCGGGCAAAATGCGGAAGCGTGCCGAAGAGGCGGCGATTCGCCAGCGTGCCTTCGCCGACGACCTGCAACCCCGTGGAGGCCCGGCACCCCGCCAGCCCTTGGGGCGCGAAGGTGATGTGATCGAAGGCGAGTTCGAACATCGCGACGGCAAATAACGGCTCCACCGGCACGGCACCTTTTGGGTGCCGTGCTGCATTCACCCTTGAGCAAAACACAAAAAAATTCATTCGCTGCCCCTTGTAATAAGCCTGGGCGCCCTTATGTAACGGTCACCGCAAGGTTTCTGGTGGTGACACTAGACAGACTTCCGCGGTTCGCCCTGCGAGCCGCGACCGGCACCGCCGGAATTTAACCCGCCGGAATTGATACCGGCCGATGAAAAACACAATTAGGAGAGATCGACAATGAAGCTTCGTCCTCTGCATGACCGCGTCGTCATCCGTCGCAGTGAAGAAGAAAAGAAAACCGCCGGCGGGATCGTCCTGCCAGGTTCGGCTGCTGAAAAAGCCAACCACGGTGTGATTCTGGCTGCGGGTCCAGGCAAGGCTCTGGAAAACGGTGAAGTACGTGCGCTGGCCGTGAAAGTGGGTGACAAGGTTGTTTTCGGCCCTTACTCCGGCAGCAACACTGTGAAAGTCGACGGCGAAGACCTGCTGGTAATGAGCGAGAACGAGATTCTTGCCGTTCTGGAAGACTGATTCCCCGCTCATTTTCCCGTTTACTCCAAAGTATTTAAGGAATATCGATCATGGCTGCTAAAGAAGTTAAATTCGGCGACTCCGCCCGCAAGAAAATGCTCACCGGTGTCAACATCCTGGCTGACGCAGTAAAAGCGACCCTGGGCCCGAAAGGCCGTAACGTGATCATCGAGAAGAGCTTCGGCGCTCCGACCATCACCAAGGATGGCGTTTCCGTCGCTAAAGAAATCGAACTGGAAGACCGTTTCGAAAACATGGGCGCGCAGCTGGTCAAAGACGTTGCCTCCCGTGCCAACGATGACGCAGGCGACGGCACCACCACCGCTACCGTTCTGGCTCAGGCTATCGTCAACGAAGGCTACAAAGCCGTTGCTGCCGGCATGAACCCGATGGACCTCAAGCGTGGTATCGACAAGGCGACCATCGCCATCGTTGCCGAGCTGAAAAACCTGTCCAAGCCATGCGCTGACACCAAGGCTATCGCTCAGGTAGGCACCATCTCCGCCAACTCCGACAGCTCCATCGGCGACATCATTGCCGAAGCCATGGAAAAAGTCGGTAAAGAAGGCGTGATCACCGTTGAAGAAGGCTCGGGCCTGGAAAACGAACTGTCGGTTGTAGAAGGCATGCAGTTCGACCGTGGCTACCTGTCCCCGTACTTCGTCAACAAGCCGGACACCATGGTTGCCGAGCTGGACAGCCCGCTGATCCTGCTGGTCGACAAGAAAATCTCCAACATCCGCGAAATGCTGCCAGTACTGGAAGCCGTTGCCAAAGCCGGCCGTCCATTGCTGATCGTTTCCGAAGACGTTGAAGGCGAAGCCCTGGCGACCCTGGTTGTGAACAACATGCGTGGCATCGTCAAAGTTGCAGCCGTCAAGGCTCCAGGCTTCGGCGACCGTCGCAAGGCCATGCTGCAGGACATCGCCGTATTGACCGGCGGTACCGTTATCTCCGAAGAGATCGGCCTGAGCCTGGAAAGCGCCACCCTGGAAAACCTGGGTAGCGCCAAGCGCGTGACCATTTCCAAGGAAAACACCATCATCGTTGACGGTGCTGGCGTTGAAGGCGACATCGAGTCGCGTATTGCTCAGATCCGTGCCCAGGTTGCCGAGACTTCCTCGGACTACGACCGTGAAAAACTGCAAGAGCGTCTGGCCAAGCTGTCCGGCGGCGTTGCAGTGATCAAGGTTGGCGCCGGTTCCGAAGTTGAAATGAAAGAGAAGAAGGCCCGCGTTGAAGACGCCCTGCACGCAACCCGTGCAGCCGTTGAAGAAGGCGTGGTACCTGGCGGTGGCGTTGCGCTGATCCGTGCTCTGGAAGCCCTGACCAATCTGACCGGCGACAACGCTGACCAGAACGTCGGTATCGCTGTACTGCGCCGTGCCGTTGAAGCACCGCTGCGCCAGATCGCTGCCAACTCCGGCGACGAGCCAAGCGTTGTGGTTAACCAGGTCAAGAGCGGCCAGGGCAACTACGGTTACAACGCTGCTTCCGGCGAATACGGCGACATGATCGAAATGGGCATCCTGGACCCTACCAAGGTGACCCGTTCGGCGTTGCAGGCAGCAGCCTCCATCGGCGGCCTGATCCTGACCACCGAAGCTGCAATCGCTGAGAAGCCGAAGGCTGAAGGCGCTGGCGGTGGCGGTATGCCAGACATGGGCGGCATGGGTGGCATGGGCGGCATGATGTAAGCCAGCCTTACCCCTGTACTGAAAAGCCCCGCCTGCAGTGATGCAGGCGGGGCTTTTTTAGTTTCAGTTTTGGGTACGATCAATTGAGGCCGGCGTGGCCGCGAAAAAGCGTTGCCGGCCGAAGGCAGCGTTGGATCAAACGCAAATGTTCGCCTTGGCGCTGTCATCAATCTGTGAAGCTATAGTGAAAATCTCGTTCAATCGAAATATCGGTTGAAAACCTATATCGATAGCCTTTGCAGGTCTATCCCTGAGCGGCACTTGGCCTTAAGCTGCGCGAGCCAACACGGCCGTTACCGCGTACGGAGACACTGCCCATGCGAATTTTATTGGTTGAAGACAACCGCGATATTCTGGCCAACCTGGCCGATTACCTGGGGCTTAAAGGTTACACAGTGGATTGTGCGCAGGACGGTTTGTCGGGCCTGCACCTGGCCGCCACCGAGCATTACGACTTGATCGTACTCGACATCATGCTGCCCGGCATCGATGGCTACACCCTGTGCAAACGCCTGCGCGAAGACGCGCGCCGTGATACGCCGGTGATCATGCTCACCGCCCGCGACCAGTTGGACGACCGGCTGCAGGGCTTCAAGTCCGGCGCCGATGACTACCTGCTCAAGCCGTTCGCCTTGTCTGAGCTGGCCGCTCGCATCGAAGCGGTGCTGCGCCGTGCTCAGGGTGGCGGGCGTCGCGCCCTGCAAGTGGGCGACCTGAGTTATGACCTGGATACGCTGGAGGTGACCCGAGAGGGGCGCCTGTTGAAACTCAACCCGGTCGGCCTGAAGCTGCTCGCGGTATTGATGCAGAAAAGCCCGCACGTATTGCGTCGGGAAATTCTCGAAGAAGCTTTGTGGGGCGACGATTGCCCGGACAGCGACAGCCTGCGCAGCCATGTCCACCAACTGCGCCAAGTGATCGACAAACCCTTCGCCAAACCGCTGCTGCAAACGGTGCACGGTGTAGGTTATCGCCTGGCCGAGGGCCGTGATGGAGTTTAAGCAAAGCCTTGCCCAGCGGATCATCATCGCCTTTGCCTTGATGAGCGCATTGGTGGCGGGCGCCTTCGCCATGGGCATCGTCGCGACGGTGCACCTGGTGGAAGAGAAGTTGATTTCGGCAGGCCTGGGCGGCGATCTGCAACGCCTGCTGCTGATGGACAGCATGGAAGACTGGCGACACCGGCCCGAGCCTGACCAGCTGTTTTATTTCAGCGGCGGCCCCGGCGATTTCGAGCTGCCCAAGGATTTGCGGCACCTGGACCCCGGCTTTCATGAAGTATTTCGCGAGTCGCTGTCGTACCACGCCATGGTCGAAGTGATCGATGGCCGGCGTTATGTGCTGCTGCAGGACCAAAGCGATTTCGAAGAGCGCGAGCGCGTCCTGTTTGCCGTGGTGCTGGTGGGCTTCGTGCTCAGCCTGGCGCTGGCGGTGTTCCTCGGCTGGGTGCTGGCGCGCAAGGTGATGGCGCCAGTGGTGCGCCTGGCTCGCCAGGTGCGCCATCGCGACCAACTGCTTGGCCTGGCGCCGCCCCTGGCGCCGGATTACGCGGCCGACGAAGTGGGCGAGTTGGCGGTGGCGTTCGATGCCACGCTGGGTCGCTTGCGTCAGGCGCTGTCTCGCGAACAGTTGTTTACCAGCGATGTGAGCCATGAATTGCGCACACCTCTGATGGTGCTGGCCAGCTCCTGCGAGCTGCTGTTGGAGAACCCGGCCATCGATCAACGTGGGCGCAATCAGGTCCAGCGCATCGCTCGGGCCTGTGAGGAAATGCGCGAACTGGTGCAGACCTTCCTGATGCTGGCCCGCGCCAAGCATGACGATGCCGCCATGTCGGCCCAGGTCGACCTGACCCAGGTCGCCGAGGATTTGCTCGGGATCTGGCGCGGGCCCATCGAGCAAAAAGGCCTAGAGTTGATCTACTGCCCGGGCGCTGCGCTGGATACTCGCTACAACACGACGTTCCTGCACGCGGTGATGGGCAACCTGTTACGCAATGCACTGCATTACACCGAACAGGGGTTTATCCGCCTCACCCTGGAGCCGAGCGGCTTCGTAGTCGAGGACACCGGTGTGGGCATTCCTAAAGACAAGCGTGAAGCGATGTTCGAGCCGTTTGTGCGTGGCAGCGAGAAGCGCGGCGAGGGCCTGGGGCTTGGCCTGTCGCTGGTGCAACGTATCTGTGAAAGCCAGGGCTGGAGCGTCACCCTGAGCACCATGGAGCCCAATGGTTGCCGTTTCCATGTCGAACTGGGACCAGTCAAAACCTGACCGTTCAGTCTGTCAATTTGCTGCTGCACGACGTCTGGTTTTCAGCGAAGATGGCCCGGTGCTACTGAATGTTTCTGTAAACTCTTGAAATGTATGCAATTGGACAGAACAAGTTTTTCACAACGAGTTGACTTGTTGATCACAGTTCTCTGCTTAGGGTTGTAGGCATCAGTTACCGGAGACGTACGATGCCTTCCCCGATCAAGTTGGAATTTTCTGAAAAGTACGATGATCAACACGCGCAGCAATATTTGCTCAAGCATCAGGACAATCTGGCTCGCCGATGGTCCCACAAACGCGACGAGCAACTGGCACGTGCTGCGCTGGCCATGGCCGGTGAGCCAGGCCTGGTGTTGGACTTGCCCTGTGGCGCCGGTCGGTTTTGGCCATTGTTGGCCGAAAAACCCAACCGCGTGATTATCGGGGCCGACAATTCGGCGTCGATGGTGAAGGTCGCCACTACAGCCCAACCGGCGGAAGTGGTGAAACGGGTACGCCCTTTGCAGACATCCGCTTTTGATATCGATTTGCCAGATAGTTCGGTCGACAGTATTTTCTGCATGCGCCTGATGCACCACATCGGTGACCCTGCGCACAGGATGACAATACTGCGGGAATTTCAGCGTGTTACCCGTGACAGCGTGATTATCTCGCTCTGGGTGGATGGCAATTTCAAGGCGTGGAAGCGCAAGCGCGCCGAAGTGCGTCGTCGTAAGAAAGGTGAGCAGGAAGGTTACCAAAACCGGTTTGTGTTACCGGCTGCTACTGTCGAGGCAGAATTCGAGCAGGCCGGTTTCCGGATCCAGGAGTCCCTGGATTTCATGCCGCTCTACGCCATGTGGCGAGTCTATGTATTGCGCAAGAGGTAACAGAATGGCAGTTGAGTGCGTAGCAGGCAGCCATGTAGCTCCCGAAGAACGATTTGATTTTTTCTGGCGTCAGCAGGGTGAATGGGTTGAAGAGCCCAATCGCCGTCGTGGCGGTGAAAGTGGTGTACAGCGGGTCGTCAGTGCCAATGGGCGCTTGCTCTACTGTAAGCGTCAGACCGGGCACATCTACCGCAGTTGGCTGCATCCGTTTGGACGTCCGACCGTGTTGCGTGAGCGTGATGCCCTCAAGGGTTTGCGCTTGCTGGATGTACGTGTGCCGGAGTTGGTGTTTTGCGAGGCGCGACGCGACCCGGAACATCAATGGAAGGCGTTGCTGGTGACCGCTTCGCTGGACGGCTTCGACGAGATTGAAAACTGGTACGCCGCCGGTGGCCGTGAGCAATACGGCGAAGAGGTGCATGAACGCTTGCTCAAAGAGCTGGCCGGCACCCTGGCTCGCATGCACAAGGGGCGCTGGCAACATGGCTGCCTGTATATCAAGCACATCTTCGTTCGGGTCACCGGCGAAGGCGATGCGGTGAAGGTGGAAGTGGCACTGCTGGACTTTGAAAAATGTCGGCAGCGTTTGACCGCTTATCGGGCCGCATCCCATGACATGCTGCAATTGCGCCGCCATTCGTCGTGGAACGATACCGACTGGAAGAAACTCAGCTACTTTTACGAGACGGCGTTTGGCAGCGCTATCAAGGGTTTAACCAGATGAAGCTAGAAATAGCACGAGGTTTGTTTCTGGTCGGGGCGTTGGGCATTGCAGCCCTGGCCCTGGCCGCCTGGGAACAGCCTCGCACACAGGTACTCAGTGCGGCGCAAGGTGACGGGCAATGCCTGCTGCCGCGTGTCGCCAAGGTCAGTGTGGCGGCCAAGCCCGATCATGATTTGCTGTTGTTCATGTTCGGGATGTCCCAAGGGATGAGGCCGCAGAGTTGAAACGATTGAAACCCCCGAGAGGGCCTTGCAGTGCGAGGCCCTTTTTTTGTGCCTGTGTCCCGTCCTAAATAAGGTTTACACCTTCTGATCTGGTTTTCAGGAGGACGTGATGGAATCAGTAAAAAGGCGCAGTCAGCGAGACTACACGCTGACTGTCACTTTAACTGTAGGAGCAAGCTTGCTCGCGAAAAACCTGAGCATGGCGCGTATTCAAGATGCGCGTTATCGTTGGCGATCTTCGCCAGCAAGCTCGCTCCAGCAGAGGGGGCAATTTTCAGATCAGGTGCAGATGGTTGTCCCAAAAACCCGCCGGTAATTCCAACGGTTTGGCCATCAGCTGGTCCTGGCGGCAATCATAGAAACGGCAACGCCCCTGGCCTGAGGTGACCACGAACCCGTCCGCCACCGCGCCAACCCCGGCACAGTCCGGCAACGGCCCATCCAGGCGCAACTCGCCGCTGTCCATGTCCCAGATAAAGAAGCGATTACCACGCGGCGCTGTCAGCGCCACCAGGCGCAGCTCACTGTGCACCGCGACGCTGGCGGTGTAGTGCCCCATCGCCTGCAACTGCTCATCGGCCACCGGGAAGGCCACGAACGGCTGCCCTGGGCGCTTAATCGCGAGCAGCTCGGAACGTTCCTGGGACGGCCCCATGAACTGCTGGCCGGTGAGGATGGTGCCGTCGCTGGCGATCCCCATATGGCGCACGCTGTTCATCTGCTGGCCCAGGGTTTCCTTGCTGATCAGGCTGCCGTCGCGGTGCATCAGCACCAGGCTTGGTTCCATGGCGTTGAGGTTCATCTCAACGCGGCTTTCGGCTTCGGTGCGAATACCGCCGTTGGCCACCACCAGGGTTTCGCCGTCGGGCATCCAGGAGACCTGATGCGGGCCGATACCGTGGGTGGAAAGCTCGCCGCTGTGCACCAGCCGCTCGCCTTCGAACTTATACACACCCAACAGGCCACGGCCTGGATCGGACGTGTCGTTCTCGGTGGCATACAGCCAGTCGCCGCTCTTGTGAATCACCGCGTGGCCATAGAAGTGGCGATTGGCGTTAGACGTGATGGTTTGCAGCAGCGCGCCGTCACGCAGGTCGATCAGGTAACTTTCGGTGCCCGGGCGGCGGGCGACGAACAGCGCAATCGGCAGCGTCGGGTGGTTAATGATGTCGTGGCAGCGCTGGCCCACCTGGGTGGCGAACACTTGCCTGCCGTCCAGGCGATAACCCACCGCATAGTGCTTGCCGTCCGCATCATCGCGGGCCGACAGCAGCAGCGGGCTCTTATCCTTTTGCTTGAACAGCGTCCAGCCACCCAATGTGAGGGCGCTGAGCAGCACGCTGCCAATGGCCAAAGCCTGTCGCCTGAGCATCATCAGTCACCGTCGTTGGCATTGAAGCCCAGTTGGATGCCCAGCGCCTTGGCCAGCTCGCCTTCATGCAGGCGATGGACCACGTTGAGGCTGTCGTAGAGATCGTTGAGCTGCTGGCGCCCGGCGTCATCGTTCAACAGTTCGTTGAGGGTGCGCTGGTTGCTGGCGAACAGTTTCAACGACGCGGCGTAAGCGGCGTCTATTTTGTCGGCCAAGGCTTTTTGATCCGTCGGCAACAGCCCGCGCAGGCCTTTGTTGTCGACGCCCACCCATACGGTCTGGGCCGCTGCGAGGCTGGCTTCCAGGCTTTGCAGGGACGACTGGCTGCGCCATGCATCGGCCTGGAACGGCTGCGGGATGCCCTTGGTCTGGCGGCCCATCGGCGTGCCGAGTTTTTTCTTCAGGGTATCCAGGGCGGTCACTTGCACGCGCAGCAGGTCAGCGATGGCTTCGTGGGAATCGGCGTAGCGCTGGTTCGGGAACTTGGTCATCTGCGCGAGCATGCCGTCGGTGCTGTTCCAACTGGCCAAAATCTCTTCGGCCAGGGCTTTCTGGCGTTCGCCGATAGCCATCAGCAGCGGGCAATACCGGGCTTTCTGGGCTTGGTCGGCGACGTCGGGCTTGGCGTCGTAGAGGATGTATTCGTAAGCCGACAGGCCTTGCACCACCACGCTGGATTTGGCGAGGGCGGCACCGTCGATCTGTGGCTGGCTGGCAACCAGCTGTTCGACCTGACGGCCTACCAGGTTCTTTTTGTCCGGCCAGAACTGCACTTGCCATGAACGGTTGCCTTCGGCCAGCGGGCCGATCAGCAGCGGTTGCAACTCGGCCCAGGCTTTTTGCGCGTGGAGGAAGTCGGCACGGGCGGTGTCCAGGCTTTCCTTGCCCTGGCAGTAGGCCAGGGCGCTGACGGCCAGTTGACGGTCGGCTTCAACCCAGCGGCTGTAAGTCGGCAGGATGACCTGCTTGGCGATGGCCGCCGAGGTCACCGCTTGCGGGTCTTGCGGCGAGCAGGCGCCGAGGGCAAGGGCGGCCAGGCTGGTGAACAACAACTTGGGACGGAACATATCGAGCTCCCTTCTGTAAGTGGGGCGAAGCTTATAGAGAATTCAGGAACGCCAGCAGCGCGGCACGCTGCTCGGCATTGAACGACAACACATGCTGCTGCGCCGCTTGCGCTTGCCCGCCATGCCAGAGCACGGCTTCGAGCAGGTTGCGGGCGCGGCCGTCATGGAGAAACTGGGTGTGACCACTCACGGTTTGCGTCAGGCCGATGCCCCACAATGGCGGGGTACGCCAGTCGCGGCCACCGGCCTTGAATTCAGTGCGGTTGTCGGCGAGGCCTTCGCCCATGTCGTGCAGCAGCAAATCGCTGTAGGGACGGATCACCTGATTGGCCAGTTCGGGCTCGGAGGCGTTGGCGGCCGTGGTGAACGTCGGCTTGTGGCAGCCCTGGCAACCGGCCTGGTAGAACAGGTTTTTGCCGGCCAGCACCTGCGGCGCGTTGAGGTCGCGGCGCACCGGCACGGCGAGGTTACGCGTATAGAACAGCACCAGGCGCAGGATGTTGTCGCTGACTTCCGGCTCGCCCTCGGGGCCGTTGCCGTTGGGTGCCTGTTTGCAGGCGACCTGGGCGTCGGTGCAGTCATCGAAAGGCCTCAAGGATGTGGTGAGGCCCATATCACCTGAAAACGCGTGAACATTTTGTTGATTGAGCGTAGGTTGCCCGGCTTTCCAGCCGAATCGCCCTAAAACAGTTTTTTGCCTGGCGTCATCCCACACCTGATTCGCCCGGCCGACGATGGCCTCGCTGTCAGCGGTTTTCGGGTCGGTGTTGCGCAGGATATCGGCGTCGCTGATGGCTTCGAGCAAACCCAGGCCAATCATCGGCGGGGCGATGCGCGCAGAGAAACGCGTGTCGGGGTGCATCGGGCCATAGCCGAGCTGGGTGATTTGCAGCTCGGGCTTGCGCAACTCGACCACGGTGCCGTCCTTGAAGCGGACGTTGACCGGTGTGTAATCGACCCGCACCTTGCCTTCCGGCGCCACGCCCGGCACGGCCATGTCATGCAGTTGCCCGCCGTACACCGGCTCTGGCACTACGCCGAGCTGTTCGATGAGCCTGGCGTAAGGTGGCAGGTCTGTATCAGCGGGGGAGATGGACAGCCGCACCAGCATCGATACCGCATTGGGCGCGTCGGCCAGCGGTGGATGGCCTCGGCCATCCTTGATATGGCAGTTCTGGCAGGCATTGGTATTGAACAGCGGGCCCAGGCCGTCGCGTGCGGTGGTGGTCGAGGGCGCGATCACCCAGGGGCTGCGAAAGAAACTGTTGCCGACGCTGAAGTCCAGGCGGCGGGTGGGCGCCAGGTTCGCCGAGGGCAGGGAAAACGCGTTCTGGTCGCGCTTGTTCACCGTCGCCGCGCCACCGGCGCGCGCTTCACCCGGCTCGGCCTGGGTAAACCGTGGCGCGTCGTCGCAGGCAGTCAGGCCCAGGGCCAGCAATGCTGCGCACAGGTGTCGTAGCGAACGAAACATCGAGTTTCCTGAAAGAAGGCGAAAAATCCGGTCGCAAAGTTTAACAGGGCGGGGCAGTTTGAATAAGAGCAATTATCGTTTGGTGGCATCCCGATGCATTCCGCTAGAATGACCGCACATTTTATTCTGGAGGTGGCCAATGCAGGCTCTCGACGCTTTGCTCAACCGTGTTTCCGTGCCACGTTTGCTGGAACCGGCACCGACTCAGGAGCAGCGCGACATGCTGTTCGCCGCCGCCATGCGTGCGCCCGACCACGGCCAGTTGCGCCCGTGGCGTTTCCTTACCGTGGAAGGCGCGGCCCGTGAGCGTATGGGCACGCTGCTGGCCGAAGCCGCGCGCCTGCAGGATGCCGACGCTCCGCAAGCCGCTATCGACAAGGCTCAGAACGGCCCGTTGCGCGCGCCGCTGGTGGTGGTGGTGATTGCGCGCTTGCAAGAACACTTCAAAGTGCCGAAATCCGAACAATTGCTGGCAGCCGCCTGCGCGGCCCACGGCATTCTGCTGGCGGCTTATGCGCAAGGGATCGGCGCGGTGTGGCGTACCGGCGAGTTGTCCTACTCGGCTCATGTGGCCAAAGGCTTGGGGCTGACGGCGGATGAAGAAGTGATCGGCTTCCTCTACCTGGGCACGCCGCAGAACCCGCCGCGCACGGCGCCGAAGGAAGACCTGGCACCGTTCGTCCACGCCTGGACGGGCGCCTGAATGTGAGAGCGGGCTTGCCCTAATGCCAGTCAGTTAAGACAGAACCGGTCCCTGTGGCGAGGGAGCTTGCTCCCGCTGGACTGCGTAGCAGTCCCATTTTTGGGGCCGCT